>JBBTZR010000030.1:0-19682 GCA_038078475.1 Patescibacteria group bacterium
GAGCAGTTTGGGGCAACTCGCCTCGGTTAGCAGACAATATACACCGAGTGCTAATAGTTGTCAAGCCCTGAACCAGAACAAAGTTCGGTTCAGGGCACAGACCCTGAACGAGTGATAACGAGTCGAAAGGTCAAGACCGCTGGATTAGTTTCTAGGAACTATAGCCAAGAGTAAGTTCAGACCTTAATTGGGCAAGAGACGCTGACTGTTGAATTTCCGGAAGTTCCTTTTGGCCATCGTCCATGACCTTAAAGAATATGGCAATTCTCATTAAATTCCAAAAATTATTCAAACGAATAATATATGGAACGCGGAACGTGTAAACCTGTGAGGCATTTTGGGGGATGTAATCAGGAAAGTCTCTGGCCATTGCCGCCCAAAATTCGGAACTATTCAAAAAAATGTCTTGGCTATCACCAAAAAGATGCATCTGGGCTAAGGCTACTGCTTTCTCCCTCTGGTCAAGGGTTGACTGGCGGCCAAATTCCCTGCCTATATTTTTTAGAGAGGCCCTCTCCAACATGATGATATTATAGGTATTTACCGCTGAAGGTGCAAATTAAATTTTTAAGACTGCAAGGAAGGCGTCTTGGGGGATATCTACTTGGCCAAACCTGCGCATGCGTTTTTTGCCCTTCTTTTGTTTCTCAAGTAGCTTCATTTTGCGGGTGACGTCGCCGCCGTAGAGTTTTTGAGTGACGTCTTTTCTGAAGCTGGCGATGGTTTCGCGGGCGATTATCTTTCCTCCAATTGCCGCTTGAATAGGAATTGCAATTTGCTGACGAGGAATAGCATCTTTGAGTTTTTCAGCCAGTTTTCTACCGATGGTTTCGGCTTTAACTTTAGGTACTATTTGGGCGAGTCCTTCAACTGGTTGGTGGTTGACAAAAATATCGAGTTTGACCAAATCAGCATTTTTATAGTCTGTGACTTCAAAATCGAGTGAGCCGTAACCGGAGGTTGCGCTTTTGAGTTGATCGTAAAAACCAATAAGAAGCTCGAGTAGTGGAATGCTGGATTCGATTTTTTGCAATTTTCCAAAGTTTTCAATGTTCGTTACTTCTCCCCTTTTGTCATGAATTAGGTTTGAGATGGGTCCATAATACTTTTCCGGTGCGAAGATCGTGACTTTTGCGTAGGGCTCTTTAACGTCCTTGGCAGCCGAATCAAACTCCCGGGGTTTATTGATGAGTTTTCCATCTACCATAAAATTGACAGAGGGCGAAGTGGCAATGATGTCCACATCGTATTCTCGCTCCAGCCTCTCCTGGGTAATTTGGGCGTGCAAGAGCCCTAAAAATCCCAGCCTGAAACCTTGGCCAAGGCTTGTTGAAGTTTCGATTGTAAAGCTTAGTGATGAGTCATTGAGTTTAAGTTTCTCGAGGGCATCTTTGAGCTTTGGTAAATCCTTGGTGTCTGGCGGGTAGAAGGACAAGAAAACAACTGGTTTGGCCTCTTGATAACCAGCAAGGGCAATTGCCGGGTTTTTGGGATCTGTGATAGTATCACCGACTTTGACTTTTGATATATCCTTAAGGTTCGTGACTATAAAACCGACCTCGCCGGATGAGATCTCATCGACATATTTTGGTCTTGGCGTCAGATAACCGATCTGCAAGACTTCGGCGCGGGCGCCGGTTGCTACGGTTGAGATTTCTTGGCCGACTTTGATTCTGGCGCCAAATAAACGGATGGTAGCCACTACTCCTTTGTATGGATCAAGAGATGAGTCGAAGATCAACGCCGCCCCCCTTTCGCTTTTTGCTTTTGGTTCTGAAATGCGATCGACAATGGCAACAATTACTGCTTCGACGTTTTCGCCAGTCTTGGCGGAGACTTTGAGGATTTCGGCATCTGTGAATCCAAGCTGTTTGATCTCGCTGGCGGTTTTTTCGATATCGGCTTGGGGTAGATCAATTTTGTTGATGACTGGGATGATTGTTAAACCAGCTTCAAGGGCAAGATTGAAATTGGCAAGCGTTTGCGCCTGGACTCCTTGGGTGGCATCGACGATGAGAACTGCGCCTTCGACTGAGGCAAGGGATCTGGAAACTTCATAGGAAAAGTCAACGTGGCCGGGAGTATCGATCAAGTTGAGAATGAAAGTCTCAACTGGTTGACGGTTAGCTGCATTTTTCTTACCGTAAACTGTGAACTGTGATGCTTCGACTTCGCTCGGCATCACCCTGAGTTTGCCGAAGGGTGAACTGTATACCAGCCTTATGGCTTTGAGTTTGATGGTGATGCCGTGTTCGCGTTCAAGTTCAAGACTGTCTAGTAGTTGAGGCGCGTGCTGTTTTTCAACTGCACCGCAAAGCTCCATGATGCGATCGGCAAGGGTGGATTTCCCATGATCAATATGGCCGCACATTGCAAAATTACGGATTTGGTTGTTGGGCATCGATAGAAGTTGGGGCCGGACTAGTGAGTTTAGCGGGTAGTTTGGCTATACGTTTGGCAAGACCATAAAAAATATAAACTTCGCGAACTCCTAGAAGCCAAGAAAGAAAAATGTAGACACTCATACCGACTGTTCCCGCGACTGTGGTCAATAGTATCAAGCCAATGGTTCGAGTGGTGTCAAAGACCAATTGATCCAGAAGCTTCATAGGTATATAGAGAGCGACGGCTGTCGCAGCACTGATTAAAAGCATTTTGACAACTGGCAGCAGGAGCTGGCGTTTGTCGAAATTAACCTTTCTATCAAGTATGAAAAGCAAAAGAAGTGCAGCAGTGATGTTGGCTGTTGAATAAGCAATTGCCAGCCAAATTATGGAAAGTTTGAGAACCAAAACAAAAACGACGCTCATGGTCACGTTAAGGCTAGTTGTGATGATGGTAACTTTAACCGGTGTAAAACTGTCGCGGATGGCATAAAAGCTTCTGGTTAAAAGCAAAATAACTGCTTGGGCGGCAATACCTATTGAAAAGGCGATTAAGGTTCTGCCAGTTAAAACCGTAATTTCCCAGGGAAACTCACGAGCTCCGAAGACGAGGCGGACTGCAGGAATACGCAAGATTGCCAAAATGGCGGCGGCGGGCAGAATCAAAAATAGAATTTGGTGCAAGGACTGGATGAATAGCGTTTTGAACTGCTCATACCTTTTGGCATTGAATTCAATCGAAAGTGACGGTAGCGCGGCTTGAGCCAGACTGCCGGCGAAAAGAGAAATCGGCACAAACTGCAAAACTTGGGCAAAGTTGAAGGCGACAATTGAACCGACAGTAGCGATACTGGCGAGGGCGATATTGATGATGTCTGAAAGCCGCATCAGGCCGAGTGAAACAGACCTGGGCCACATAAGGGAAAAAGTTTCGCGGACATCGCGGTCTCGCCAGTCAAACTTGAGGTTAAATTTGAAGCCTAAAGAGAGAGCCAGCGGCAGTTGGATAATTAAGTGTAGAAGCGCCCCTAAGATCATGCCCAGCGCCGGTGCATAGATTCCCAAAACTGGAGTAAGAAAAATTATGGAGATGATGATGCCGATGTTATAGAAAATGGAGGCAATAGCGGGTACAAGGAATCTTTGAAATGATTGCAGGATACCGGTTAAGAAAATTGAGATGACGAAAAATAGCTGGGCGAAGATCATAATCCGCAGCAGTCTGGCGATCTGGAAAGCGGCGGTGGGATCCTTGGCAACTAAACCGGGGGCAATGATGGGGGCAATAAAATCGGCCAGCGTAATGATTAAGGTGGTCGCGATAACAAAGACTAAAAGGCCAATGGTAATCATCTTTGAAGAGAGTTCCCAGGCTCGCTCAAGTTTTTCGCGGGATAAATATTGAGAAAATACGGGAATAAAGGCTAGGGCAATCGTACCAAAAATAAAAACTTCAAAGATGGCGTCTGGCAGCACCGATGCAGCAATGAAGCTGTCGAGGAGTTGAATATCGTCGCCGAATCTGGCGGCCAGTAACCTGTAGCGAATTAGGCCTAAGATTCTGGAAGCAGCAACAGAAAAGGCAATGACAAAAGCTGCGGAGAGAATATCTGCCTGTCTTTTCTTGAAAATACCGGCGCCATTTTTGAAAAGGGTAAACATTATGATAGAATCCCTAAAGAATTTCTAATTCGCGAAAGCGAACGAGACCTTTCCAATTTCTAATAAGCAAGAACTCAATTCAGTTGGAAATTTGACATTGGTAATCATTGGTAATTATTTGAAATTCTATATTTATGCCGGTTACAAAACAAGCAATCAAAAAGGTTCGGCAGGACAAGCGTAAAGAGGCTATAAACTTGCGACGCAAGCTTGCTTATAAAAAGGCGGTGTATGGCTTCAGACGAGCGCCTTCTGTTGGCGCATTACCGGCAGTGTTTGCAGCTTTGGATCGCGCAGCAAAAACAAATGTGATTCACGCCAACCGCGCGGGGCGTTTGAAATCCAGATTGTCTAAGTTGTTAGCTTCAAAAACTAAACCGACAAGAGCGGCGGCCACAGCGACTACTTAAACGTTGACAAAGGGAGCTAAAACATATTACCCTTAAAGATGATGTCAAAACTGCCAAAAGTTATTGGACTTGGTACAACGGTTGCAACTTTTCTTACTCTCGCTTCAAATGTTTTTGCTCAGGCCGCTACAAGCGGTGCCTCCAAAGGCGGGACTTCTGGAGCACTGCCAGGCGCTGGCACAACTGAGATTACTTACGCAATTTTCGTGGTAGGAGTAGTTTTGTTTGTGTTCGGAATGCTCAAGCTTGCCGCCAGCTATCGCGAGTAGCTTACTTTTCCTCTAATTTAAAAATCTCTCCCTGGACATATTCGGCAAGGTCGGTCCAGTTGCCGCCTTTGGGAACCAGTACGAACTGGCCGCCGTGAGCTGTGGGATCACCAATAACAAGCACGCTTTCCGGTCTTTCCGAGTCGAGAACTACTCGGCGCAGTTTTTGCACATCAATCTTTTGGGAAAGTTTGACGAAATGGGGAATTTCATCGTTGTCAATATCAGTGTCGATTGACTGATCGAAGGTTTTGATTAAATCGATGATGACTGGAGGATCAAAAAAGGTGCCCAGTGAGAAGACTTTTTCGCGAAAGGCCAGAACCACCTTTTGCTGACGAGCGGAGCGGGCAAAGTCGGAACCTTCGCCATTTGTACCATAACGCGAGCGCACGAATTGAAGAGCAGTTGTACCATCCATATTTGTGGGACCAGCTTTAAAGGTAATGGTCTCATAGCGACAAATAAAGGGGTTGTTTTCGTCAGTTATTGATGCTAAGGGAATCGCGGAGCCGGTAGCATCTTTGGCCACTTCTTGGGAGATCCCATCAATTTCCTGGGTTTCGATAGTTAGGCCGCAAAGCTCATCTTCGCGACCGGCGATGGGATACCGCTCATCGGTGAAGGGGTTTTCAACATTGATGTCGAGGCCTTCGATTAAGTCGACCGCGCTCGTGAATCCATCAAAATCAACACGGGCGGCATAATGAATCGGTAAGTCAAATAGAGTGGACAAAGTGTCTTTTGCCAACTTCAAACCTTGACCATCTTTTTCCTGTCCAAATGCGTAAGCGTGGTTGATTTTGCCATCAAGCGTGGGCGCCCATAGGTCTCTGGGGATAGAAATTAAAACCGTATCGCGGCCGTCCTTGGCAATTGAAGCGACAATCATAGTGTCTGTAAGATCCGGTCCTTCGTGGCCAACGCCGCCGGTCCCAAGAAGAAGAATGTTGATGCGGCCATTTGCTGATTTTAAGCCGGTGTCGGTTATTAGCTCGACGACAGTTTTAGGGCCTGAGATAACCTGTCTTTCGATTTTCAAGAGACGGACGATGAAAAATAGCAAGGCCGCAAAAATAATTGTCAAAACCAGAATTTTGATAAGCCGTCGCTGCTCTTGCATTAATATGTGGCAGATTCGATTATATCGATAAAGGTGGCAGGATCAAGACTGGCAGTGCCGACCAAAACTCCGTCGACAGTCCCCTTTTTTAAAAAGCTGGCAACATTTTCGCCGGTGACCGAGCCGCCGTATATGACAATGAACTCGCCTTTTGCCTTTAACTTTTGGGCAACAGACGCGGCATTCTCTGGCGTATCCGTATTACCAGTGCCGATAGCAAAAATCGGTTCGTAAGCTACAACGCGAACGCCAGCGGGGATCGCGATACCTGGACCTGTAGCACAAAAGATAGCAGTGAGACCGGCTTCTTTGGCCTTCTGGAATTTTTGGGCCACAATGTTATCGGATTCTGTGAAATTCTGACGTCTTTCGGAATGGCCAACAATGGCGTAGTCGCAAAGGTTTTTGACTTGAGTCGCTGCAACTTCGCCGGTGTAAGGACCTTGGTCGAATTGGGAAATATTTTGGACTGCCAGTTTAATCCGCCAGTTGGCGGATTGAATTTTTGCATGGGCCGAGCCGATAAACGGCAGGCTTGGGCAAACGACAATAGTGCCGGGAAAATCTAGGGCTTTTGGGCCAACTAAATCAAGCCAGCCGACAATCTCTTGCCAAGTTTTATTGGCCTTGAGATTGGCAACTACAAGTGGCAGTGGGTCATTCATGTTTATTGATGGCTTTGAGGAGGTTGTCTTTTGAAGTGGCGCCGATGATTCGCTCAACTTCTTGGTCATCTTTAGTGATGATATAAGTGGGAATAGACATGACGCCAAATTTGGCAGCTTTGTCTGGGTGCTCGTCGACGTTTATTTTTTCGATCTGGATTTTACCGGTGAGCTCTTTTCCCAGCTCCTCCATTATTGGTTCCATAAATTTACAAGGGCCGCACCACTCAGCCCAAAAGTCCAAAAGTTCAAGCATTAAGGTCGTGATATTATATCTTAATCTCAATTAAAACACGATCGTGAATTTACTTAAAGACCTTGATCCTGCGCAGAAAAAAGCTGTTTTACAAACAGAAGGGCCAGTGTTGATTCTGGCGGGGGCGGGCAGTGGAAAGACACGAGTTTTGACGTATAAGGTGGCTTATTTAATTTCCAAGGGTATCGACCCAAGCCAAATACTGGCCTCTACGTTTACTAATAAAGCAGCCAATGAGATGAAGGAGCGAGTTCATCGATTGGTTGGAGCAAGACTTGGTGAGGCAATGCCTTTCGTTGGGACTTTTCATGCTTTTTGTGCCAGGTTGTTGCGGCTTGACGGCAAGTTTATCGGAATACCAAGTGGCTATTTGATCTACGACGATGATGACAGTTTGGCTTTGGTCAAAAGGGTGATGGCCGATCTTAACTTGTCCACTAAAAGTTTCAGGCCGAGTTCAATACTTGGAGCAATTTCTTCGGCCAAAAGCGAGCTGCTTTTCCCTGCAGACTACTCACAGTTTGCCCGCGGTCATTTTGTGGAAACTGTGGCTCGCGTTTATAAGGCATATCAAAAGGAACTCTCAGCTGCAAATGCCTGTGACTTCGATGATCTTTTAATGCGCACGGTTGAATTGTTTAGGAAAGAGCCACGAGTTTTAGATAAATGGGCGGGCAGATTTAAGTATGTTTTGGTTGATGAGTATCAAGATGTGAATACAGCCCAGTATGTTCTTACAAAAATGCTTGCCAGTATCCATGGTAACTTGACCGTAGTTGGAGACGCCTCGCAAGCTATATATTCTTTCAGGGGTGCGGATTTTAGGAATATTTTGAATTTTGAGCGGGATTTTGGTGATGCAAAGGTTTTTAACTTAGAGCAAAATTACAGATCTACTCAAACGATTCTTTCAGCCGCCAATGAGGTAATTGCCAAAAATACAACGCATCCTGTTCTTTCGCTTTGGACAAAAAATCGCGGTGGCGAAAAGATCGGTATTTACAATGCGACAAGCGAGATTGATGAGGCTAATTTTATTGTCGAGCGGATAGTAACGCTCGCGCGCCCACTTTCATCTTTTGCAGTTTTGTATAGAACTAATGCCCAGTCAAGAACGGTGGAGGAAGCTTTTTTGCACTCCAATATCCCTTATAAATTGTATGGCGGAGTGAGCTTTTATGCCCGCAAGGAGATTAAGGACGTGATGGCCTATTTGCGTTTGATTGCAAACCCGAAGGACAAGGTCTCTAAAAATCGAGTTCTGAAGTTAGGCAAAAGAAGGTACGAGAAGTTTGAGCAAATGGTTAAAAAATTAAAGGATGCCCCCCTTATCCCCCCTATCACTCTTATCGATAAAGTACTTTCTGCAACGGATTATCTGCTTCTTATTGATGACGGCACAGAGCAAGGCTTGATGCGTGTAGAAAATGTCAAGGAGCTGAAATCGGTGGCTGCCGACTTTGAGAATTTGGCAACGTTTTTGGAGAGCGTGACTTTAATGGAAGGCAAGGTAGCACCAGAGAAATCATACGAGCGCGAGGCGCCCAATTCGGTAACACTGATGACTACCCATGCTGCTAAAGGCTTGGAGTTTGATAATGTTTTTATTATTGGCATGGAAGAGGGCTTATTCCCCCATTCTCGAAGCATGCTTGACGCACAGCAACTTGAGGAAGAAAGACGCTTGGCTTATGTGGGAATGACGCGGGCAAAGAAAAAGCTTTATTTGACCTACGCTACTAATCGGCTCTACTTTGGGACCAAAAGTTCAAATTTGGTTTCGAGATTTGTGGTAGATATACCACAAGAATTGATTTCGGCTGTATGATTATTAGCGGTAAACCCTATGAGTTCCGATGGGTAAAAATTGCTTTACCTATCATAAATTGCGTGGCTACCAATTTTGAAGAAGATTGCCTCCGTTTTGTTGATAAATTTAAAAAGTACACGATCATGATAAGTCAAAGAAAAAGCCCATAAGCCTTCCAGTTTGCCTGTCAATTTATGCGTTTTTAGACTTGCAGTAAAAGGATCGTTTCTAAAAAGATTTTCTCTCTTGGCTGCCAACTTTTGTTTGTCTTTTGATAACTTTTTGAAATCTTTAATAAACCTTGGAGTGTAATGGATTTTGGATATTCTCACTTGAGGAGATCAGCGAGCGACTTAGCACTTACTGTTTTACCAGCCTTGTATTCTTTCCACCCTTGTTCGACAGATCTTAAAGCATCGGCCATTTCCAGCTCTTCCAATCTTTTATTCATCTGCTCCAAGGTATCTAGATCAATTACAGCTACGTCTGGTTTATTATTTTTTAGAACCACAATGGGTTCCTTGGTCTTTTTGACTTGTTCAAAGACCTTTTTGTAATTACGTTGAATTTCGCGCACAGTCGTAGTTTTGGGAAAAATCATATTAATTGTCATAATATCATATGTAAAATTTACTGTCAATCGATATTTTGCTACAATTAATTTGTGGACTTGAAGGCGGTATTCAATGAATTTAAAAGCCAAGTTGCATTTACTCTTTTTTTAATTTGGCTTTTGGCTGTTTGGCACTCCCAACCCCTAAACTCTATTCTCTATCCCCTAATCTCTGTTTTTTTGATGACCCTGCTGGACATCGGAATAACTTGGGTGCGATCAAAAAAACTTTATTGGCCCTCAGCATCGTTTGTGACTGGGCTTTTGATCGGTTTAATTATTGATCCCAAGGAGCCCATTTGGATTATCGCTTTGGCAGTTTTGGCAGCTTTTGTCTCCAAACAGTTTATTGGTGCGGGGTTGAGGCAACATATTTTTAATCCGGCGGCTTTTGGTATCATGACTGTAACTCTAGCTTTTGGCGCGCCGGTTGCTTGGTGGGCAGTGGCTTGGGGTAAGTTACCGCTTATTATTTTGGTTCCAGCAATGTTAAGAATTCTGTGGCGTATGAAAAGGCTGTGGTTGGCGATAAGTTTTCTATTTGTTTATCTTGTCTATTATCTGACTTTGTTTGATCCACAGGCTGCTGTTTTGGCGCTTGTTGACGGATCTCTTTTACTCTTTGCATTGGTCATGCTATCGGAACCTATTACATCACCAGCAGTTGGCAATTACAAATATTTATTCGGGCCGGCGGTTGCCATAATTTCGATTGGTCTTTCCAGATTGAATTTGGCTGAAGTGTTTTTGCCGGCTCTACTGGTCGCAAATCTGACAACTTTTAGTTTGCGGTTTTTAAACAAAAAACGTGTTTAAGAATATCCCAAGGATAAGAGAGCTTGTTCCTCGCTTTCGCTCGGAATAGAGTAAAATCAAAAAGATGATTGTTAGGGAAATAAAAGACAGCGAAAAAGCTACCTACAACAGGCTTGTCGGCCATATTATCCAATCGTGGGAATGGGGGGAGTTTAGGAAAAAAGCGGGGCTTGATTTAGTAAGGCTTGGACATTTTGAAGGCAACAAACTCACGAGTGCTTATCAGCTAACTTTTCATACGGTCCCATTTCTTGCGCAAACGATTGGTTACTTTCCGAAAGGGCCGATGCCGGATGAGACGATGGTTAAGGCACTTTCCGATGTTGGACAGAAGAGGAATGCGGCGTTTATCAAGATAGAACCGAATGTAATTACCGATCGCCAAACGACTAATCCTTCGACAAGCTCAGGACAAGCTGAACGACTAACGAAATTAGGGTTGATTCCTTCTAAGAAATCATTATTCACTAAATATAATTTTTTGATTGATTTGACAAAATCCGAGGAGCAACTTTTGGCTGCGATGCATCCAAAAACTCGCTATAACATTGGAATTGCCCAGAAAAAAGGAGTTGAAGTTTATGATTCAATAGAGGATCACGATTTTGAGATTTACTTAAAGCTTTATTTTGAGACAACGAAACGCCAAAAATATTTTGGCCATACGCCGCACTACCATCAGATTCTTTGGGAAATTTTGAAACCGGCGAAAATGGCACGGATTTTGATCGGTCGCTACGCGGGCCAACCGCTTGTGGCTTGGATGCTTTTTAACTTCGGCGATACACTTTACTACCCTTACGGCGGTTCATCGGCCGAGCATAAAGAGATAATGGCCTCAAATTTGGTTGCTTGGGAAGCGATTCGCTTAGGTAAGAAAATGGGGCTTCGTGTATTCGATATGTGGGGGGCGCTGGCGCCGGATGCTCGCGAGTCTGACCCCTGGTACGGATTTCATCGGTTCAAAGCCGGTTATGGGCCAGTCCATGTAGAGTACATTGGGACTTATGATTTGGTCTTAAAACCAAAAATTTACAACATTTTAAATGTGGCTGACCGCATCCGCTGGATACTTCTGAGGGCGACGCGAAGATGAATTAGACTTGATAGAGAAAAAGGTCGTTTGCCACTTTTTGAGGCTCTTTGTTGAGGAATGGGTTGGTGTTGACCACTACACGTGATCCCTTTTGGGCATTTCGATAAATAAACTCCTCGAATTTGGGCATGTTTTTGCGGCGGCCATAGACGAAGATGACGTCGGCGGCAGCAAGGTCTGCTTTCCACAAGTTTTGGCGCCTGAGTTCAATTTGACCCGCAAGGCCCTTAAGTTTTGCATGAATGTGCGTCAACACTATTAAGAGTGGATTTATTTCGTAGCCAATGGCATGAGCACCCCTTTGAGCTGCGGCAAAAAGAAGACGCCCGTCACCGGAACCTAAATCGATCACAGTTTCGCCTTTTTTAATTTTGGCAAGTTTAATAATAGTGTCTATCTTTTGGCGATCGGTGGCAACATAGGGGAGATCTAGAAAAACGTCGACTATCTGAAAGAAAAATATAACGATGGCAAAAAGAAGCAGAACAAAAACTACAATGAGAAATATTGACAATAAAACCAGCATTTAGGACTTGCTGGGTTCGCTGACATTTGGCGAGGGTGGTTCTTGGGGTGGCAAGGTTCGTGAAAAGGGGTTCAAATCTTTTTGAGGTCTGCCGCTTCCAACATCTTCTACTAAACCTTTAAAAAGATTTTTTAATCTAGCAAGCAATGACGGCCTAGTTAATGACTCTGGTTGAGGAGATACACTTTGTTCTTCAATTCGCTCCGTTGACATCGGTACGTGTTGAGCTTCTGGATTTTCACCGGCCACCATTTCATTATAAACAAATCATGCAACCTTTGCGAGACTAAAAGGACATATTGAATTGTAAGCACAATAATTGCATGCAGGTTCGCGGCCGAAGTATTTGGGGTTGGCGACGAAATTGTTGGCGAGCATGTCGCGGCGGATTTTGTCGGCGGTTTCCAGAATTAATTCTTCTGTTTTTTCGAGGTTTTTTTGCGTCGGACTATAAAAGCCAACGATACCGGTTTCCAAAAATGAGAGGCCTATTTTCTCTGGCAGAATTCGATAATTTTTAAAATATGCAAGAGCGTAAATGGCCAGCTGAATAGATTCTTTGGCCTGGGCGTTGGCTTTTTCCTGATCGACATTTTCAGAGGATTTGTAGTCTATGATGGTAACTTTGGAGCCGGGTTTAACATCTACCCTGTCATAGCGACCGGTGACAGTTACTTCTTTCGTAGAAAATTTGAATCCGGCCTCGATAAGGCTGGGGACGTCTTTAGTTTTTAACTCTCGCTTCCAAAAAGTTTCCAGGGCCAGTTTGCCTCGGGCTTTTCTTTTTTCCTCATGCTCGACTGTCAAGAAACCCTCGCTATCCCAAGCGTTTTCGAATACTTCCAGAAGTTGTGGCAATTTCATGGTGTGGCCACTTTTCTTGGCGCGCAAAAATTCGGCAACTGCGGTGTGGAGGGCGGCTCCATAAACAATGGCGTGGTGGCGCATGATAGGGATTTTGAGAATATGAATATAGCGATATTTGTAGGCGCAAGTGATGTAATCATCGATTGAACCTTGGGTAAGTTTTAAGACGTCAACATCAAAAAGGAGCGTTTGGGAAGTTCTTGGCGGAGTGGGTGCGAATTTTTCGATTTTTTCAATCGGTGAGAGTATAATTCGCTCGGCATCGGATTTGGCTTTATCCAGTGCTTCAAGAACAAACGGCGAGATTTTTTTAATTCTGGCGCCGCCGACATCGCGAGACCAGGAAAAATATAAAAGATCTTTGGCGCGGGTTGCGCCGACATAGAAGAGTCGGCGTTCTTCCTCTTGGTGCCAATCGCCGGTTGGCAACGTTTCTTTGATCAGGTCAACTGGGACCTCGATGGCATCGCCTCGTTGGCGGGTTGGGAAGCGGTCGGAAACTAAATTAACTAGAAAGACAATCGGGAATTCTAAGCCTTTGGCACCATGAACGGTCATAACATTGACTGCATCCAGGTCCGGATCAAACTCAACTGTTGCCGGATCATCGCCGGCACCGCGTACCGCTTCCAAATAATCGACAAATTGGACAGTCGTTTCGACGCGGGCTAAACTTTCGAATTCTTTGATTTTGTCAAAAAACTTGGCGATATTCTGGATTTTAATCTGGCCTTCGATGCCTTCAATTCTAGCCAGTTTTGACAAGTAATCGGTCCTTTTGAGGAAATCATAAAGTACTCGTCCCGCATTTTCGCGTCGGGATAGTTTGATCGCTTCTTCTAAATCTAAAAGCAGTTTTGCGACAATGGCCTTTGACTCTTCGGAGATTTCCAGGTCGTTGTATCCGTTAGTATTGCGGCTGTTTTCTAATGAGTCCAAGTTTTTAAGCACATAGTAGAGCGGGCGGTTCTTACGTTTGGCAAAAGAGGTTAGTTTGATGGCGTCGGTGGGCGGCATCTCGTAAATGTCGGAGGTCATTAAGTTGTAGAGATTGAGACTATCTTCGAAATTGGAAATGGCGATCAGGAAAGAAATTAAAACGCTTATTTCCTCTTGCTGATAAAGGCCGGACGACCCGACAAATTTATGGGGGATGCCTTTCATGTTGAGAGCGCGTAGGAAGTGATCGGCTTGGGAGTTGGCACGAACAAGAATGGCAAAATCGCGATAAGAGTAATGCTTAACGCTCAACGACGAACGACTAACGCGTTTTGACATTAGCTTTTCGATTTCGGCGCTAACCAAATCGGCTTCTTCAGAGATCGTATCGGCAAAAAGTTCTTGAGGCGGCAAGCCCTGTCCCCCGCTACTTTTGAGTTTTTTGACAATGTTATTTTTAACCTCGAGTCTGTCCGGGTCGTTATGACGAATAAGTCTGTAGGCACTGTCCAGTATCGCTTGGGTTGAGCGGAAATTTTGGGTTAGAACTACTTGTTTAGCTTTGGGGTAATTTTTCTTAAATTCCAAAATATTGGAGATGGCGGCGCCGCGGAAGCGATAAATAGACTGGTCATCGTCTCCACAAACACACAGATTATGATGTTTCGCTGCTAAAATGTTAGCGAGTTCATTTTGGGCGTAGTTGGTGTCCTGGTATTCATCGACCAAGATGTATTTAAATTTTTGCTGGTAATCTTTAAGTATTTTGGGGCGTTTTTGGAAAAGTTCGATAGTCTTAACGACTTGATCACCAAAATCTAAGAATCCCGCTTCGGTTTTAAACTTTTCATAAGACTCGTATGCAGTGGCCAGTTCTTGATATTTCTTCGCTTCGATTTTTGATTCTTTGTCGCGAGCGCGAGAACTCAGTCGTTTAGCGTATAGCGAGAACTCAGTCGGCCCGAGATTTTCGTCTTTGAGGCGAGAGAAAAAAGTAAGGATGGCTCCGATGAATTTGGTGGGGTTGGACAGCGGCCGCCAGTAATCCAGCTCGATTCTGAAAAGGTTTTGCTGGAAAAATAATACTTGTTGCGGACGTGAAAGAACTTTGAAGTCCGGCGGCAAACCAATTTCCAGGGCATTGTCGCGCAGGATTCTGTCGCCGAAAGCGTGAAAGGTAGAAATCCAAGTATCGATAAAACCATAGGGAACTAAAATGTCGACTCTCTCTTCCATCTCGGCGGCGGCTTTATCGGTGAAGGTCAGAGCCAGAATTTCTGCAGGCTTGGCCAGCTTTTTTTCGATAATGTAGGCGATGCGGCGGGCAATGACTGCAGTTTTACCGGTTCCGGCACCGGCGATAATTAAAAGCGGCCCTTCGGTTGTGGTAACCGCCTCACGTTGTTCTGAATTTAAATCTTTGAGGATGGTTTGACTCATTGGCTCTTCTGTGCTATTATACTGTCGAGGCGAAGGGTTTAACCCTGATTCCATTACGCATTTTGCCAAAGTGGGAGACGCCTCATTTTTTACCTCAAAATTATCAAAGAGTAAAAGTACTTTTTGCCACGCTTACCTTTTGCCCTGACCTGTTTCTTTGTCAAGTTATCTCAATTTTTTAGTCGTTTTAGCTTCAATATTTTGTACGGTTGAGATTTTTGAGGACCCCACTTCGCTAAAGCTACGAGGGGCAAGTTCTGTGATCATTTGTTTTTTAATGATTTTGTCGCTTTTTCTTCTATATTCTGGACTGTTGATATTCGTGAGGAGAGACGGGAGAAGCGGGAGTTGACGTCGTCGGAGGATGCGGCGGCGTTTTTGACGTGTTTGGTGAGGACTGAGAGTGATCCTCCAAACTTTTCGGTTTCGTCGCCGATTTCGCGAAGGGCTGCCAGGATCTGGCCAGCTTTGGCTTCGATCTTTGAGCCTTCAAGAGACATAATGATGGCGCGCAGATATGCGTAAAGAGTATTAGGTGAAACGGGCCGGACTCGTTTGCGATAAGCGTAGTCATCGATCTCCGGACTGTTTGTGAGGATTTCATAGTAGATAGGTTCGGAAGGAATGTACATTAGGGCGAAATCAAGGGTGCCTTCTTGAGGTCTAATGTATTTGGTTGAGATAGCGTCTATATGCTTTTTGACATCGGCGACAAAAGATTTTCGGTGCATGGCTGTCTCTTTTTCATCTTGGGCTTTGGTCATCTTGCGAAAATTTTCCATGGGGAATTTGGCATCAATGGGGATAATCCCTTGCTCAATTTTTATGGCAGCATCGACAATTTCGCCCGATTTAAAGGCATATTGAAGATGAAAATGTTGTTTTGGAAGAGCCTGGCCAAGCAAATCTTTTAAAACTGCCTCGCCGATTTGGCCACGCAATTTGGGTGAACGCAGAAATTCTTGAAGCTCGCGCATACCGCGGCCGAGTTCGGTCATTTCACCGATTTGCTGCTTGACTCCAAGCATGACTTGAGCAGCGCGATCCAGACGTTCGGATATGACTTTGTTTTGGTTGACCATTGATGACGTATTTTTATCCATTGATCCGCGCATGTCGGATATGAGTTGGGTTAGCAGTTTAGTAGTTTGGTCTTCAGATTTATTTTCGGTGAGTTTTTTGATTTGGAAGTAAATGAGGGCGAAGGCAACAATAACAAGAGCGACGATGGCGATTAAAGTTGTTTGAGAATCCATGCGGGTATTTTAGCAGATCATTGTTACAATTAGGTCGATGGCCCGATTGCTACCCTTCGCCTTTCTAATCTCCGTCGCTTGCCTTTTCGGACTTGCTTGGATTGTGGTCCAAGTTGATCCTGATGCGGCTGACTGGTATATTTTTGCGGCCGTTGATGGGCTCTTGTTTTTGGCGATCTGGGGACTTCTTGGGATAGCTCTCTATTTTGTCAGAACCAGATTTTACAAGCGTTACAGCGCTAACTGGTATTTTAAAACTTCGTTTAAAATGGCCTTTTTCGTGGCTTTGTTCATATCTGTTGTGGCAATTTTGGCTACACTTAAGTTAATAACAACAGTCAACCTTGGATTAGCAATAGTCGCTCTAGCTCTTTTTGCTTTTTGGAGCTATTTGGGGAAACGCAGTTAGCTATTGGCTGTTAGCTATTGACTCAAGATTATAATTCCTTCTCGCCAGCCGCCGGGGTCTTTGATTAGTTTTCCGTCTTTCTGGTAGATATGGACGGTGAGGGCAATGGCTTTGTTCTGCAATTCTGATGGAATTGACCAATCAAGTTTGTATGGCGCTGACGTAACTTCGCCGATCATCTGCCACTTACCGTCGGCATAAGTTTTGGCCCAGAACTGGACTTTTTGGGCTTTTTGGGGGTCGTCGACTGCGAGTTCGATTGATATTTTATTGGCTCTGATGATATCTCCTGCTTGAGGTGAGAGTAGTCTGCCTCCTGACGAGATCGTTTGAACACTGGGGCTTTTGTAGCTGCGTTGATAAAGAGGCTTGGCGATTAGAAAAACGGCGATAGCGGCAAAAATGGCCAAGGCTATGACTCCAAGCGTGTTGGTTGGCCAACCTTTTGGGCCTTTCTCGATGGGCCCGCGTTTTTCGGGGGTCTCGGTCATCTCGCCTCAAGTATATTATTCCGAGTCTTCGAGAAACAAGCTCTCTTAATTCGAGCGAGGCGAGAATCAAGGTTCTGAGCGAAGCTCAGGTTCTTATTTCGAGCATCGCGAGAATCAAGCTCTCTTATTTCGACGGGTTGAAATCCAACAAAGTTAAGCTAGAATAATTGAACGAGACTTATGCAGAAAGTAGTTACGATTACAGTTTCCTTTATAATCTCATTTTTGACCTGGTTTATACGCTTGGTGACTTTTATTGGAGATGTCACAATTTGGGTCGCCAAGGCAATACTTTTGAGCCTTGGCCGATTTGCCAAAAAGCGAAATCTCGACTTTCAGAAACGCTTGCCTCGTTTCTTTTGGCGGGTAGATAAACTTGTTCATCACCCCGCTATAAATACCGATCGCAGTTTTAAGGTCGGACTAATGACCATATTTTTGGTACTTTTTGCTGCCTGGTTTTTAACTCGTGATTTGCCAAGTCCAAGACAACTTGAGACAAGGCAGTTGGCCCAAACGACTAAAATTTACGACAGAGGCGGCAAGCTGCTTTTTAATGTCTATGAGGATCAGAATCGAACAGTCGTGCCGCTGGCGCAAATTCCCCAAAATCTGAAGTTGGCCACAATTGCTATTGAGGACAAGGACTTTTACAAACACAGAGGTTTTGATATTTACGGGATAATTCGGGCAGCTAGACAGACAATTTTTGCGGGAACTCTTCAAGGGGGATCAACGATAACTCAACAGCTGGTAAAAAGTGCGTTTTTGTCTCCGGAGAGAACAATCACCAGAAAGATTAAGGAGCTGTATCTGGCCTTTCGGGTGGAAATGGCTTTCTCAAAAGACCGGATTCTGGAGATGTATCTAAATCAAGTCCCCTATGGTGGAACTGCGTTTGGTGTGGCGGCGGCTGCCGAACAGTATTTTGGCAAAGATGTCGGCGACTTAACGCTTGCCGAGGCAGCGCTTTTGGCGGGGTTGCCGGCAGCACCAACCTTTTATTCGCCATACGGCGCGGATCCAGAGCGGGCCCAGGCGCGGCAGAGAGCAGTACTGACTCGAATGATAGAAGAAGGTTACATCACCGAAGAAGAAGCAAAAGCTGCGGCAGGTGAACCACTCAATACTCGTCCGGCGATTGTTGATATTCGCGCGCCACACTTTGTGATGTATGTACGGGAGTACTTGGCAGCCGAGTATGGAGAAACAGTGGCCGCACAAGGTGGGCTCAAGGTAACAACGACTTTGGATTTGGATGTTCAGGAGATGGCACAGAAACAAGTAGAGACCAATATCGAAAAACTGGCGAGACTTCGGGTTTCAAATGGTGCGGCACTAGTGACAAAACCTAAGACCGGTGAGATTCTGGCCATGGTTGGATCGAAAGACTTTTTTGACAGCTCAATTGACGGTAATGTCAATGTGACAATTGCCTCAAGACAGCCTGGTTCGGCAATAAAGCCGATAAATTACGCTACGGCTCTGGAGCGAAGGCTAATTACGGCCGCGACGGTCATCATGGATGTACCGACGACTTTCGCGACCGCTCCGAGACCATATAAGCCTGTAAATTACGACGGCCGCTTCCATGGACCAGTGCAAGTCAGATATGCTCTTGGTAATTCATACAACATTCCGGCAGTTAAAGTCCTGGCTCTTAATACCGTGCCGGAGATGATCAAAAAGGCCAGAGAAATGGGCATTTCAACATTTGAGGACGAGTCCCGCTATGGACTCTCGCTGACACTCGGGGGCGGTGAGGTGAAAATGGCCGAGGCAGCAGTGGCGTTCGGAGTTTTTCCCAATGAGGGAACAAGGGTTGATTTAACACCAATTCTTAAGATTGAAGATTCCGCTGGCCGCGTAATTGAGGAATTTAAGCCAAAATCCGGCAGGCGAGTTCTTTCTTCTGAGACATCTTTCTTGATCTCGTCGATTCTTTCCGATAACTCGGCTAGAACTGCGGCTTTTGGACCAAGTAGTCTCTTGAATATAAAAGGCAAAACCGTGGCCGTTAAAACAGGCACTACCGATGACAAGCGAGATAACTGGACGATCGGCTACACGCCAAGTTATTTGGTGGCAACATGGGTTGGTAATAATGACAACAGACCAATGCACCCTTCTTTGGCTTCGGGGATAACCGGTGCGGCGCCGATTTGGAACGGGATTATGACGGAACTTTTAAAGGATAAGGTGAACGAAACTTTCAAGGTTCCTTCTGGTGTCAAAGGTATTGAAATTTGCTCAACGACAGGGGGACAAAAGAGCGATAAATGTGCCAATCGATTTGAGTACTTTATTGCCGGGACAGAACCGACAAAAGATACTTTTGCCCGGGTCAAAATTTGGGTAGACAAAGAAACAGGCAAGATTGTTGAGCCAGGAACGCCAAATGCTGAGGAAAAGGAAGAGGTGGTTATTGTTGATCCCTATGAAAAGAAGGATTTTTGTGCCAGTTGTCCAAATCTGATTCCCCCATCGCCTACGCCCTCACCGGGGCCACCGGCTTAGGGCTTGAGGAGAAATTTGTGGGCGTAGAGGACGGCTGCGACAAAAAGAGTGATGATGGCAAGTGCGATGACTACAGGCGGTGTTAAATAGCCTCGGCGCATATACAGTGCCATGCGGTCCTCGTCCTTCGACA
>JBBTZR010000030.1:19782-21334 GCA_038078475.1 Patescibacteria group bacterium
CAAGCTCAGGACTGCGGGCCTAACATTTATCATTTCATCTTTTGACGATTTAAACAACTTTACAAGGTTCAACCTTTCGCTGACTCAAGGAAGAACCTTGTGCTAAAATTCAGCCATGAAGCGAATTTATATTACTACTGCTATTCCATATGTTAATGCAGTGCCGCATATTGGGTTTGCATTCGAGGCAGTGCAGGCTGATTGTTTGGCACGGTTTTATAGAGCGCTTAGGTATGATGTGATGTTTGCCTCCGGTACTGATGAGAATAGTTTGAAGAATGTGCAGGCGGCAGAGGCTGAAGGAATTCCGACTCAAAAATTGGTCGATCGGAATGCGAAATTATTTGAAAATTTGCGTGACGCTTTGAACTTAACTTGGGATATTTTCAATAGAACAAGCCAAAAACACCACTTTGTCGGTGCTCAAAAATTATGGAGGTTGTGCAAAAAAGAAGATATTTATAAGAAAAAGTATCGGGGACTATATTGCGTAGGTTGTGAGGCTTTTTATGGGAAGGCCGAAATTGTGGATGGTGAATGTCCGGATGGCCATACAAATATAGAAGATATTGAGGAGGAAAATTATTTCTTTAAACTTTCAAGTTACCAAAAATATTTGGATGATTTAATCCAAAAAGACAAATTAAAAATTCTCCCTCAAACTAGAAAACACGAGGTCCTTTCTTTTATTCGGCAAGGGCTTGAAGATTTTAGTATTTCAAGATCGGTTGAGAGAGCACATGGTTGGGGTGTACCTGTGCCGGGTGAGGATAGTCAGATCCAATATGTGTGGTTTGATGCCCTGACCACATATTTAACTTCATTGGGATTCGCAACCGACGAGAAATTTTATATTCGCAATGCTCATGTAAAGTCTTCCGATCAACGGTCGGAAGGACTTTATAAGAGATATTGGTTGGATAATCCAAATCGGTTACACGTAATCGGGAAGGGAGTAATAAGATTTCACGCCGTTTACTGGCCAGCGATGCTTGCATCCGCTGGAATTCCTCTTCCAAATGTCGAGTTTGTACATGGATATGTCACGGTTAATGGACAAAAGATTTCTAAGTCACTGGGCAATGTGATTGATCCCTTTGAGTTGGTTGAGAAGTATGGAGTAGATGCCGTGCGATTTTATTTGCTGCGAGAAATCCCAGCGTGGGGAGATGGGGATTTTTCGCTCAGGCGATTTATCGATTTGTACAATGGTGAACTGGCAAACGGGCTGGGGAATTTGGTGGCCAGAGTGGGGCGATTGGCTGCTGATACCAATTTGAATTTGCCGCCAAAGAAAAATTTTACCTTTAAGAAAACAGTTGCCGATAATCTCAAAAACTTTAGATTTGATTTGGCGCTAATATCCCTTTGGGAAGAGATTTCGACTCTCGACAAAAAAATCAACCAGGAGAAACCTTGGGAGCTTGAGGGCCCGTCCCTAAAGCGAGCAATTAGTCCAATTGCCCAAGAAATCCGCGCAATTGCCTTTAATTTAGGTCCATTTTTACCGCAAACGAGTCAGACAATTCTGGATCAATTTACAGGGAAAGTT
>JBBTZR010000030.1:21434-30318 GCA_038078475.1 Patescibacteria group bacterium
ATGCTTGTCGATACTCATGCCCATCTGAATTTTACGGAGGATAAAGAGGGGTGGTGCCGGAGGGCAAAAGAAGCTGAAGTTAACAAGATAATTTGCGTTGGGACTTCGGTTGAGGCCAGCAGAAAGTGTATGGAGATTTCCGAGAAATACTCAAGTGATGATTTGCAAATATATGCCACTGTTGGAATTCATGCACAAGATGGCAAAAGTGATGTTGATAAGTTCGGATCTGTGGACAAATGTATCGTGGAACTAAGACAAATTCTCGATCAAGTCGAGAATGACAATCGTAGGGTGGTTGGGGTTGGGGAATGTGGGTATGATATTTATTTAGAGGGTGATACGAAACAAGTAACAAGTGCCACGGAGAGAAAATTTCAAAAAGAATTGTTCGTGGCGCAGATTAGGTTGGCGGAGGAGCTGGAGTTGCCGCTTTTGATTCATTGTAGGAATGCGTGGAAGGAGACGTTTAGACTATTAGAAAGATTTCAAGGAAGCACCTCGAAATCACGTACCTTGAAAGGGCTGTTCCATAGTTGGACCGGGGATTGGGAAGCGGCGAAAAGAGTACTAGAGATGGGATTTTATATTTCTTTTTCGGGAATTGTGACTTTTAAAAATGCGTCCAGAGTGCAAGAAGTGGCCAAGAAAATGCCTAGTGATGGGATGCTACTCGAGACTGACTCGCCTTTTTTGACTCCACACCCGCTGCGCGGTAGTAAAAATGAACCGAAAAATGTTAAAATAACGGCCAGCTTTATTGCCCAGCTTCGTAATGTTCCTGTTGACCAGTTAGCTAGCGTAACGTCTAAAAACGTGGGGAGATTGTTTGGGATTTAAGCAAAGCTTGCGGGCCTAAAAATGCTAAAAAACTTTGTTGAACGTTATGATCGTCAAGTTCATCGGTTCCTGGAGATATTGCCGGGAACTTTTTCGTGGAGTTTAATACTCTTCCCGGTTTTGGGTGCCTTTTGGATCCCCCATTATGTTGCCTACTACATTATCCTTTTTGATATTTTGTGGTTTTATAAATCGGGAGCGTTTGCGGCCAGCGCCCTTTTTTCACATCTTAAAATGAATGCGGCCAAGCGCTACGACTGGATTTCCGATGCTAAAAATCTTGCCGATTTTGAGCGTGTACATCACCTGGTGGTCATTCCGACTTATCGCGAACCGTTGCATACTATTGACCGGGGGCTGGAGTCGATCGCGCTGCAAGATTTTTCCAAAGGGCAAATTTCAGTGGTTTTGGGCTTTGAAAAGCGGGAAGGAGAGGAGGGTCGGCGTAAGGCAAGAGAATTGGTTAAAAAGTATAAGGGGAAATTTGCCAATCTACTGGTAACTTATCATCCGGATATTGCCGGTGAGGTTAAAGGTAAATCCAGTAATGAAGCCTATGCCGGCCGCTTGAGCAAAAAAGTCTTGGTCGATCGCCAAAAGCGGGATATTGACTATATTACAGTCACATCCAAAGACGCTGACGGCATTTTTGACAAAAGCTATTTCTCCTGCTTAACTTACAAATTTTTAACCAACCCAAATCGCTATTTGCGCTTTTGGCAACCCTTGATTCTTTATTACAACAACATCTGGCGAGTGCCGGCACCGATTCGGGTGATGAATAGTCTTGGTTCAGTTTGGCAAACCGGCATGAACAGCCGCACCGATAAACTTATAAATTTTTCGATGTATTCGCTGTCTTTAAAGCTTTTGGATGAGGTCGGCTACTGGGACGTGGACGTAATTCCCGAGGATTTTCGGCTGTTTTTTAAGAGTTATTTTGCCAAAGACGGCAAAGTGGAGGTCGAACCGATTTATCTGCCGGCAACTGCCGATGCGGCAGAGTCGACAAGTTACATTAAATCTTTAATTAATTTTTATGAGCAGGAGAAAAGATGGGCGTGGGGAGTTTCAGACGATGCTTACTTTATCAAGAAATGGCTGACTTACCCGCATATTCCCTTTTGGCAGAGAACAATTCGGGTTTTTCGGGTACTTTCCGACCATTTCTTTTGGCCGGTTAACTGGTTTGCGATAACTTTAGGTGCCAATATTCCGGTTCTTTTAAATCCGGTTTTCGCCCAAACCGTGATGGGCCAAAACTTGCCGCGTGTTTCATTTGGAATCTTAACTTCTTGCTGGCTATTTTTGGCCATGATTGTCTTTTTGGATTTGAAACAGCGGCCCAAACGTGAAGATCAAGTTTCCTGGCTAAGAAAGTTGGTGACACCTTTTGAGTATGTACTTTTGCCGGTGGTAACCTTTATCTTCACGGCACTGCCTGGCATCGATGCCCACACTAGGCTGATGCTGGGGAAGTATTTAGAATACCGCGTGACGGAAAAAGTTTAACCTCTTTTAATTGTCAATCAGAGTCGTTCTTACTATACTGATTGAGAATGTTCTCCTTAGCACAGAATTATTTCACTCGCGGGTTTTGGGGTGATGAGGCGTGGACTTCTTTGATTTCGCAACTTCCCTACTTTCAAATGTTACAAACTACTGCCCGTGATTTTCATCCGCCTGCTTACTATACGGTTGTGGAACTTTGGTACAAGATTTTTCCGACGACTGAAATTTCTACAAGGCTAATTTCAGTAATTTTTTATCTTTTGACGGTTTTTCTGGTCTATCGGTTGGCAAATGAGATCAAGGGACGGATCTTTGGACTGTTATCTGCGCTTGCGGTTTTGGTCAATCCAATCTTTTTTACTTATGCTTTTGAGGCCAGGAATTATACAATGTTTGCGTTTGCGGCCACCGGATCAATTTATTTTCTATTGAAGTTCTCGGCCCAACGACTCGCTCAGGGCTCGAACATTAAGAATGGACTGATGTTTGTTTTATTTTCTACCCTGGGAATTTATAGCCACTACTATATGTTCTTCACACTTTTTGCGCAAGGGCTTTATCTTTTGATTTTTGAGAGAAAAATTCTCTTAAGGATGATTGCGCTTTATGCGGTAGTAGGAGTTTTATATTTACCATGGATTCCGCTCTTGGCCTCTCAAGTTACGTCTGTTAGCCAAAGTTATTGGATCGGAGGAATTGACCAGCGAACTCATTATGAAGCGATTTTGAGGATTCTTGGCGGGGAGCACCAAAATGTTTTTAGACCAGTTCTCTTGTGGCTATCGCTTACATTGATTTTGGTTGGACTGATCCAACATATTCGTCAAAAGTCTTTTGAAAAACCCTACATTTTAATTTGGTTCTGGGCAATTGTACCTTTTGTTTTGGCCACTCTACCGGGGCTAAAAATTGATGGGTTTAGACTACCTTTTAGGCCAATTTTTTTCTGGAGATATTTAATTCCTGCCGCTGTGCCCCTAACGATCGTGATTGTCCATGCCGCTCAAAAATTACATGTAAATTCATTTAAAATCTCGATTGCCGTTGTGATTGTCTTGAGCTTGGCGATTGACTACCTAACAATACTGCGGTATCCCACAACTTTTAAACAAGTTTACGAAAATGAGATTATCGGCCAAATTAAACCAGGCGATAAAATAGTGACGGTTTTGCCATCTTTTGCTGAAGTTTTGTACTACCGCAATCGCTTTGGGCTGGGAAATGAAATGATAGTTTTACCGGAAGGATTAATACAACACTCGGGGAAAAGCTTACTTGACGCCTATGTGGAGAATGGGGTAGTTACTATTGGAGACTATCCTCCCGGCACGTACTGGGAGTTGAGACCGGGGCCAAGAGTGCAAAAAAATTCTGAATTATGAAGAAACATTATTTTTTACTTGCTTTGATACTTTTTGCTACTTTCATTTTCCGCTTCCCCTCCCTCTTTGAACCATTCTGGTATGGAGACGAAGGGATTTTTGCGGCAGTCGGGCGGAATTTGAACTTTGGCGGAGTTTTATATCAAGATGCCTGGGACAATAAGCCGCCGATGATTTATCTCTCGTATCAGCTAATTTTTAATTTCTTTGGTGTCTCGATGTTTTGGTTGAGGCTTGCTGCCGCAATTGTAGTAATGGCCACAGCCGTAGTCATTTATGAAATTGCGAGAGAGGCTTACGGTAAAAAGCGGGCACTCGTGGCTACTTTGGCTTTTGGCTTTTTGACATCACTACGGCTGGTTGAGGGGAATTTGGCGCTGACAGAAATTTTTATGATTTTGCCAATTTCTATGGCAATGATGATTGCGATTTTGAAAAAGTTTGATTACCCTTCACTTTTTGCTGCAGGGATTTTACTGGCCATCGGTTCACTTTACAAACAGGTTGGAGTACTTGAGGCTGCAGCACTTGGTATCTTTCTGTTTTTCTATATACAAAAGTTTGCGGAATTTTTGAGAAGGGGGTTAGTTTTGACCAGCGGATTTACGGTTCCATTCTTGATATTTATCGCCTATTTTGCACCTAAAAACTTAGTCGGTGAATATATTTTTGCAGCTTACACCTATTACCAAATTTATCTGGGAGAGAGTCCCCGATACGCGCTTTTAATTAATGCGCTAAAGTTTGCGCCGATTGTGGCAGCTGTGATTTATGGGATTTGGAAGAAGACAAAAGGTAAGCTCTCGATTTTTCATCTGTTTTTACTCTGGACTGCATTTTCCTTCTTGGGCAGTTACTTTTCCAGCAGAACCTATGGGCATTACTTGGTGCAGGCAATACCGGCAGTTTCTTTGCTTTTGGCTTCTTTGAACTTGCGGCCGATAATCACCAGAACCAGACTTAAATTTGGCATAAGTTTTTTTGTGCCTTTGGTATTTTTAACCAAACTTTTGTTTACGGATTTTCTGACAGGCGGCCCCTTAAATCAGATCAAATACTGGGGTAATTTTTGGGAGTTCGCCTCTGGCAAGATAGGCACCGACCAATACAATGATTTTTTTGATAGAAATGTCAATTCCGTTATGGCGGCTCGCGACTTTCTTGCAGCCCGTGGCGCGATGGGGTCCTGGACATACATTTGGGGAGATTTACCATGGCTTTATGCTGTCGCTGATTTAAAAAATCCCTCCAGATACGTTACCTCGTTTCATGTCTTTGGAGTCCCAAATGGCCGCGATGAAGTGATTGGCGACCTTGTAGAAAACCCGCCTGATTACATCATTAAACCACCAAGCTCAATCGGTTACTTTGCCGAGCTTGAGAAACTAATAGCCGAGGGATATACTTTGAGATCAAAAGTCGAGGATGTCGCGATTTTTGTCAAAAGAGGAGAGTAGCTATGGCATTTGCGAAAATAATATTTATTATCTGCCTGCTATCCATTCTTTTTTTGTCATCTTTAATTCTGGTTTCATGGGAAAAGTTGCCCCCCGAGCTACCTCTTTTTTATTCGCGTCCATGGGGTGAACCGATCTTGGCCAAGCCGATATTTCTTTGGATTCTGCCGACGATTTCTCTCGGGGTGCTTTTAGTGAATTTTGCCATCAATAATCTCGCTCTCGACGAGCGGAAATTTTTATCAAAGGTGCTTGTCGTGTTTGCCCTTTTGGTATCAATCTTGACGACTTATACTGGAACCAAGATTATCTCTCTTTTGATATGATCGCTGTCTTATTTGCCTTGGCCTTTTTTTCTAGTCTCGTGCTGACTCAAATTACTATTAAACTGGCCAAAAAATATAAATTTGTTGACGACCCAAAATCCCATCGGCATCCGGCAATTTTGCACAAAAAGGCGATTCCAAGAGCAGGGGGTTTGCCGATATTTTTGGCCGTAGTTTTTGTATCGCTCTTAGCCTTGCCTCTTTCCCAGCAGCTTGTTGGTATTATTTCGGGTGGTTTGGTTCTGGTCGCTGTTGGGCTACTAGATGATCGCCGCGATCTTCCTGCCTCTTGGAAGCTGGCGGCGCAGATCGGGGCTGCAATAATTGTGGTGGCCAGTGGAGTAGGTATCGCTTTTATCACCAACCCTTTAGGCGGCGTAATCAGACTTGACAGCTGGCGAGTGATTTTTGATCTTTGGGGGCAACATTCGATACTGGTCTTTGCTGATCTTTTTGCACTTTTTTGGATTGTTTGGGTAATCAATATGGTTAACTTCTCTAGTGGTGTCGATGGGCAAATGCCTGGGATTGTCTTGGTGGCTCTTTTGGTACTACTGGCGGCCTCCTTGAGGTTTGGTGCTGATCCAAGCCAACTTATGGTACAGAAGCTGGCTCTCGTGGGAGCCGGAGCAACACTGGGGTTTTTAGTTTTTAATTTTTATCCGGCCAAGATTTTTCCGGGCGATTCCGGTTCTTATTTTTTAGGCTATCTGGTGGCGGTAGTGGCAATTCTTTCCGGTGCTAAAGTAGGGGCGGCAATTTTGGTAATGATGGTTCCACTGGTAGATGGAGTCTTTACAATTGTCAGAAGGATTGCCTCTGGTCGCTCGCCATTTGTCGGCGATCGCAGCCATTTGCATCATCAGCTTCTTGAACTTGGGTGGGGTCAGCGGCGAATTGCCTTGTATTACGCTCTTGTCTGTGCTATTTTGGGTGCGGCTGCACTGAGGCTGTCGCCTGGCGAAAAGATCTTCGCGGGGCTGGTGACCTCGGTTGTAGTAATAGGAGGGCTCCTGTGGCTCAATATGAATTTACCTCAAAAGGCCCAAAAATAATCTGGCTCCCTTTTTGGCTGTTTGTCTCTGCGCGTCCAAGACAACTTCTGAAAAATTTCGCTCTTTTTGCCGCTCTTGTTTTTGAAGGCGAATTTTTTAATCCCGCGAAGTTTTGGACCGTAGCTTTGGGATTTGTGATTTTTTCATTGGTGACCTCGGCAATCTACATTATCAATGATCTTATTGATATTGAAAAAGATAGAGCACACCCGTTCAAGTCCAGACGGCCGATTGCGGCCGGCAGGCTCAACCCGAAATTGGCGATGGTGGTTGCTTTTGGGCTGTTGGCTCTGGCGCTAGTTGTAGCTAGTCGTTTTTCACCTTTCTTTACCTTCGCAATTGCCCTTTATGCGGCCCTGCAAATAATTTATTCATTATTTTTAAGATCGTTGATTCTTTTGGATGTGATGGCCATTGCTGCCGGATTTTTGCTGCGGGTTTATGCGGGCGCGGTTTTAATTGATGCCCACGTAACGATTTGGTTTATTTTGACTGTGGCGTCTTTGGCGCTGTTTTTGGCAATTGGTAAAAGGCGTTCGGAGCGCACACTTCTTTTGGCGTCTGAAAACCGCGATTTGGCAACCAGAAAAATTCTCCTGCACTATCCGGAATCACTACTTGATTCGCTGACGGTGATGTTTGCGACGGCAACTTGGTTTTCCTATACAATGTTTACCTTTTTACAGCCTCCGCCATCTGCCGGACCGCAAGTATTGGTCCTGTTCGGAGATTATTTGCCACGGACGTTTTTGGCATCAAAATGGCTAATGGCTTCGGTGCCATTTGTGATTTATGGGGTAATGAGATATTTATTTGTGATTTATGAGAAGAAAGAAGGCGAGTCGCCGGAGCGGGTGCTTTTGTCGGATATTCCGCTTCTCTCATCGGTTGTTTTGTGGGTAATTTTGGTTTTCGTGGTAATTTACGGCAGCGACTTCTTACCCGCAAGGATTATTCGCTATTTACAGTAAATTCGACTGTTGGGGTTGAGGTGGCGGATTCTTCGCTTGAGTAGAGGCTGATGGGGACAGAAGTAAGGCTCGGGACGTAGATTTGGGTTTTTTGATCGTCCAAGTTTTGGCCGAAGAAGATGGTCCCCTGGCCCGAGAGTTTTTCGATCCCGTAGGTTTGAGTCTCTTTGGTGGGGTTATTGAGTATGAGTACGCCTAAGAAAGCTTGTGATGGGCCGAATTTGCTGTAAGTGATGGAGTACTTTTCTGCCTCTTGAGTAAGGCTAAGATTGGGGAATTTATCTATTTGCGAGACTACAAGATAACTAGACTGGCTTTTGACGCCAGAGACTTTGGCGAAGTTTTTGGCGAAATAGATAGGTGTAGCGATGAGGCCGACTAAGAGAACGATGGCCAGGAAATTTAAGACGATTTTCATTTTAGAAATTAAGTTCTATTGATTTCAATCTCCTTTTCAATATCCATGGCGAAAAGTACGGAAAAATTGGCGGCGACTATAAAGGCAATAGCAGAAATGACCGGATAAGTAATATCGAGGATGGTGGAGAGTACTAAGAAGACGACGGTTAGCCATAAAAAGGTAAGCCAAATGATCGCTTGGTGGTAAAGGTGATAGCTTGGGGCAATGAGGGTTTCTAGGTTGAGGCGAGCCAGCTTGGCTTGGAGCCTGGGGTGAATGTGACTTTCGTGGAAAAAGTGGGCACGCACCAAAACGAATATGGTGCCTAGTGCTGCCACTACAAACATGGCCAGGTTGGAGTAATTCTCGGCCAAAATATAGTCAGCTAGGTTGGTGAAGTGTACCGAGGGCAGGAATTTTAGGACTCCGCCAGTGATGATGGTCGCGGGCAAGCCTAGTATGTAAATCGCCAGGGCAAGGCCAGTCATTTTGCCGACTATTAAGGCTACCGCAGGTATGATGGCCTCGTCGATGAGCTTGATGAGGGATTTGGCAACCATAATTACAGTATATCAGCAGGTCGCCCTTCGACAAGCTCAGGTCTGCGGGCCTAGGCGCTCCTCTGATATTTTTGCATCGGCAAAAAGCAAGTATTAGGGGAGTTTTTTGACGTACTGGCTGGAGACCCAGCCTTGTTTGCCTTCAAATTGAACTTTGACCCAGTCTTTGGTTTCCTGGATAACTTCTAGCTCGTCACCAGTTTTGACCCTGCCTATTTCCGGGGCGGAAAGTGACGGTTCTTGACGAACCCTCAAGAAACCTTGCGGCGTTTTTTCGACTTTGACTTTAACTGTGGGTGGCGGTACGGGGCTTTTTGGAGATGGACCATTTTTGGCAATTTCCGAGGCTAGAGTGACATCGGCTACCAGCTGATAGTTTTT
>JBBTZR010000031.1:0-6474 GCA_038078475.1 Patescibacteria group bacterium
GGGGAAACAATTACTTCACACAAACGTACTGATAAAATCAAGAGTCTGATTATTGAAGTTTCAAAACCACTCCGTGGTTCATACGCATCTCTAGCAGATCACCATTGGCAAATACATGGGTTGCTTTTCGTGTCCCCACAATACAGGGTATGCTAAATTCTCTAGCAATGATCGCCGCATGGCTAGTTACGCCACCCTCATTAGTAACAATTCCGCTTGCTTTGCGCATTAAGGTCACAAACTCTGGCCGCGTCATACTAGTTACCAAAATCTCCCCAAATTTCCGCTCGGACCCGAGCATTTTCTGCGCTATTGGCGATTTCTGCGAAATTCTTGTTCATAGAAAAGCTTCGCTTATCTTCCACAAACAAATTCTACTCTTTCCCTTAATCACTACTCAAATATTCCACTTTTACGCCATGGCGTGATCTTGGAATGTGTTTTTTCTTGAGAAAGTTGAGAAATTTATTCAAACCTAATAACTAGTTTCTTACCAAGTGCTTCAGCAAGTTTTTGCAAGAAACCAATGGATGGATTGGCATTCCCGGATTCCACGCGAGCGATAGCGGATTGTTTAGTCCCAATTTTGCTAGCTAACTGAGCTTGAGTCATACCCTTTTTAACCCTTGCTTCTAGAATTGCCTCAATCGGTGCAAACTGAGGCTCAAGTTTGTCATACTCTGCTTTAATTTTGGGGTTTTTGAGAGCATTCTTTAAATAAACGTCGAAGTCCAAATGTTTCCTTTTCATAACATATATGTTATACTAACTTCTTCATTCTGTCAATGGCTATTTTCAGCTCTTTCTTGGGAATTTTCTGCGTTTTCTTTTTGAACGCATGAAGCAAAAAATAACCTGCTGGTGTCTTTGTGTAGAAAATTCTAACCGCTCCTTGTCCCCTAATTCTCAATTCATAAAGGTCTCTGTCAATTTTCTTGGCTTCAGGCGGTTTCAAAAAAGGTCCACCTTCTCTAAGGAGTTTGATTGAACGGAGAATCTTAGTATAAACTTCATCGTTCTGCGTCTCCATAAATTCTTTTATAGGCAATGTTCCTCTGGCAGTTTGAAAGAAATAGACTTTAAAATTTGGCATTTTTCGTCTTGCTCTCCACAAACTTTAAAATCTCCCTCTTAAACCTTTCTTTCGAAAACTTTTGAGCATGGCGGCGGATGAATGCGGGGTCAAATTGACCTTTTTCCTCCATAGCCATAAAAGTGTTGATAGCCAAAGTCAAAGAACCTGCAGTCGCTGGATCAAAAAATAAGCCAGTTTTTTTCTGAATAACTGTTTCGCGATATCCTCCGCCGTCATAGGCTACGACTGGCGTCCCGCAAAGCATTGCCTCAACCGGCGCAATTCCAAACTCCTCATCGGTTGCCAGTGCCAAAAATGCCCTTGCCCCCGCATACAAATCAACCAGCTCGCTATCGGAAACATATCCTAAAAACTCCACATTTTCCCCAGCCATCCTTTTTATCTTCTGATATTCCACTCCGTAGCCAGCTGGTTTACCTACGACCTTGAGTTTGAAACCTAAATTATTTGCGACCTCCACTGCCAGCTGCAAACCCTTGGCGCCAACGATTCTTGAAACCGTAAGGAAATAAGCATCCCCCTTCTTGACCTTGGAAAGTTGTTTTGTTTTCGGTAAGTCCACAGGAGGAAAAATCATCCCACTATCTCGCCTGTAAAACTTCTTGATTCGCTCTTGTACATTTTTAGAATTAGCAATGAAATAATCGACCCTCTGCGCCGCTTCAAAATCGTAAACCCGCAAAAAATGATTAACAAATAGTGCATAAACTCTCACCGGCCAATATTTCTGCCATTCGATAGATGTCGGATAACCATAGAGATATCTCGGCGGTGCATGGCAATAGCAAATCTCAATTGTTTTTGGCCCCTTTTTAAACCCCTTCGTGATATACCAACTGCTCGAAGTCACGACCACGTCAAATGCGGAAAAATCGAAACTGTTCCACACAAGAGGCGCCAAAAATCGCAATGGGCTGTGAAGATAAGTACTAAAAAAGGGCACTTTTTGCACCCATGAAGTTATGATCTTTTTGTCTTTAAAACGCTCGTACGCCGGCGACCCTTCCCGATAAAATGCCGTATAAATCGGCGCCTTGGGCCAAATCTCCGAAAGCGCCAAAAGCACTCTCTCCGCCCCCCCAAACTCGTTCAAATAATCATGGACTAAGGCAACTTTCATCAAATAAGCTTTAGCTGATCGTCGTTTCTCTTTGTCTTTGACTTTACACTTTGACTTTGACTAACTGTTTCATCTGTCTCATTTGTTCCCTCTGACCCTTTTGACCCTGGCAACTTGCTAACTATCGATTTAAATCCCAAATCCTCGTACTCCGCTCTTACCTGATCCCAATTAGGCTTAAATTTTAAATTTTCAATTTTAAATTTTAAATCGACATTGCGATCCAGCTCGACCAATTTCTTTGCTGCCAAAGCTATATCTTTTCCTGCCTCAAGCTTAGCCCTGATCGATTCCGGCTGTTCGTCTATATGCTTAAATAAATTCTCCAGAGTATGATATTTTTGCAAAAGTTGTGCAGCGGTTTTGGGGCCAATTCCGGCAATTCCCGGCACATTATCGCTAACATCACCAATTAAAGATTTGTAGTCAACCATTTGACGAGTCTCCAGTCCATACTTCTCGCGAACTTCTTTTGCCCCATATAAGGTCGTCTCTTTAAGGTTCCATCCGGGAGCTTGAACCTTAATATTGCCATCCACTAACTGCAAACAATCCCGATCGCCGGAAAGTATCACGACGTCGAATTCTTTTTTTTGCTTTAGTCTTTTGTCTTTAGTCTTTAGTCGCAATACTTGCGTAGCAAGTGTTGCGAGAACATCATCCGCCTCATACCCATCCATCTCAAAATAGGCAATTCCAAAAGCATCAAGCACTTTTTTAACCTTGGGCAGTTGCGGATAGAGATCAGGGGGAGGTGCCGGCCTTTGCGCCTTATATTTCTCGAACTCTACATGCCTAAATGTCGGGGCAGCCGTATCAAATGCGCAAGCAATATGCGTCGGTTTCACCTCGCCTATTGCCTTGATTATCATGTTGGAAAAACCAAAAACCGCATTGGCCATCTCGCCTTTCTTATCCGTCAATGGCGGCAAAGCATGATAGGCTCGATGAAAAAGCGAGTTTCCGTCAATTAACAACAATTTTTGCATGGGAATATTGTACAACTTAGAAGATTTTTAAGCCTGTGCAGATTTGGCAGGGCGGGCGCGCTTAAATTTCGTCTCTCCATCACCAACCGGTTTACCCACCAACTTTTCAAACTCGTCTCTTTCCAGGGTTTCCTTCTCAAGAAGAGTCGCAGCAACCAAATCCAGTTTAGGTCGATGCTCCGCCAAAAGCTCGCGAGCTCTCTTGTATCCGGCGTCGATAATCTTGGCAACCTGCTGGTCAATTTTGGCCGCCAGCTCCGGTGAAACCTGGCTAGGCTCACCCATCACTGGCCAAATGCCAAATTGCGGCCTTGGCGCAAAAATTGTCGGCCCCAAATCGCTCATGCCAAATTCCGTGACCATCTCTCGTGCGAGAGTTGATGCAATTTCCAAATCGGAGGCAGCACCTGTCGTAAACTCCCCGAAAATCAAATCCTCCGCCGCTCTTCCTCCCAGAAGCGTGGCAATGCGCTCCAAAAGTCGAGTTTTTGTCTCTGTGTACCGATCTACCTGCGGTGGCACCAGCGTATGCCCACCTGTCATTCCCCGCGCCACGATAGAGATGCGATGAACCGGATCAACATTTGGCAGATAGTGCGCAACCAACGCATGTCCACCCTCATGGTAAGCTGTCATTTTTCTCTCTTCTTCGGACTGCATTCTCTTGCGCTGTGGGCCTAACTTTACCTTAGTAGCTGCTTCCTCGACATCAATGTTATTAATTTCTTTCCGAGCATCCCTCGCCGCTAAAATCGCCGCTTCATTAAGCATATTGGCCAAGTCGGCCCCGGAAAATCCCACCGTTCTTTTGGCTATGCGCTCAATATCAACTTCTTTGTTAAAAGGCTTACCTTTCATATGAATTTTGATAATTGCCTTGCGGCCCTCAATATCCGGCAGGTCAAGTACAACTCTCCTGTCAAATCTTCCCGGACGCGTCAGTGCCGGATCCAGGAGATCAGGACGATTCGTTGCTGCTGTAACTAAAACATTGTCGTTTGGAGAAAACCCGTCCATTTCAACCAAAATCTGATTCAAGGTCTGTTCGCGCTCATCATGGCCTCCGGAAAAGCCCAAGCCTCTCATCCTACCTATAGACTCAATCTCGTCAATAAAAATAATGGAGGGGGCAATTCGCTTTGCCTGAGAAAAGAGATCACGAACACGACTTGCGCCAACACCCACGAGCATTTCCATGAACTCAGAACCAGCAACTGAAAAGAAAGGCACTCCGGCCTCACCCGCCAAACTACGTGCCAAAAGAGTTTTCCCAGTTCCGGCAGGCCCCACCAAAAGCACGCCTTTCGGTGTACGAGCTCCCACCGCCTTGTATTTTTCGGGATGCTTCAAAAAGTCCACGACCTCTTGTAGTTCCTGCGTCGCCTCATCGACTCCTGCCACGTCGGCAAAAGTCACCTTGGGCATATCACGAGTGAACTGGCGGGCCCGGGATTGGCCAAATGAAAAAATAGAAGATGCCCCTTCTCTGGCTTGTCTAAATATAAAAAAGAAGAAAAGGACCATCAGTCCCAGCGGTAAAACTGTGGTCAAAATCGTCACCCAAGCTTGGGAGAATGTGCGATCCCGAACCGTTATTTTGGCACCTGCAGGATCAACTTTTGCCGCTTCAAGTGCCGCAAAAAACGATTGATTTTCCTCTTTCCTAGAAGTATAAATCTGCCCGTCCGCGAGCTTTACCGTCAATCTTTCCCCATCAATCTCTATTGAATCGACGCGGCTATCACGAACATCGCCAATTACTTTGGAAATCGCCTCTTGCGGCAGAAGCCGCTCAACCGGATTTGAGGAGAAAATTAAGAAAGAAAAAAGAATAAATCCCAGGATTGCGTAGATTAAAAATCCTCGCCACGAACCTTTGCCTCCCATTTTGACTACAGGAGGCATCTTAGGCATTTGCGGCTTTAAAAATTTTCTCGGATCCGCTTCTTTTTTACCTTTATTATTTGACATTTTTGCTGATAAATTTCGGAAATCAATTTTAACACTTGAAAACTCAAATTGCCAGATTTGAAAGAGGTGCTTCCTTGACGCAGTCAAGGTAGTTCCTCGAGCGTCTCAGAAATAATCTATCTTCATTGCGCGACGGACTAAGTCTAAAGTAATCTGTGCTGCAGCTCTTGCCTTTTCTGTCCCTTCTTTCAGAATTTTGTTCAGAAGCTCCGGCCGCTTTTCAAACTCCTCCCTTCTTTTGCGAATCGGTTCCAAAAACTCACCTAAAACCTCGACCAAAAACTCTTTAACCTCCACATCCTTAACCGTTCCTTTTTTATATCTTTCTTCATAATGGTTTAAGGTTTCTAGTTTCTCGTTTTTACTTCCCGAAGGGGAACGAGATTTTTCTAGTTCTGGAACAAAAGCTCGCAGATAGACAAACACCGGATTATTTTTCGTATCCCCCGGCTCATCTCCATGAATCCTTTTCGGGTCAGTGTACGTCCCCATCACTTTTGTCCTCACCTCGCGAGGAGTATCAGAAAGATTAATGACATTACCGGCAGATTTACTCATTTTGGCCTTCCCATCGGTCCCCGGCAAAGTACCGATATCGTCAGGAATCAAAGCCTCCGGAACAGGCAGAGTATCACCGTATAATCGGTTAAATTCCTTCGCTATTTCCCTTGTTATTTCTATATGTGATGCTTGATCGCGGCCCACAGGCACCAAGTTGGCGCACACCATTAAAATGTCGGCAGCCTGCAAAACCGGATAACCTAAAAGGCCATAAGAAGGAATTTCTATTGCCGCATCGCGCATAACATCCTTAAGAGTCGGTACGCGTTGCAACCGTGGTACACTAACCAAATTTCCAAAAATGGCTGCCAATTCTGTCACCTCTGGAATTCGTGATTGGATATAGATCGTGGATTTTTGGGGATTGATACCAACTGATAAATAATCTAGGACTGACTGACGGATGTTATCAGAAAGCTCTGCTGTTTTTTCCGGACGCGTCGTCAGTGTATGTAGATCCGCGACAATAAAGAAGCATTCATATTCATCCTGCAACTTGACCCGATTTTTAAGCGATCCCACATAATGCCCTAAATGCAATCTACCTGTGGGACGATCACCAGTCAAAATCCGTTTCTTCATTTCTTCTATTATATGGCTTTAATAGGACTTTACCAATTCACGAACCGCAACAAAACTATTTTGGAGAACAATCGCGCTAAATGGAAGAGACTACACCGCAAAAAAAAAGTTAGCAGCTAATCTGCCCAGCTGCCAACAATCACCTCAAAAGAGCA
>JBBTZR010000031.1:6574-7896 GCA_038078475.1 Patescibacteria group bacterium
AAGGTCAACCCCACTTAGCAATCGGCAAAATCAAGTGATAAGCATAGCTTGCGGTCCTCGTCCTCGATGATTCGGACTGCGGGCCTAAAGCAAAACTTGCGGTCCTCGTCGAGTCAGACTCGACTGCGGTCCTAAAAAAAGTAGCGGCGATAGGGATCGAACCTATGCCTAAGCCTTATGAGAGCTCCGCTCTACCACTGAGCTACGCCGCCGCGAAAAGTATTCTAGCAAAATAACTCGGACAAAAAAAGACTCGACGCTTGGCCGAGTCCTTTTTTAAATGTAGACCCAATGTTTTTTATTCGTAGAAAAGCTACGCTTATTTCGAACCGGATAATTGACAAATTTGTGGCTATTCTTAGAGATTGGAAGGTTATTTTTGATTCAGATCCATTGGTACTAGAATATATTCACACCTAAAGCTAATTTTTATGATGAAGGAGCTGTAGTTGCAAGTATTTTGATCTGCTATGATTAAGTTGATATGGCTGAGGAACCGAAAGATAACCAGGCACCTTTAAACATTAACTCACTTCCTCAAGTTAACCCAACCCAAAATATAAGTCAGTCAGAAGTCAATTCTTCACAACTTAGTCAGCAACAACCTTCTCAAGAACCAACCATCGAAGGTTTAGCAGAACAATCAAAGTCAAGATGGGGTTTCTTTAAAAGTAAAAAGTTTATTTTAATCGTATTACTCTTGTTAATTATTGGGGCTGCTTCAGGGGGCATTTTTTATTTCTTAAACCAAAAAGTTACAAGCTACACTCTAATACCTGATGATACACAGTTTTATTTAGGTCTTTCGGTTAAAAAGCATCCACAGGTTCAAAAGCTGCTTGCACTCTCAAAAAAGCTTCCTGGCGGAGAAAAGATGGTCAAGTATGTTGACGATTCTAGGCAGGAGATTTTTGGAACGAGGAAAGATCCCTTCAAAGAAATATTAAATCTTGCCGATCAAGAAATATTTTTAGCTAAAATCTCACCGGACGAGCAAGAGCAAGGCAGGTTTGCAGTCAATACACTAGAAAAACTCGTAAATATCGTAGAGTTTAAGGATTCGAAGGAAGCTAAGTCCAAACTTTCCAAGGTACAAAACGAGGCGAATGTCATCACTACCCATGAAGCTTATGGGAGTGCAAAAATTGCTAAATTTGAATTAAAGGAGCAGGGTAAAGATGAAAGAACACAACAGTTTGATACGGGGGCCTTGCCCTATCAGGTTACACTGCCATTATCCAAATCAGTTTTTGCAACTGAAATAGACAAATTCATTGTCGCAGCCGAAAAGGAAAATGATGTCAAGAAAATTATCGACCTTG
>JBBTZR010000032.1:0-1508 GCA_038078475.1 Patescibacteria group bacterium
CGAGACGATGATTGCACTAGTTGCTTGGGGCAGGGTGCTTAAGATGGATCAGCTTGATGAGAATAAGGTGAGAGATTTCATTAGAACCTACAGGAATCGCGGGCCGGAGAACACGCCTGACTGATACTCCTCGCAAGCCAAATAAGCAGCTGCGACAGCAGCATTAACTTTTTGTTTGACAAGCCTTGCCATGGGGTTATACTAGTGGTTTTTGGCCACTTTGGGCAAAGTCATCAAGGAACTTTTTAAGACCGATATCGGTAAGCGGATGTTTTACTAATTTTTCCAAAACTTCGAAAGGGCAGGTGGCAATATCGGCCCCTGCTAGTGCTGCTTGTTTAACATGAAGTGGGCTTCTGACTGAGGCAAAAAGAACTTGGGTTTCAAAAGCGTAGTTGTCGTAGATTTGGCGTATTTCCTCGATAACATCAATCGCCGCATGGCCGATATCATCGAGTCTTCCGGCAAAGGGGCTAACAATATAGGCACCAAGTTTGGCAACCAAAAGGGCTTGATTGGCTGAAAAAACCAATGTCATATTAATTCTTACGCCCTCGTTTTTGAGTATTTTTAAAGCTTGAAGACCTTCTTCTGTGGTCGGGAGCTTGACGACGACATTATTGTGAAGTTTGACAAGCGCACGAGCTTCTTTTAGCATTCCCTCAGTATCTGTACTTAAAACTTCCAAACTTATATCTCCGTCTACAGTATTTAAAATCAAATCTACGGCTTCTTGATAGTTAAGTCCAGCCTTTGTTGCCAGAGTGGGATTAGTGGTGACACCATCGATAATGCCAAGGTCGGCCATTTTCTTAATTTCTTGTGGGTTGGCACTGTCGATAAACAATTTCATAAGTGGAAAGTATAAGACATTGTATCATTTATCTTTTCCGTGACAAGCTGCCTTTTTGGCACTTTTGAAAAATTGACAATGATAATCTTAAATGGTCTAATCGGATTGTGGTTTCGATAACGAACATAATTAAAGATTGGTTTAATCCCTGGCGGGCTTATTTGGCTGAGTTTATCGGCACGTTTGTGTTTGTTTTTGTTTCCTGCGGCGCTGTGCTTTCCTATATCTTTTACGGAGAAATTGGGGCAGCAGGTGTGGCAGTTGCTGGTGGGTTTAGTTATGCGACGATGATGTATGCAACGGTTCATATTTCCGGTGGGCACTTGAATCCTGCTGTGACATTGGCTTCCTGGCTGGCGCAAAAAACTAGTGGAGCGACTGCGATTTTTTATGTTTGCGCCCAGATATTTGCCGGAATTGCTGCAGCGGGGCTCCTGTTCTATATTTTTGGCCAGGAAGCTGCCGAATTTTCTCTGGGCGGGCCGACACTTGGGACAGGTACTGATATTTCAAGAGCGCTTATAGTTGAGATTGCTTTGTCGGCAACTGGCGTCTTTGGCTTTTTTGCAACGATGGTCGATCGGCGGGGACCAACAAGCTTTGGACCGCTGGTGATGGGACTGGTGGTTGGTGCTAGTTGGCTGGTGGCGTTACC
>JBBTZR010000033.1:0-1851 GCA_038078475.1 Patescibacteria group bacterium
ATGTTTTAGACGGGGAACTTTCTAAAGAGGAGATAGCCGACATGATCTTAAATTTCGTTAAAAAAAGTGCAAAATATAAGAAATTAAGTGGCTAATTCCTTCGTCGAAAAATTTACAAGAGAAGAAGCGTGGTACATTTCGCCTTTTTTTACAAACCTCGATAAAAACGTTTTTGCCGCCAAATATTTGCCAAGTGAGGTTTTAGGGGCGCTTGCCTCTCGTTACAGCAGGTCAACAAAAGGGGTGCGCCGGCTTTTTTTTGATGAGTATATTAAGCCGATTTTAGAGCCCGATCTTGCCGGTGCCAATTCAAGATCTATCAGAGAGGCAGAGAGAATGAAAACAGAACTGGTAAATTTTGTTGATTATCTGTATAAGCATGGCGGATGGGAAGCGGTTGTTAACAGTAGGCGGGCGCGGGAGTTTTTCGAAAAATGGCTGGCAGCCTATGGCGATGATTCGATTGCCCAAATGGCCGGGGCGCATCTTTTTTTTGAAAATATTTCCCAGGTTGCTGTTAAGAATTTAGAGGATTTTAGAATCGGTTTTGCACCGCTGGAAAAATCGACTCGTTATGTGTTGTTTGACCAAAAGATTGGGGGCAGATGGTTATATTTTGTTGATCCGATTCTTGCCAAGTCAAAATATGGCAAAGAGTATATGCGGATATTAAATATGCTTTTTAAAAGGTACGTTGACTCAATAGAGCCTCTCTTTCGTATCTTTAAAAAACTTTACCCACAAGAGCCTGGTCAAACAGAACGGGCATATCGAGAAACTATCAAAGCCAAAACTTGTGATGTGCTGCGTAGTTATTTACCGGCGGCGACTTTAACAAATGTCGGGTTTTTTGGAGTTGGTCAAGCTTTTGAGTATGTAATTACCAAGTGTTTAGCAAGTCCTCTATTTGAGGTGAGAGAGTTAGCGCGTGCGGCTCAGACAGAACTCTTGAAAGTGATACCTTCCTTAGTTGGAAGGGCAACAAGCCCACGCGGCAGGGTTTATCAAAGATACGTCAGAAGAACGGAAAAGATTCTCGAGAAAATGGCCCATGATACAAGGTCTCACCAAGTACCGCGTGAGACCTTGATAAGTGGTGCGAGCGTTGACTTGGTGGAATGGGACGAAGATGCGGAAGACAGAATTGTTGCCAGTCTCTTATACAAGTACTCAACTCTTGCATATAGGCAAATAAGAGAAAGGGTCAAAATCCTTTCCGCTAAACAAAAATTGGAGATTATCAAAAAGGCAGTTTCTCTACGGCAAGTGAGGCAACACCGACTCGTTCGTGCTTTTGAAAATACCTATTACAAATTTGATATTATTGGCAATCTGGGAATATACCGCGATTTACATCGTCATCGAATGTTGACCCAAGAGCGGCAGAGATTTACAACTGAGTTAGGTTTTGATATTCCGCAAGATTTGATCAATGCAAAACTGGCCAATCCCTACCTCAACGCTCTTGATCGCGTCAATAGGTTTTACAAAAAAATCTCCAAAGACTTTCCAGATCAAGCTCAATATGTGGTGATGATGGGTAATCGTATTCGTTGGTATCAGTGGGAAAATTTGCGGGAACTCTCGTGGGAAGCGGAGCTACGAACCGGACCACAAGGACATCCGGATTACAGAAAGATCGAGCAGCAGAAAGTCGAGCTTGTCAGATCTGTGCACCCAACTCTGGTTGCGGCGTTGAAATTTGTGGACTTTAACGAATATGAGTTGGCAAGACGAGAAAGTGAGAAAAGGATTGACAGAAAGTTGGGGCTAATCAAGTAGGCTTGACGAACTATTTGATTTTTAGTTTCATAATTGCTATATTTCCCCTAAATTACACACGCTAGATTG
>JBBTZR010000033.1:1951-5445 GCA_038078475.1 Patescibacteria group bacterium
TTGATTTTTAGTTTCATAATTGCTATATTTCCCCTAAATTACACACGCTAGATTGTTCTCCTTGACCACATTAGTCTAGCGGAGGCAGAAAGGAGAATATGTCAAATATTCCATCAATGCAAGATTTACTGACGGCCGGGGTTCACTTCGGGCACCAAGTGCGACGTTGGAATCCTAAAATGAGGCCGTTTATTTTTACGGCCAGAGAAGGCGTTCACGTTATTGATCTTGAAAAAACTTTTGCAAAGCTTGGTGAAGCTTGCGCGTTTATCAAGAAAGTGGGCGAGGAAGGTAAAATGATAGTATTTTTAGGATCGAAAAAACAAGCTAAAGCGATAATTGCGGAAGAGGCCGCCAGATGCGGTGCCAAATATATTACCGAGCGCTGGATCGGTGGACTTTTAACCAATTGGGAACAAACAAGCAAAAATATTAAAAAACTCGCGGAGCTTCGCGAGAAAAAAGAAGCCGGTGAGTTTAAGGATCGCACTAAACGCGAAAATCTTTTAATAGATCGAGAAATCGCAAAACTAGAGCGACTTTATGGAGGTCTTGACCAACTCGAAAAATTGCCAGATGCTCTCTTTATAGTTGACGCGCGCAAAGAAGAAAATGCAGCCAAGGAAGCCAGGAAAAGGGCTGTTCCGGTTGTGGCTATTGCAGACACGAACGTGGATCTTGATCTTATTGACTTTCCGATTCCAGGGAATGACGATGCCATCAAATCTATAAAAATTATTACCGCGGCAGTCGCGGATGCTTATTTGGAGGGACGGGCGCTGTACGGTAAAAAATCAGCGAAGGAAAAGATAGAGGCAAAATGAGGGACAGAGAAGATTTTTTTGTAGATTTGGTAGATTTAGATAGCGAGTTAGAACATTTAAAGGAGCAATATCCCCAACAATTTTCTGATGCTCAAAGAGTTGTGGAGGAATTTAGGAGAATTATAAGAGGAGAACACACTCCAGGCCAGCAGGCACTTTTAAATCTACACTTGAAAAAATATGGTGATGAAGGTTATGACACTTTTGCTAGAGCCTTGGTGCTAGATTCCGAAATTGGAGTAATTCTTGCAAAATATGATCCAGAATATCATCGTGCCCCAGAAAAAGAAAAAAGGGCTTTTGTCAAAGCGTATCTTTTAATGCATGCAAGATGCGAAATTAGCGACGCCACCGCAGCCAATGAAAAGTTCAATTGGTGACATTAAAAAACTAAGAGAAAAAACAGGGGCTGGTGTTTCAGATTGCCAAAAGGCCTTAATAGAAGCTAAAGGCAATTTTGATAAGGCTTTGAAGATTTTGCAAAAGCAAGGTCGCGAAATTGCGGCAAAAAAATCAGGGCGTACCACAGGTCAAGGTTTAATTGAAACTTATGTCCATAGCGACGGTCGAGTTGCTGCCATGGTTGAAATTAACTGCGAAACTGATTTTGTCGCAAGAACAGACGATTTTAAAAATTTGGCTCATCAGCTAGCTTTACAAGTTGCTTCAATGGACCCCGCAGATGTTGATGATTTATTGCATCAAGAGTATATTCGAGATTCAGCCAGTGGTGAGCGTAGTCGAACCATTGAGGATTTGGTGGCAGAAGTAATTGCCAAAACCGGTGAAAACATTAAAATTAAAAGATTTGTCAGATTTGAATTAGGAGGTTAGCTATGGTTGAAGGAGATCAAGAGGGAATCCATCTTTATATTCTCGAAAACCGATTAAGACTTAGTGAATTTATCACGAGAAACCTTAGAGATCTTGAAGGCCGTTTTCCTGTACAGGTTGGATCAGCAGAAAAAGTTATCCAGTATTTGAGAGCTTCTGACGAGTTAGGATTAACAACCCAAACAGATCTTGACAGAATTGCTGAGACTAATGGCTATTCCAAAACTTCTGAGGAACGAGTAGCTTTCGTGAGTGCACTTAGAGGTCTACTCACTCTTGAAAAACTTTCTAAAAAAGATCAACAAAAGTTAATCAGTAATTTGGGTGAGGAACTTGGTACGATTTTGTAAATTGTTTAAGACCAATTTAAATCATTTTTAACAATGTTAGATGAAGCAAAATTGCGAATGTCAAAAGCTTTAGAACATTTAAAGAGTGAACTTGCCCAGGTTAGAACGGGGCGAGCAAATGCGGCTTTGGTTTCCGATATTCCTGTTGAAGTTTATGCCACCAAAATGATGGTCAAGGAGCTGGCGCAAATTACGGCTCCGGAGCCCAGTGTTCTTTTGGTTTCTCCTTGGGACAAATCAATTATCACCAATGTTGTCGGCGGCATTGCCAAAGCCAATATAGGGTTGAACCCTGTTATTGACGGAGAAATGATACGAATTGTTATTCCGCCGCTGACGGCAGAGCGCCGTGACCAGTTTATTCGTCAAATGCACGTTACTGTCGAGAAATACCGGGTAGAAATTCGACAAATTAGGCATGAGGGCAGAGAATTTATTAAGAGTGCAAAAGAATCCGGTGCCATTGGCGAAGATGAAGAGAAGCGGCAAATGGAACAACTGCAAAAAGCGCATGATGAGTTTATCGAAATCATAGAGGTTGCAGGAAAAAACAAAGAGGAAGAGCTAAGGCAGGTCTAATGATTGCAATAATCATCTTTATCCTAATCCTTTCGATTCTAGTGATACTCCATGAATTTGGGCATTTTTTGGCTGCCATTCGGGCAGGAATTGGTGTTGAGGAATTCGGTTTTGGTTTGCCTCCGAGAATTTGGGGCAAAAAAATCGGGCAGACTTTGTATTCTATAAACTGGTTGCCGTTTGGGGGATTTGTCAAACTCATAGGTGAGGATCCGACAGACAGGCGACGAGAACAATCAAACAGTTATTTCACGAAACCACTGCCTTCGCGGATGAAGGTTGTGGTAGCTGGTGTAGTTTTTAACTTCATCTTAGCAGTCTTGATTTTTTACATTGTCATTTTTGCACTTGGTTTTAAAGTAAGCTTGCCGCTTCTTGCCGATCATCGATTTAAATTTGTCAACCAAACTAAGCAGGTATTGATTGCGGACGTGGTTGCTGGTGGCGTGGCCTCTTCGGCGGGTATTTCAGTTGGAGATTCAATTATTCTGGCGGCCGGTGTCAAAATTTCCGAGATTGGGGATCTGCAGAAAATTGTCAGGGAAAATCAAGATAGGCAAGTGACTTTAGTGTTGGAAAACCCTGTCAATAATAAAACTCGTGAAGTTGTGGTAGTGCCTAAGTACAATGAGGAGCTAAAGAATCCGGCAATCGGTGTCAGTTTAGGTGAGCTCGCTGTTTTAAATTACCAAACAATACCGCAGAAAATCTTTTCTGGATTTGCACATAGTTATAACACGCTTGAATATTCAGGCAGAATTTTTGGTCAGCTTATTGGATTTGCGGTTAGGGAAAGGGATATCGGTCCGGTTTCGGAAGGTGTCTCGGGCCCAGTGGGTATTGCGCAGATAACTTCTCAAGCTGTAGCCTTAGGACCGATTTCGGTCTTGCAGCTTTTTGGACTTTT
>JBBTZR010000033.1:5545-7006 GCA_038078475.1 Patescibacteria group bacterium
ACAATTCTGTCTATGTGAGTTGAACCGTCAAGGCTTTCGTGGCCAACGTAATCATTTTGAGCCATTTCTTTGGCATGGTCTTTTGCAGCTTCAATAAGTCCTGAATGTTCCCAAAGGGGCGGAAGCTGCCTTTTAATTCTTTCTTCATTAATTAATGCCAGCAGTTTACCAGCAAATTCAAAGTCAAATCCCTCAATTATCGGTTCTGGTTTTTTTTCTTCACAGCCAATGGTTATGGCAATTGTAGCTGCTACCGGGGTAAGAAGTCCTAAGGAGACTATTTTTCTGCGGGAGATTCTGTGGGCAAGAAGTTCTTTCATGAACCCACTTTTACTCTAGTTTGTGAAACAAAATTTGTCAAGGATTGTTTTTGGTCAAAACTCATGTTATATTTTTCAAAATGCGCTACAGTCAACTTTTTGGCAAGACTTTAAGGGAAGCACCAAAAGATGAGACGGCTGTCAATGCCAAACTGCTGATTCGTGCTGGTTTTATTCGCAAAGAGATAGCCGGCGTTTACAATTATTTACCTCTAGGGCTAAGAGTTCTTAATAAAATCTCACAAATAGTTCGGGAAGAAATGGATGCAGCCGGTGGACAAGAAGTTTTGCTTTCGACACTTCAAGCTAAAGAAAGTTGGGAGAAAACCGGCAGATGGAAGAGTTTTGATGTGCTGTTTCGCGTAAAAAGCCAGTTCAAAGCCGAGTACGCGCTTGGTCCCACCCACGAAGAAGTGCTTGTACCAATTGTCAAAAATCTCGTTTCCTCATATCGCGATTTACCTCTTTATCTTTACCAAATCCAAAATAAATTCCGCGATGAGCCGCGTGCGAAGGCTGGGCTCCTACGCGGCCGGGAATTTTTGATGAAAGACTTGTATTCTTTTCATACGGGCGAGGAGGATATGATGAAATACTACGATGTCATGAGGTCAGCCTATAAAAAAGTTTTTGAAAGATGCGGGCTTAGTGCGATTGAGACAAAAGCTGGCGGAGGAACTTTTTCAAAGTTTAGTCACGAGTACCAAGTTATTTGTGCTTCTGGTGAAGACGGGATTATTTACTGTCCCCAAGGAGACTTCGCAGAAAATGTAGAAATTGCAACGGTCAAAGATGGTCAACCTTGCAAACTTGGTCACGGGCCTCTTAAGAAAGTCAAAACGATTGAGGTTGGGAATATTTTCCCACTTAAAGATAAATTTTCAAAGGCCTTTGGCCTGATATACAAAGATCGCGAAGGTCGCGAGCAATTGGTAATTATGGGTTGTTACGGAATCGGTATTAGTCGTTTGATGGGAGCAATTGTTGAGGTGATGCATGATGATCTTGGTATCATTTGGCCAGAGTCAGTTAGTCCCTTCGACGCACATCTAGTCCATATAGAGGACCCAGGGACTGAACCGCAGGCACTTGCGACTTATGAAAAGTTAACGAAAGCCGGGGTAGATGTTTTGTGGGATGA
>JBBTZR010000034.1:0-3483 GCA_038078475.1 Patescibacteria group bacterium
AGACCGAGGATTACTCTATAAATTACAAAAGGATAAAGGGTTTTTGTTGAGAGATATTTTAAGAAGTATTTGATGGTTAAATAACCGAAGATTGCCGAGGAGAGCATGCCTATTAAAAAGAAACCAATGTCACTTGCGGGAAGATTTGTAGAAGTCTCGAAAAATTTTTTGGCGCCAGCTCCGGCTATAATTGGTCCTGAAAGCATGAAAGCAAATTTGGCTGCCTCATCTCTTTTCAAACCTAACAGTAAACCGGCTGAGATTGTTGATCCGGATCTGGAGATTCCAGGGACCAGGGCCGCAGCCTGAAATAAACCAATCAGCAGTGATTCGAAAGTTGTGACTTTGTCCTTTAATTTGTCCTGGCGACCGATTTTCTCTGCCGCAATAATAACAAAGCTAAATAGAATCAAGGCGAGTCCAACTACCCATAGTTGACGAAAAGAAGTTTCAATTAAATTTTCAAATATTAGCCCGAAAAAGACGGCCGGTAGAGTTCCGATAATTATATTTTTGAGCAGTTTTGATTTTGCTGCTTTTAGATAATCTTTATAAAAAAATGCGACAATAGCTGTTAGAGTTCCCAGGTGCAGAGAAGCATCAAAAGATAGCCCGAAGTCGCTTTGGGAGATTCCAAAAAGATTTTCGAGAATTATTAAGTGGCCGGTTGAGGAGACCGGTAAAAACTCAGTTAATCCTTGAACTGCTCCGGCTAGGATTGCGAGAAGGTAATTCATATATCTTCGTCAATCGTGCACGATGACTCTGGTGCCGACACTAGCCCAGTCAAAAACGATTTTTGCTTCTTCGGGTTTCATGTTGGTACAGCCATGGCTCATGGTTTGACCGAAATTGTTGTGCCAATAAGCCCCATGGATGCCGTAGCCGCGATCATAGTACATGGTATAGGGAACATTAGGCAAGTTGTAATAAGTACCAAGCGCTTTTGAACCACCGACCATTCTTGTTGATGTCAACTTGATCCAAATTCGCCACTGGCCTTTTGGAGTTGGTGACCACTTTCCAGTAGATACCAAAAAACTGTTGACAACCTTACCGTTCTCTTTCAAATAAAGTCTTTGCTCTGAGAGATCAGTCTCGATCCATTTGCCCTCATTAACGCTAGTTTCACCAAGAACGACTTCTCTTTGGGCAAGACTATTGGGAAACAAAAATTCTCTATTGAGAAATACTGCAGAAGATACACTTTCTACTCGGTTTGGCTGAGTTTTAATCCAATCGACGTATTGGTCAGATGCGATGTTATTGAGGTTTACCCCGACAAAACCAGCTGCGTGCTGATAAGACAAGTAGATATAACGCCTCGCGCCGATTACAAAAGCTGTCAAGACCAGACCGATTGCTAAAATTAGCGCTGCTAGATGGACAACTCCTCTCATTCTTCCAGTATCTGCCAGGTCGAGACTCGTGTCAATTAGATTTAGTCGAAAAAGCGGTATTTGGCCAGGTAAAAAATGGCGGCGATTCCGTCATGCCATTTAATTTTCTTTTGTGATATCGGCCTTGGGTTGTATTTGATGGGGACTTCAACAATTGAGATTTGCGCTTTGGCAATTTTGGCTGTCAGCTCCGGGCAAAATTCAAACCTTTTAGACTTTAGGTGGAATTTGTTGAGAATTTCTTTCCTGAAAACTTTATAACCCGTTGGTTCGTCAGTAATTTTGGTACCATATAAAATGTTGGTGATGAGTGTAACCAGTCTTCCACCGAGGTTAAAAGTCCAATGAGAGATTGGGTTAATACCTAGAACTCTTGATCCATAAACGACTTTGACGTTTAGCGCGCCAAAGGGTTTGAGAAGTTTTGGATAATCGCTGGGGCTATATTCCAGATCTGCGTCTTGGATGAGAATGAGATCACCAGTGGCGATTTTAAGAGCTCTTCTAACAGATGCACCTTTGCCGAGATTGTGGCGGTTTGTTATCAACTTGATATTTTTGTATTTATCAGCAAGTTCCCGTGTATGGTCTGTCGATCCATCATCTACAACGATTACTTCTTTTTCATAAGGAATAACTTGCGACAAAACCTTCTTAAGTATTACAGGTAAGGTTTTCTCTTCGTTATAGGCGGGGATAATGATTGATACTTTCACTGCTGTCTTTTCTGTACCGTTAGGGCATTATTAATATCTTTTTCCCAAATTACTTGATGGTCGGCGAAATTTGCGAGCCAGTTTTCTTTTGTATAGAATTGGTTCTCGGTAGCATTTTCAATAATTAGATAGACGGTGTTTGATTTTTGGGCAATTGGCGTGTAGAAATTCTTATTCCTCACATAATCCGGTTGGTTTGGCAAATAAGCGAAGTCTTGCGGAAGTCCTCTTTTTAATTTTACCCCCTGCCACCAAAAAAGATACTGGTAATTATGATCGTAAATTGAGGGGGTAAATACATAGACGGAAAAAGGGTCGGCCGCGTCACTGTAAATAGCATCAATTGCCGAAAGTTGATTTCGCAGATTTGCCGGATCATTGGCGGATGCTCGCCTTAACGCTACCGAAACTAACGGAAAAACGTTTGCCACAACGAAAACCGATAAAAAGATCACGACCTGCCAAATTTTACGTTTGTAAAGGGCGAGTGTTGCCAAATTTGCAAAGACAACGGGAACTCCATAAAGATACCACTGTTTAACCTCGACAGTCACCACTAGCGTAAATATCACAAAGGTGATCACCAGTGTCAGAAGATTAAGGTGCAAAAAAACTTTTAAGTTTGGTGCTTTTGTTTTTTGGAAAAAAGAGTAAAGGCCGAAACTGATACCAGCCAAAAATAAAAGTGCTAAAAGTTGAGTTTGGCCGGCCATACTGTTTTTGAAGAAATCAAAGAAAACGCCAATTCTATTTTCGACTCTTTCAAAAAAGGGTAGTCGGCCGGAAAGAGATGGATTCTGGCCTAAAAAATACGTGGTTAGTGATTTTGTTTGAATGAAGTCGTTTCTAATCTCAAAAAGTATTTGAGGTATGAATGGCACTGCAAAAGCAATTGCTGAGTAAAGAATCGTCTTTGGGAAATCCTTTGACTTGTAGAGTTTAAAAATTACCAGTGTTATCAGTGGTATAAAAGTACTGACGACTGCCGGTGCAGGATCTGCATGAAACATAAGACTCGTTGATAGAAATGCGAATGCGATGTAGATAGTTTTTTTGATAATTGCCAAATAGCAAAAATAGATCATGAGAATTGTTAAAAGCGGCAAGACATTGGCATGAAAGGCAAAAGTCGAGATGTTGACGAGAGTGCTTCCGAAAAGAATAAATATCACCACTACTAACGCAAAAAAGTTGCCGAGGATTTTTTTAAAAAGAATGTAGCTAAGAATGCCGGTAGCTAAAATAATAGTTGCCGTTGCAAAAACGACGGAGAGAGGATGCCCACCAGTTATTAAAAGCGGCACAGAGAGAAAGTAAAACCACAATGGACCAAAATAAACACCCCAGATACTGGCGGCAGGGCCGAT
>JBBTZR010000035.1:0-15464 GCA_038078475.1 Patescibacteria group bacterium
GGCAGCCCCCAATCGTTTCAATCAAACCTCAATCTAATAGCAGAGTTTTTACAGGGCAAACTGGAGCCGGTCAGTCTACAGGTCATTATAAGGGAATACTTCGCAATCTTATTTTTCCATCCCATCTCGACAATTGCTTATTTTTCTGCACTTTTTCTTGTATATCTTTCAAAGCAATTTAAATTATTAGCATTATATTTTTCCACCATGGCCCTTGTTGTAATCTCGTCTTTCATACCATATGGATCAAGAACGTTAGCATTCCTTTGGCCGCTTACATTTATGATCATTGGATACGCCACTTTAGAGCTTTACAGATTGATGTCTAAATTTACACCACAAATAAAATCCTTGATAGTAGTACCTGTTCTGCTGCTGCTCGTAAGTGCTACTACCCTTAACTTAATTTCAATAAAATCAATAAATGCCACAAATAACTATTTCTGGGACAGGTCCTGCCCGCAAAAAGTAACGGGCCAAAAAGTGGGCTTCCATTCACATGAAGACTCCCACGCATTTATTTTGCATGGACTTGAGTCTGGAAACTCTATTTTCCTCACGTCAGACCGCCTGTCTGGTGTCACCCATAATGGGGCTTTTATAGTTGAGGCAAGCCAACAAACCGTGCCGGAGGAGAAACTTTCTGCCTTTGAAGAATTTCTGACGAGAAATATTACAAGACGTACTCCAAAGCAGATAGTGGATTTCGGTCAAAATGTCTGGACGCAAAGCTCAATAGATCAAGAGAGACTGGAAACCAAACTCAGAGAACAAAATCTAAAATTAAGACATACTTATGATTGTGGACATTTTCAAGTTCGCCAAGTCATAAAACTATGAAGATTTGCTCTCCTCAGTTAGGAGTATCACCACTTTCTTCACTCGGTGGTGAGATATATGACTGGCAAACCCTTAAAGGATTTACCGAAAGGGGAATAGAAGTTTATGCCTACTTACCGAAAGACAGGCACTATGACACCAGACTTAAAAATTTCCATGTAACTTATGCTCCAATCAAACATATAATACCTCCCTGGCTGTTTAGCTTCATCTGCCTCCCCTATCTTTTTAGAACTTACAGGGAGGAGAAATTTGATATCTTAAGGATTCATTCACCCCGCTATCTAGGCCCAGCCGCTATTATCTTTCATCTCTTCCATCCGGAGGTACCGATACTGGCAAGTCATGTCACGGTTGATCCTCCTCCACTCTATTATCCAGTTGAATGGCTCACATTTAAAATCGCCAAAAAAATTATTGTGCAAAGTCAGTATTTAAAAAGCATTCTTATTGAAAAATACGGAGTATTTCCAGACAAGATTGCTGTCACTTACGGAGGACAGCTTGCAGCCCAAAAAGAAAACACAGAAATTCCCTCTCGCCTTAAGACCCTTGTACCAAGTACTCCAATGGTTCTTTTTATGGGAGTTCTGGTCAAACGCAAAAATCCCCTCTTTTTGGTTGATGTCCTGAAAGAATCTAAAAAAGAGATTCCAGACTTAAAATTAGTGGTTATTGGTGATGGGCCTATGAAAAATGCCCTTGTCAAAAAACTAAAGTCCGAAGACTTAACAAGCGATGCGATTCTTATTGACCAAGCTTACGGGGCAGAAAAGTCATATTGGTTTAAAAGGATGGATGTTTTTCTCTTGCCATCCTTTGACGAGGGATTTGGTTTATCTGCCACAGAAGCTATGTCTTTTGCAAAACCCGTCATTGCTTCAGACAGGGCAGCCTTTAGCGAAATAATTACCAGTGGTAAGGACGGATATACTTTGCCCCTGAACGCAAGTCTTTGGTGCCAGAAAATCGTCAAGCTTTTGAAAAATCCAAATCGCGCAAGTGCTATCGGAAGGCATGCAAAAAAAACTGTAGAGGGAAAATTTTCCTGGAAGAAAACATATGATTTGAACTTGCAAGTCGCCAAATCCATGATCAAATGAAATTTTTTGTATTGCTTTTAAAAAAAACCGAATATCTGTCCGCACTTTCCATTAGGCTAGTTTATCTTACAGGCAAATCAAAAGTTCCCATTCATCCTAAGCATCTCATCAGGAAAGATTTATGGTACAGAAATCTCCTTAACAAAAAAATGATCGTTTTGGATGCTGGCTGCGGCAGCGGTCAACATTCCCTTAAGATTGCGCCTTACGTAAAAAGAGTTATTGGCATTGATCGCGATTTAAAAAATTTGAAAATAGCTAAAGTGAGTGCCCGCCTGCAAAATATTAAAAACGTCCAGTTCGGGTATGGAGATTTAGAAAAGAAAATAAGCTTTAAAAAAGAAACATTCGATTTAGCTATCCTTTTTGATGTTTTGGAGCATATTGTCAAAAGACAACTATTCCTGAAAGGGGTCAAAAGGGTCCTTAAGGAGAATGGTAGAGTTATAGCGGTTATACCCAATATCGATACTGATTGGAAAAGACTGCAGCGGAAATATGGGATCTTATCCTACTCGGATCCGGATCATAAGATCGAATATTCAAAGCAGACTATAAGAGCTGAATTAGAAAAGGCTGGCTTTAAAATCCGGCAAGTCACCCCAATTTCCTATGACACGCCATTTGTTGGGTTTATTGACTTGGTAGGCGGCATCTCCCTTCCACTTTATAAAAAATTAGCAAATTGGAAGGAAAAAATGCGAAAATTACATCCGGAAAACGCAAGCGGTTTTCAGATTGTCGCCGCCAAATGAAGATATTCATGCTTTCAGACTACTTCTGGCCCCATAATCCCGGAGGCTCGGAGTGGAGCGTGTTTGAGCTGGCAAAAGCTCTGGCGCAAAAAAAAGTAGAGTCAACTGTTGTTACTCTCAATTACGGTGCACCCCGAAAAGAAACATTTGAAGGAATAAAAATTACACGACTTCCTTTTTTTAAAAAATTAACGGATAAAAGAAAAGTCGTTAACCCGGTATGGCAAAATAATCCCATTTTCTTCTTATCGACTGCACTGGCGCTTCTGAGGGTCATAAAGGAAGAAAAACAAAGTTTAATTCATGTACATGGGAAGTTTTTAATTCCAGCAGCAATAATTGCCGGATTTATCTCAAACGTTCCTGTTATTGTCACTATAAGAGACAAACAACTCCTCTGCAGCATCGGCAAATGCTTTTTTGAAAAAAACAGATTTCGGGCATGTAACCTTTGGGAATATCTAACAAAAGATCTTCCCTGGTTTTGGGAGAGTTATGTAACAGATAAGAACTTGTTCACTTTAGTTTACATATTTCTAGGTGCTGTTTGGACAAGATTAGCGTATGAGCTCATTAAATTCTTTGCCAAAAGAGCAAGGGTCATTATTGCCATCAGCAACTCTCAAAAAGCTTATTTAGTTAAAAATGGTTTTGAAAATGTCAAAGTAATCTACAATACTGCCCAATTCAGAACTCCGTCCAGTAAAGTTCAAGCCAAGAAATCAGTTCTCTTTGTAGGCAAACTGTCAAAAGGTAAAGGTGGAGAAGTTCTCGCAAGAGCTATTAAGATCCTGATAAAAAAGAATGATATAGAGTTTCTTTTCGCCGGAACGCCTGATTTGAAAAGTTTATACGAGAGCATTTTAACCAAGCAAGAATTAACAAAGCACGTAAAGTTTTTAGGAAGTCTAGATCACGAAGAATTAACCAAACTATACGAGAGAGTATCGCTTGTCGTCATGCCTTCAATCTACCCAGAAGCTTTTGGACGGGTTGCCATGGAATCTCTAGCTCAGGGAACCCCAGCAGTTGTTGCAAACACCGGAGCGTTGCCTGAAATCGTTGAGGACAGAATTACCGGGAGAGTAGTGGAACCTGAAGCTGAACTATTAACGGAAGCAATTTTAGATGTTATCAAAAATGAAAGAGAATACAAAGACAATATTAAACGAAAATACCCAAAACTTAAAAATAAATTTCATGAAATTCCGGTTGACCAGCATCTGCGCCTTTACAGTAGTCTAATTAAATGAACCTAGGAATCTTCCTCTCCCCCGGAGAAAGTCTCAATTTGATGAAAAAAACAGGGCAAGACGTTCGATTCGTCAAACTTTATCTTGAAGCCTATGCCAAAAACTTTACCAAAGTTTACGTTTTTTCCTACGAGGATGAAAACCCTAATCTTCCCAAAAACGTTAGGCTCATTCCCAACCAAACAAGACTGCACCGACTAATTTACGCCCTAATGTTGCCAATTATCAACAAAAAAGTAATCAACGATTGCGACGTAATTCGCGGATTTGGCCTTGCCAGCAGTCTATCTTCCTTATTTCTTTCCAAGCCATTCGTTTTTAACTGGGCATATGATTATGTGAGTTTCGTCAAATTACAAAACAAGATTTTCTATGTGCCTTCTTACATCATTCTAGAAATGATAGCTTTTTTAAAAGCTAAAAAAGTTTTTATCGCCACAAAGTCAAAGTTTAAAAAGTTGAATGGGAATAAATTTATCTATCTGCCAAACGGGGTAGACTTAGAACTTTTCAAACCAAAAGCTCTAAAAAAGGAAGGATTAATCTTTATCGGCCGGCTAGAAAAACAAAAGAATTTATATTTTTTAATATCAGCGATCTCACTTTTACCGTCAAAAGTGAGATCTGTAACATTTATTGGGTTAGGTTCTCTAAAAGACAGTCTCATGCGCTGGGCATCCAAAAAGAAAGTGAAATTGACAATCGCCAATCCAATACCTCACAATCAGCTTCCCAAGATGCTTGGTAAATTCTCAGTTTTTCTGCTCTCCTCATTACATGAAGGAAGCCCAAAAGTGCTGTTGGAGACCATGGCGACAGGCCTTGTCCCGGTAGTGACTAATTTTCCGACTGCCAAAGAAGTGATAAACAACGGGCAAGAAGGGTTTATCACAAATTTTGACCAAAAAGACTTTGCCAGTAAGGTGCAACTGTTGCTATCTGACGAGAAACTATATAAAAAAATGTCCAGCAGTGCAGTTTCGAGAATAAAAAGGGAATTCGATCAAGATCTACTTATTAGAAAAGAAATTTCAATATTAAAAAATGTCTAAAGCTGTTTGCTACTTCGGCTCATACGATCCAGACTACGCCAGAAACCGTATAATTGTTAAAGGTTTGAAAGCAAATGGTGTCAAAGTCTACCAGTGCCAGGCTTCGGGGTTAATTTTCTCTCGTTATCTAAAACTTCTTAAATACTTTATCAAATATAAAGATCAGTACCATGCCATCATAGTTGGATTCCCAGGCCATTACGACGTTCCTCTCGCTTTTATTCTGGGAAAGCTTTTTGGTAAAAAAACCTTCTACGACATTTTTACTTCAACTTACGAAACTTATGTATTGGATAGGGAAGTTATCAAAAAGGACTCCTTTCGATCAAGGTTTTTTTATTTTATAGATTGGTTGGGATTAAAACTTGCCGATTACGTCATTATAGATACCCTTGCTCACGGTAGATTTTACGATAAGTTATATGGTCTAAATTCTAAAAAACAAATCTTAATTTATGTTGGATCGGACATCGACTATTTTTATCCCAGAAAACTTAAAGAAGAAACAGACGTTTTATTCTATGGAAGCTATCAACCACTTCAGGGTGCAGATGTAATAATAAAAACAGCCAGTCTTCTCCCGAATGTAAAATTTAAAATGATAGGGAAGGGGCAAACAAGAGCAAATTGTGAAGCTTTAGCAAAAAAACTTAGACTTGCAAACGTTGAATTTATAAACTGGCTACCGCTTGAAAAGTTGGCACAAGAGATTTCCAAGTCAAAAGTTGCCTTAGGTATATTTGGTTCATCTATCAAAACAAGTTTAGTAATTCCTAACAAAATATATGATTATCTTGCTATGGGCAAATTAGTTATTACTGCAAACACTCAAGCTTCGAAAGAATTACTCAAAAGTGGCATCAACGCTGTTTTAATTCCCACCGGTGATTTCTCAGTGCTTGCTGGCGAAATTGATGAGCTCCTCAGAAATTCTGCCTTGCGGCAAAAAATAGCAGATAATGGTTATGTTTTATTAAGAAGTGAATTAAAACCAAATTTAGTGATTAGGGACTTAATTTCAAAAATTGATGAGAGATAAATTTTATAATGACAGTGTAGTCAACGAATTAATCAAAAGCTCAGATCACCTTATTGCAGGTTTCCAGAATTTCTTGCACCAGGTTGCAGTTCTCGTCAAACCTTCTTCTAGGTCAATTTTAGGCGAATAATTTAACTTCTTTTTTATTTTTGTGATATCGGGACACCTCCTCAAAGGTTCATCGCCCGGATAATTTTTAGGATAATTAACGTTTTTAATCTTTACCTTCTTATCCACAACTTTGCCAATTAAATTTGCCAAATCGTTCATCGATATTTCATTATTACTATTTCCGACGTTATAAACCTGACCACTTTTTGTTGAAAGTAGTACTTTAAAGAAAGCACTAACTGCGTCGGAGATATAGCAAAATGTTCTAGTTTGCTTCCCGTTTGAATGTATTAATATATCTTTATTATTTATCGCCCGGTAGATAATACTTGGAATTACCCTTTGATCTTGATGGCTCATCCTAGGGCCGAAGATATTAAATGGACGCACTATTTTAACAGGTGTCTTGAAGAGATCATAATAAGTCATGCATAGAGTTTCTCCTAGACGTTTTGATTCATCATAACAAGCTCTTGAACCAGTTGAGGAGACATTGCCGTTGTATGTTTCTTTCGTTGGAATTGAATCTCTGCTTGGATTACCGTAAATTTCGCTTGAACTAAAAAAAAGGAAACTTTTTACTCTCTTTGCCTTAGCTAAATCGAGTGCATTCCTTGTCCCGTATACTGCAGTGTCAATTGTTTCAAGAGGATATTTTCCATAGTCGACAGGGGAAGCTATCCCGGCAGCATGAACTATATAGTCGACGCTTGCAGAAATTTTAAAAGGCTTACTTACATCTAGCTTAATAAATTCAACCTCGCGGCTTTTGGTCAACCAAGAATGTTCACTAGAAGAGGTAATATAATTGTCAACTGAAATAATTCTGCACTTTCTTTTTAATTTGTTAGTGTTTAAAAAATGAAGTGTTTGAACAAGATACTTCCCGATAAATCCTGAACCTCCAGTAATTAGAAAAGTTCTCCCATTTATTTTTCTGGATAATTCATCAATCGATTCGGCGATATTGGCTATATCTTCTTCGAGTATCTTATCCGGTATCACGTTACGATCCTTGGCGTAGGGACAGGGATGATAAATTTTACCCCTTCTTTTCTTAAATATGAGTATTTTTCAATGATTTTATCCGCGAAGTTCCACGCGAGAATTAGGATATAATCAGCGTCATGCCCTTTTAATTTATTGGGGGGATTGATACGTATGTGAGTTCCCGGTGTATAAAGTCCTTGTTTTAGCTTGCTATCATCTACAATATAGTCAATTAATTCAGGTCCAATACCGAAGTAATTCAAAAGAGTATTACCCTTAGCAGGGGCTCCAAAGCCAATAATTGTTCGGCCGTTCTTTTTTAAGGATTTTAGCAGTTTGATAAGTTTTTGCTTATTGTTCTCGATCTTCTTTGAAAATTTCTTATATGTTGCCGTCAAAGCAAGACCGTTGCTCTTTTCTTTCTTCACAAAATCATAAACACTGCTCTCTAATTTGTAGGGCCCTTTGGAATTTTTGATAAAAACTCGAATGGAGCCACCATGACTGCTAACCTTTTGAACATCAAAAATAGGCATTTTGTGTTTTTTGAAAAATTTAATTAGCGGGCGCACCGCCATATATGATAGATGTTCATGATATACTGTGTCGAATAAATTTTTCTTGATAAAGTCTAAAAGATAAGGTGCCTCAATTATAAGAACGCCATCTTTCGAAAGTAAAATTTTTGCTGATTTAACAAATTCATCCCAATTATTTGTGTGTGCAAAAACATTAGCGGCTGTTATGATTTTAGCTTTACCATATTCTCGGAGAATTCTATGAGCTACTTTTTCATTGAAAAAATCAACTATTGTTTCTATACCGGCCTTACTGGCTATTTCTGCAACATTTTTGGCAGGATCGACGCCTAAAGTCTTAACGCCTAATTTTTTAAGAGGCTTCAATAAAATTCCGTCGTTACTTCCAATATCAACTATCAAATTATTTCGACCTAGATGAAATCTATTGTTAATTTCTTGTGCAAATCTTTCAAAATGCTCAACAAAGGATCTCGAGGTAGAAGAAACATACAGGTAATTTCTAAACATTAAGTCAGGGTTTACGATATCCGCAAGCTGGACAAGACCGCATTTTTTGCACAACTTCAACTCTAGGGGGAAGAAATCTTCATGCAGCTTTAACTCTTTCGGTCTAAGAAAAGAATTTGCAAGAGGCGATTTTCCTAGAGATAATACTTTAACCATTTTTTTATTAGAACAAACTCTACAGGAAAGTGATTTTTTTACTTTCGTTTTCATATTTTTATAAACTTTTGCTTCTAACAGTATCAGCCTCGTATTTACCATGCTCTCTTGTTTCTGTAGTAAACGCTAAAAATACCGTATCTTCCAAAAATTCCATAGAGTGCCAATTCATGGGCTTAGTTAAAACTAAGTCACCGGGCCTAAGGATCACTGAGTCGTTTTTTTTATAAGAACTTTTTAAATCACGTGATGAATATTTAAACTTCCCAGAAAGGCAGTAAATATAATGACTGTCCTTTTTATGGTAGTGATCTCCTCGAACAGATTTTGCTTTGCTTGTAATTATCAGGACACTTCTTATTGGTATCTTTTTTTGGTCAATGATTCTGCTTATAAATCCTCTTTTATCTACAAATTCTGGTCTAATTTTTGTTACTTTTATCGGCATAGATTCAAGACTTAATTTAGTAGTTTTTTTTTACAAAACTCTTAATTTTGTCTACGACAAAGTTAAGCTCTTCCTCCTTTAATTCGGGAAACATCGGCAATGACAATACAGAAGAGGCTTTCTCTTCAGTTATTGGAAAATCACCCTTTTTGTAACCCATATCTCTATAAGGTTTTTGGAGATGGATTGGAATAGGATAATGAATTCCTGTTTCGATTCCGTTTTTTTTTAAATACTCTTGCAATGCGTTTCTTTTTTGGCACTCTATGACGTAAAGATGATAGACATGTGATCGATCATGGCATATTTTAGGAATTTTTATATTTTCTAATTCACCCAGAAGTTGAGAATACTTATAGGCGTTTTCTATTCTTTTCTGATTCCACTTATCCAAATGGGAAAGTTTTAGCCCCAATATGGCCGCTTGCAAATTATCTAGGCGGCTTTTAAAGCCAAACATTTTATGTGAGTATTTTTTTTTTGCCCCATCATTTCTTAAATATAAAATCTTATCATAAATTGTGGGATTATCCGTAACTAAAGCTCCGCCATCCCCAAAGCATCCTAGATTTTTGCCTGGATAGAAGCTAAACACACCCGTTTCCCCGTATGGAACTTTTTTGCTTTTATATTTTGCACCGTGTGCCTGGCAGGCATCTTCTATGACGATCAAATCGTGCTTATGTGCAAAGCCAATTATTGTATCCATTTCTGCAGCCTGTCCATACAAGTGTACTGGCACAATCGCTTTTGTTTTTGAAGTTAGTACTTTTGCTAATTTATTCTCATCAATTAAATAATTTTGTGGATTAACGTCAACAAATACAGGCCTCGCTCCTATTTGTGAAATCACCATAGCTGTAGAAAAGTAACCATTTGGTACGGTAATTACTTCGTCGCTTTCTCCTATACCATAGGCGATCAACGCTAGCTTAAGCGCATCCGTTCCCGAATTCACACCAATAGCATATTTTTTACCGCAATAACTTGCAAAATTGCGCTCAAATTTTTCCAGAGATTTACCTAAAACAAACTCAGCACTGTCAATAACTTCTTCAATGATGGGCAAAAGCTCTGACTTTATCCGCTGATTTTGTCGAACAAGATCAACAAGTTTAATATTCATGTATTTTTTATTTTCAACGAGCTTTCTAACACTTGATAAAACCTTAGGTTTATCCCTAAAGTTTTTTGATCGATTTAATAGTGTTATTATTTACTAATTATTCACAGAAGTCTAGCTAGGGCAAACAACATATAACCAATACTACCTGTCACAGAGCGCTCATGTAGTATCTGCTCGCTTAAATAAGGTTTGATTAATTTAACTTTAAGATTTATCATTTTGATGACAGAAAATTATACTATTGGAGAAATAATTTTTAAACATGAGGTATACGATGATTATAATGCTGCGGCAGTACTGAAAACTGATAAAAGGATAGATTTGGTAATGAAAGAAATCGAGAGCTCGAATTTAGAAAACAATTGATATTATTTGGTTAAAACCCTGGAAGCGGCAGAAAAATCATTGAAACTGAAAAAGACAATTAATTTATGAAAAGGATATTAATCACCGGCGCCGGAGGCACACCTGCCATCAACTTTACCAGATCTTTAAGGCTTGCACCACAAAAATTTTATTTAATCGGTGTAGATGCGAACGAATACTATCTCCAAAGAGCAGAAACAGACGAGAAATATTTGGTTAAAAATGCAGATCATCCCTTATATCTGAAAATCCTCAAAGACATTATAAAAAGAACTAAACCCGATTTTTTATATGCCCAAACGGATCAAGAAATCGAAAAGATCTCACCTGTCAGAGATAGCATAAATGTAAAAACTTTTTTACCTGACACAAAAACAATTGATATTTGTCAGGATAAATATGAATCCTACAAATACTGGGAAAGGTCTGGAATTGTTGTACCAAAAACCATATTGGTAAGGACAGTGAAAGACTTAAGTATGGCTTTCAAAAAGTTTGGTTCTCCGGTTTGGGTTAGGGAAGCTCATAGCCCAGGCGGAGGAGGCAGAGGTAGTTTCAAGGCCTCAGGTCTGAATCAGGCCGAGACATGGATAGATCTAAATAATGGTTGGGGCACATTCACGGCCGCCGAATATCTTAGCGAGCATTCTGTTACCTGGACATCGATTTGGAAGAACGGGGAACTAATTGTTGCTCAGGGCAGAAAAAGGATCTATTGGGAGTTTGCAAATAGAGCCCCTTCAGGAGTAACGGGAATAACTGGTACCGGCATCACAGTCAGTGACAGCAAATTAGATGACTTAGCGATCAAAGTTATCAAGGCCATTGATAAGAATCCCAACGGGATATTTGCCGTTGATATAACATATGATAAAAAAGGAAACCCAAATCCGACAGAAATCAATATTGGTAGATTTTTTACCACCCACTTATTTTTTACAGAGGCGGGTTTAAATATGCCTTATATTTTAATTAAATGCGCATTCGACGAGCCATTAAATGGCCTTTTTACAAAAAAAGTTAATCCGCTGAAACCGGGCCTTGCTTGGATTAGGGGAATGGACAAAGTGCCTGTTCTTACAGATATCAAGGTAATCGAAAACTCAAAGAAAGACTTAAAATTGCGAATTAAAAAGATAACTAAATGAGTTACAAAATTTTAATTAATTCAGATTAACAAAATATGGACAAAACAAGAAGAGCAAAAGAGCTGGACAGGCTAGAAAAAATTGCAAAACACTTCTCCATGTTAGAAGGTGTAAACGGACGGCTTGAAAAATATAGGATATTTACCGTGAACCAACACCTTAAAGGTAAAACTGTCTTAGATGTAGGATGCGCAGACGGTGTGATGGCCAAAGCATTATCGGGAAAATTCCGAGTTACTGGAATTGACGGCTCAAAAAAATTAATAGAAAGAGCTAAAAAAAGTTCACCAAATGTCGAATTTATACACACTTTATTTGAGGATTATAAGCCGAAAAGGAAATTTGATAATATCGTTTTGTCGTTTATCCTGGAGCATGTAGAAGACCCTATTAAACTTTTAAAACTATCAAAAGAATGGGTTACCGATAACGGAAGAATAATTACTTTAGTCCCAAATGCCTGGTCTTTACATCGAAGAGTTGGAAAGGTCTTAGATTTACTTTCTGATGTTCATGATCTCAACCCAACTGACCTGAAGCAAGGACACAGAAGAGTTTACGACTTGGATCTTTTAAAAAAGGATATAAAGCAAACTGGATCAACTATCTTGGAAACTGGTGGGTATTTTATTAAGCCGCTTTCAGAAGCGCAAATGGTTGATTGGTCAGACGAGTTACTTGATGCTTTTTATGAAGTCTCAAAAGACTTTGATCCTCAGTATTGCATGGAGATTTTTGCTGTTTTCAAAAAGTAGAGAAAATATTATGGCTGATTTACTGCACAAGACTATATTTTTCGATTTGGACGGCACATTGATTAGTTTAAAAAATAGATATATTAAACTTTTTCAAGACTTTCTAAGATCTCCGAAAGCTCAAATTTCTTCAGATGAATATTGGAATCTAAAAAGACTTGGGAAAAGTGATTACGATATCCTTTCAGGTTTAAATGAAAATACCTTAACCATAAACATAGCGAAAAGATTAAAGCATATCGAAGATAAAAAATACTTAAGCTTGGATAAATTGCATCCACACACAAAAAAAATCTTATTGAGCCTCAAAAATTATAAACTAACTTTGATAACGATGAGGAAAAACGTCCATAATTTACGGGACGAACTTAATAACTTAGAAATTAACCATTTTTTCGACGAAGTTATTAGTGGTAAATTATTTGATAATAACCAGGTTAATGGGAGAGTGGTTCTTATTAGGAAGGCAAACAATTTTTCACCGAATTTTTCTATATTTGTCGGCGATACAGAAGTAGACTACAAAATTGCCGAAAGGCTGAAGATACCATGTGTCTTGGTAACATATGGATTAAGAAGTGTCAATTTTTTGAAAAATAATTGTCCAAATGTCCAGTTAGCAAATTCACCCTTAGAATTGTTAAAGAAAATAAAATATCTTGAAGCAGACAGAAACCGTCAAAAATAACCAAGAGATACATGTAATTACTGTCGCCTTTTTTCAACAAATAAAATATGTAACAAATGCAATCAAAATATTCTCTCACTCCTACTAAAGTTGTTCTAGTAGTTCCCCATAATTCTTCCTTCAGATTACCAATAATCAATGCTTTAGAAAATCTTGATGTAAAGGTTTTTGAATTCGATAATAGAAGAACCAAGATTCATGAAAAGTTTATTTTCGCTGCATCCCTGGCGGTTAAAAAATTTTATGAGTACGGTTTAAACATTCTAAACAAAAGATTGGTCAATTTTGTTAACAAAATATCCCCTGACTTGGTAATTGTTATAAAAGGAGAAAACATTTTAGATTCCAGTATTTCTTCAATACGAAAGGTGTCAATAATTGTTAATTGGTTTCCTGATTATTTATTCGAACTTAAAAATGTTCAGAAGCAAATGGGTTTGTATTCTTATTTTTTTCATACTGAAATAGCAGAAGTTAGAAAGTTACGAAAAACAGGAGCAAAAAACATATTTTACTTACCATTTGCTTCAAGAATCATAAGGCCAAATACTTTAAGGAAAAAATACAATATCACTTTCGTCGGAACGTTCTCTAATTACAGAGAAAACATATTGGACTCGCTAAAAGACAAAGGCCTTAGTATATGGGGGGATAGTCTGTGGGAAAAAAGCACTCTCGCAAAAAATTTTCAAGGCAAATGGTTAAATCAGCATCAGATGGAAAAAACGCTTTCCCAAAGTCGTATTGTAATTAATATACACCGGGGAACTATGAGCGGTTCGGAAGGCACGAATTTAAGAACTTTTGAGGTTACTGGCGTAGGATCATTTTTGCTAACTGATTATCGCAAGTCTTTGGAAGAGCTTTTCAATGTAGGGTCCGAAATCATTTGTTTTAACAACAAAAATGATCTGTTGAAAAAAGTTAACTTTTACTTTAAAAATCAGATCTTAAGAGAATCTATTGCAATGCGAGGTTTTCAAAAGGCACAGAAGATGCACAAATACGAAGACCGCTTGAAAACTATCTTCAAAATTATTTCGAGCTATTAGAGTTTTCTATAGTTTCGCAATTCCTAAGTCGATATTTCTATCCCAACAAAACTGCTAAAAGGATACAAGTGACGGTTTTAAAAATGAAGAATTCCCCGGGATTGCAAACAATACCTTTTCACCAGTTAATTATAACCCCCGCAAGGTTACAGGAGTGAAGCGACTATAACTTAAAATCCGCTATAATTATCCCTATGTATCCAGATCTTTCCGATATCGAAAAAAGGCTTGCCATTCACGTCTCAAAAACTCTCGCACGTTCTACAAAAAGATCCCCAAAAGAAACAGCAGAGGCACTTCTTTCCTGGAGTCGCTCGCAAGAATTTTATGATGAGATGATTAGCCTTCTTGGTCCTCCTGAGGGTAAAAAGTTACTGGAGATTGGCTGTGGCTATGGTTTGTTTCTAGTGCTCTGTCTTAAGAACGGTATCAAGGCCGAAGGCATCGAACCCGCTAATCAAGAATTTTATAAATTTACCTTAAAACTCTCAAAAGAAATCTTAAAAAGATCCGGTTTTTCACAAAAAGTTGTTAAAAATGCAGAAGGTGAAAGCTTGCCGTACAAGGACAATACTTTTGACGTAGTCGCCTCGCTTTACACCCTTGAACACGTTCGAGACGTTAAAAAAGTACTATCAGAATCAACCCGAGTCTTAAAGCCCGGGGGCTATCTTTATATAGTAGTTCCTAATTATGGTTCGTTTTGGGAAGGGCACTATGGTATATTTTGGATCCCTTATTTGCCAAAATTTCTGGCAAAGATATATGTTCGTCTTTGGAGCAAAAAACCTTATGCTCTTTCAGAGTATCAACTGGTAAATCAGGTGACTTTAGAAAGATATATTATAAATTTACCGCTTAAAGTTCACGGGTGGGGTAATGAGCTGTTTATTCAAAAGGTCCAGAACCTTTCGATTTCTGGTGGAACTCTAGGATCCGCAAAGAAAATTCTGAGAATTTTGGATTCAATTAAACTTTTAAAACTCGCGGCTCATATGGCCAGTTTACTCAAGGCACAAACCCCAATCATTTTAGTAGCCAAAAAGAAATGAGCTCACCCTCCTTTCAAATATCTCTTAAATAGGTATATTTGGGTTCCGGCTTGTAAAAACCTGACTATTATTTTTGCCAAAACTGCACCGATGAGGCCAAAAGTAGGTACCAGTATCGTCAGAGCGGTTATAGTTGAAAAAGCATAAAGGACGTTTATTTGGTAAACCGGTTTGGTTTGTCGCTCTCTCAAGAATAGAAGCGCCAAAACATTCCCGGGATAATACAAAAGACTGACAGAGAATATCTGCGAAAGAACAACAGCTTCCTCGGTATATCCTGGGTAAAGAATTTTAAAAATCGTCGGTGCGGCAATAATATAAGCAGCAACTATCGCTATTACGATTATCTCCAATTGGAAACTTTTAAATACCAGCCCCCGTTTCAAATTTTTTGAACCTAATTCCGCGACCTTCGGTTGCCCCAAAGTAGTGAAGACTTTTAAAAATCCATGGATCTGCATTGGAATTAAAATCGCAAAAG
>JBBTZR010000036.1:0-6692 GCA_038078475.1 Patescibacteria group bacterium
GTAAAACTTCTCTTTTACGAAGTAAAACTTCTCTTTTACGAAGTAAAACTTCTCTACTTTTTAAAGTATATTACACTTTAGGTCCTGTTGAGGCAATTATCTTGAGGGTGACGTATCTTAATTTTGCTTAAAGCAAAATTAAGATATAATTGAATTTGCCGATTTTTTATATCAGCAAACCTTTAATTTTATTGTACTTAAGAAAAATTAGTGGAAGGTTTCTGATATTTTTATAAAACTAAAATTATTAAAAGAAATTAAGGAAGTTTTCTAAATATGAAATTTTATAGTTCTCGTGAGGGAGCCAGGAGATTTACCTCAAGGCTTACCAGACTTTCCCCGAAGGCACAGACAGATCACCCTTTCTTAACTAACCAGCGCTTCAGGAGTCGCAGATTCTGGATTAGGTTTTTTGGGCTGGTTTCAACTCTGGCATTTGTTGGCCTTATTGGACTTATTCTCTTCACGATTTTCTCTTTGGTGATTTTTGCCAAAGATCTGCCCTCCCCTACCAAATTGACAGCTCGTGATGCGTCTCTTTCAACCAAGATTTACGACAGAAACGGCAAACTGCTGTATGACATTTTCGGAGACAAGAACCGGGCGCTTGTGAAGTGGAACGAATTGCCGCCATATGTCAAACAGGCCACAATCGCTATTGAGGATAAGGATTTTTACAAGCATCAAGGATTTTCACCGCTGGGGATTGGTCGCGCAGTTTTCAATATTTTGTTCTTCCAGCGACTGCAAGGTGGTTCGACAATCACCCAACAGGTTGTCAAAAATGCGCTTCTTTCTCCGGAACGGACACTCGCGCGCAAAATTAAGGAGTTTATTCTGGCTATTCAGGTCGAGAGGAAATACACCAAAGATGAGATATTGCAGATCTATCTCAATGAAGTGCCTTACGGCGGTACTGCTTGGGGAGTCGAGGCAGCAGCCCAAACCTATTTTGATAAGGAGGCCAAAGATTTAACATTAACAGAAGCGGTAATCTTGGCAGGATTTCCGCAACGACCTTCTTTTTACTCGCCATACGGAACGAATCCCAAGGCTTATATCTTGCGAGCAGAAGATGTGGCCAGACGGATGCGGGAGGATGATTACATAACCCGTGAGCAAGAAGAGGCTATGGTTGCCGAGATTGGTGATGTGCAGTTTTCTCCTGACGATCAAGGGATTTTGGCCCCCCATTTTGTTTTTTACATAAGGGAGATTCTGGACAACAAATATGGGGAAAAATTAGTTGAGCAAGGTGGCCTTAAAGTTACAACTTCTCTTGATCTCGCGCTCCAAGAAAAAGTACAGCAAATTGTGGCCGAGGAGGTTGAAAAAGTGAAGAATCTTAAGGTTGGCAACGGTGCGGTGGTAGTCATGGATCCGAAAACCGGTCAAATACTGGCCATGGTTGGCTCCAAAGACTATTTTGCCAAAGATTACGACGGTCAGGTCAATGTGGCGCTTTCGCTGCGACAACCGGGTTCTGCCCTTAAACCTTTCACTTACGCTACGGCCTTTAAAGCCGGTTACACACCCGCATATATATTAATGGATGTACCAACCGAATTTCCGGGCGGCGAGGGTCAACCGATGTACAAACCGGCCAATTACGATGGGAAACATCGGGGGCCGCAACAGGTGAGGTTTGCGCTTGGGAATTCAATAAATATTCCGGCTGTGAAGATGCTGGCCTTGGTGGGGGTTAAAAACATGCTGAGAACAGCCTATGATAGTGGGCTGACTACTCTTGAGCCCACCGATGAGAATTTGAGTCGTTTCGGGCTTTCCGTGACACTAGGGGGCGGTGAGGTTAGGCTACTCGAGCTCGTGAATGGTTATGCAACTTTGGCCTCAGAAGGTGTCCATCGGGAAATTGCGCCAATTTTAAAAGTGGAAGATCGGGGCGGTAAGGTTCTTGAGGAGTTCGAAGAAGATGTGGGCAGGGAAGTTATCGGCCGAGACGTGACGTTTCTGGTGTCCCATATTCTTTCGGACAACAACGCCAGAAGTGCGGTGTTTGGCCCTGCCTCAGGACTGGTTATTCCTGGTAAGACCGTGGCGGTTAAAACTGGAACCACAGATGATAAGCGTGACAATTGGGCTGTTGGTTACACTAAAACTCGAGTAGTCGGGGCCTGGGTTGGTAATAATGATAATTCTGAAATGGATGCCAAAATTGCTTCCGGCGTCACTGGCGCAACACCAATTTGGAATAGGGTTATGCGGGAGGTGCTTGCCGACCAGAAGGATGAAGGTTTCATCAAGCCGGACAATGTGGAGGCTCGCGAGATTGATGCTTTTGGTGGCGGTCTTCCTTGCCGTGATTTTCCTAAAAGAAGTGAGTACTTTATCAAGGGAACGGAGCCTACTCGAGATTGTTTGGTGCAAAAAACATTAGATGGCCGCGAGTACTACGTTTTTGTGGAGTTCGATCCGGTTTCAACAGACGGTCGCAATCGCTGGCAAGAAGGCATTGATGCTTGGGCGCAAGGTCAAGGTGATGAGAAATATCGTCCTCCCTCCGAGCTCAAGAATGAGCCAACTGCTAACCCGGAGAGTATCAATGTCGATATCAAGAAGCCCGGGGAAAAGAGTCAGGTAGATTTTTCGTTTGAGACTGAGGCAGTGGTGCGAAGTGGCAGTAAAATTACTAAAGTGGAGTTTTCCGTTGACGGAACACTAAAGGACACCAAAACCGATGACAGCGGGACGTATAAGTTCAACTATTCCTTCAGCGAATTAAACAAGGGTAAGCACAAGATTAAGGTAAGAGCTGTCAATGAGGTCGGAAAAGACCACATCCGCGAGATCGAAATCGCAGTCGGTGAACCTTGGGAAGATTAATACTCTGGGATACCCTTTTTGCTATCTTGTCAAAAGCGTCGGATTCATATATAATTATCTTATCTAAATTTTCACAAGATTTCGAGAAACAGCGCCAAACCGCTGTTTTTTGTGTGATTTTTACAAAAAACAAGTCTGATTTCCCAAAATTTTATCTAAATTCTTCAAAAATATATTGATTTTGCCAGATTTCTTCTTTAATTGGGCAATCTTCCTTTTTGGATTTTGTGGCCAATCGCGCCACTATGAAAACTTCCGTGAAGTTAACTCTAGCGTTTTTCATAAAAATTATGTAAACTCTAGGCTACTTTCTGATCTGTGCCTTAAAGAGACGTTCGAGTTCACGAATGATGATGTTCTTAAAACGAGTAACTTCTTCTTGTAGGGGGGTTTCGGTTGGCTTTTGGTAGGTTAAGCGCAGCGTTACTGACTTTTTGTTTTTACCAAGCTTTGGGTCCTGATAGATATCGATTATTTCAACCTGTTTAACCAGCGGATCGCCTAGCTTTTTGACGCTAGAGGTGATTTCGGCGACTGTGGTTTTTTGGTCAAAAATAGCCGAGATGTCTTCGATGACCGGAGGATATTTGGGAACGGGTTTGTAAGTCTTGCGTGTTGCCGGTAACTGGAAGAGAGTAGTTAAGTTTATTTCCGCCGCAACTGCAGGATACTTAAAGTCAAAGTAGCCTCTGATCTTATGGCTAAGCAGTCCAAGAACACCTACTTCAATATCGCCGACTTTAATTTGAGCAGAAAATTCTTTTACGAAAAGAGGATTTTGCTTTGGTTTTTCAAATTTTGCCTCAAGGTTTAATATTTCCAAAACATTTTCGACTAACCCTTTAATATCGTAAAAACTGGCTCCTGAGAGAGCTACAGACAGCTTTAAGTCTTGTTTTGGTAAGTCTGATTCTACTTGTTCGTATGTCTTGGCTACTTCGAAGATTTTAATGTTTGGTCTCAGGTTTTGATTCTTGGCTATGACATCGGCCAGAGATACTAAAAGAGTCGGCCGCATAAATTGCCACTGCTCGGTCAGAGGATTGGCAAGTTCGACAGCGTCTTTTTCGGCGGTTTCGGTTAACTCCAAAAACTTTCTGGAAATGATCGAATAGGTCAAAATTTCTGTTAGGCCTTGAAATTTCAAAGATTTTTTTAGTTCTATGACGCGGGTTAAGATCGAATCTTCCCTGTCTGGGATTTGACCCTTAGGCAGTTTTGATGGAAGATTATGGTACCCGTAGATTCTGGCGATTTCTTCAATTAAGTCTTCTTCAATCTGGCAATCGGTAGTACGCCAAGATGGGGGCGTGGCAGTTATAGTTTGGGCGGTTGAGGTTGTCGCAAAGCCTAGCGATGTAAGGATGCTTTGTGCTTTTGAGGAAGGAATTGTTAGGCCTAAGTATTTATTTAACTTTTCTAGACTTAGAGTGATTGGTTTTTTCTTTTGAGGACTGGGATAGATATCCACTAACTCTGAGGCAATTTTGGCGCCGGCAGTAAGTTTAGCCAGAAAGATCGAGCGACCTAGCGCCGGTAAGATACCTTCAAGATCAACGCCTTTTTCAAAACGAGCTGCTGCTTCGGTTCTAAACGCTAGGGCCTGGGTTGTTTTTCTAATTTTTGTGGGGTTGTAGGATTGGACAAACATGACTACCCTTTTGGTCCTTGAGGAAACAGCCGAGTTTTTGCCTCCCATAATGCCGCATAAATCGATGAGTCTTTCGCCGTCCTCTATAACAATGGCGCCGTTAGGGAGTTTGCGAAGTTTACCGTCGAGGGTTTTGATTTTTTCGCCAGCTTTGGTTTCTCGCAAGACCATTCTTGCCCTTTTGATTTTGTCGTAGTCAAAAGTGTGCATTGGTTGACCAAGTTCGATCATAACGTAATTGGCGATATCGACAATGTTATTGATGGCGCGGATGCCGCATTTTTCCAGACGATTTTTGATGATTGCTGGCGAAGGTTTAATTTTGACGTTGTCGATAACGATGGCAGTGAACCGCGGGCAGAGATTTTTGTCTTTTATAATGACCTCGACCGGTAGTTGATAGTTGGTATCGGGCCTCAAGTTTGTTTGCAAACCTTTTGGCGTCAGCAGCTGGGATTTTTGGCTATAAGACTTGAGAATGGCATGAGCTTCGCGCGCCAAGCCATAGATTGAGAAGGCGTCAGGCCTGTTGGTGGTGACTTCGATGTCGAAAATTAAATCTTGGCCGTCTTTTTCAATTCGCTCAACTGAAGGGCCGGAGGTGGTTAGATACTGAGCGATTGTTTTGGCCGCCACATCGGTTTTTAGATATTCGCGAAGCCAAGAAACAGGAACACGCATGTTCATATCATAGAAATTTTCTCTTTAAAACTGCTCTAAAAATCTGAGGTCGTTTTGGTATAAGAGCCTGATGTCACCGATATCGGTCTTCATGGCTATAGTTCGTTCAATTCCCCAGCCAAAGGCGAAGGCGGTGTAACGTTTAGAGTCGATTTTGCCGGTTTCAAGAACTTTGGGGTGGACCATACCTGCTCCTCCAAGTTCCAGCCAGCCGGCTTTACAAATTCGGCAGCCGTGGCCAAGACAGACGCCACAAGTTATATCCACTTCAAATGATGGCTCGGTGAAGCGGAAATGATGCGGACGCAGTCGTGTAACTCTTTTTGGTCCGAAAAAGCGCGAAGTGAAATAATCGAAGGTACCTTTAAGGTCGCCAATGGAGACATTTTTATCGATCAACATTCCTTCGAACTGATGAAACATTGGAGTATGGGAGACATCGATTTGACGTCGGTAGCAGCGAGCAATATTGATCATCCTCACAGGTGGCGTTTTGACTCTTTCCATTTCCCGTACTTGGCCATTTGAAGTATGAGGGGTGAGTACGAGTGAACCATAATGTGGTTTCGCTGTGCTTTTGACGAGGAAGGTTTCCCATTCGTCACGTGCCGGATGGTCCTTGGGTATATTTAAAGATTCGAACACGTACCAGTCCCAATCGACTTCCGGGTAACTTTGGAGAGAAAATCCGAGCTTTTTGAAAATATCGACGATTTCTTCTATAGCTTGGGAGACCAAATGGAGATGTCCGATTTGCTGCTTTTTGCCGGGAGCAGTGATGTCGATTAGGGCTGCTGAACGCAAAACGTCCAACGACGAACGCTTTTTCGCCAGAGCTGCTTCGATTTCTTTTTTAATTGCATTGACTGATTGCCCAAATTTTGCGCGGTCTTTGGGTTTAATGTCTTTGATTGATTTTGTGAGTTGGGTTAAAAGTCCATTTTTGCCAAAGATTTCAACGTAAGTTTGTTCGAGCTCTTTGACGGTTTTCGTTGATTCGATTTTAGCTTTGGCTTTCTCCAAAGCTTTTTTAATCTGCAAGTTCATTGGTGAAATTTTAGCATTTAAGAGATGAAATTCACAAAAAACCTCTCGAACTTGAAAAATGCTTCAAGAACGAGAGGTTGGATGAAATTATATAACAAGCGGCAAATTGTTTGTCAATTACAGGGCTCTGCCCTGCTTAAATTACCTTTTTGACGATTTGTTCGAAGGCCCTGGGATCTTCAATTGCAATTTGTGAAAGAATTTTGCGGTCAAGGTCGATCTTTTTGGATTTTAATTTACCAATGAATTGACTATAAGAAATATTGTGTGGAACAAGCGCGGCGTTGATTCTGGTAATCCAGAGCGCGCGCATGGTGCGTTTCTTCTCCTTGCGGCCGCGGTAAGCGTCGGCCCCGGCGTGGATGACGGCCTCGCGAGCTTGTTTGATGAGCTTTGACCTGCCACCACGAAAGCCGCGGGCCCGTGCAAGTAGCCTTTTGTGTCGTCTGTGTGATGTAACTCCGCGTTT
>JBBTZR010000036.1:6792-14759 GCA_038078475.1 Patescibacteria group bacterium
CTGCTGCTTTTTTGGTTTTTACTTTCATTTCTTATCGCTCCTTTTGCTGGTTTGACAAGTGTAACGTACCTTCGGCCTTCAAATCTAGGTTCCCGCTCCAGTTGCCCGATTCCACTAAGAGTGGACATGATGCGTTCAAGCAGTTTGGGTCCAAATTCTTGATGGGCCATTTGTCTGCCTAAGAAAACTATGGATACTTTGACTAAATTACCTTCCTCTAAGAATCTCTTGACTTTCTCGGTGGCAGTCCTGTAATCGTGTTCTCCTATAAAGGGCGAAAAACGGACCTCTTTAAGCTCTGTTTGCTTAGCGTGTTTTCTGGCTTCTTTCTCTTTCTTCTCCTCTAAGTACTTAAACTTCTTGAATTCAATTATTTTAACAACAGGAGGTTTGGCATCTGGTGCGATTTCAACTAAATCAAGTTGTTTCTCTTGGGCCCGCTTTAGAGCTTCGGCAATTGACAAAATTCCAATCTGTTTCCCGTCATGAGCAATAACTCGTACCTCGGGTGCGTTTATTTGATGATTTAGTTTAAAAAATTTTTTGACAGCAGACCTCCATTTAGCTGATATCAAACAGGCAAAATCTTATCATGTATCAGGATTTGTTTTCAATCTCAGCGAGAATTTTTTGTTTAAACTGGTCAATTTTCATTTGTCGATGATCGCGGCCGTCGCGAGTTCTGAGGGCAACGGTTTGTGCCTTTTCTTCTTTCTCACCTACTACTAAAAGATATGGAATTTTTTGGAGGGTCGCGTCTCGGATTTTAGCTTGCAAGGTTTCGTTTCTTGCGTTCACCTCGACTCTGATACCTACGGATTTTAAATCGGTGGCAATTCCGCGAGCATAAACGTGGAATTTATCGGAGAGCGGCAAAACTATGGCTTGTACCGGTGAGAGCCAAACCGGAAAGGCACCCTGGAAATGCTCAATTAAAATGCCAATGAATCTTTCTAGGGAACCGGTGATTGCCCGGTGGATCATCACCGGTTGTTTTTTGGAGCCATCACGATCAACGTAACCCAACCTCATTTTTTCGGGAATTTGAAAATCGAGTTGAATAGTAGCCAACTGCCAATCTCTGTCTTGTGAATCATAAATGTGAATATCAATTTTTGGACCATAAAAAGTGCCATCTTTGGGTTTGATCTCAAAATCTACCTTGGCGTCTTTGAGAGCTTTTTCGAGATCGCTTTCGGCTTCTTTCCAGGTCTTGGTGTCGCCCATAGCCTTATCTGGTTTGGTAGCCAAATAAAAACGTGGTGCAAATCCTAAAGATTGGTAAACACCAGTGACAAGCTTGAGGAGTTTGTTGATCTCTTCCTGAATCTGGTCCGGTCGCACAAAGAGATGGGCATCATCGATCACAAATTGCCTAACGCGTAAAAGTCCCCCTAAAACTCCCGAGAGCTCGTTTCTGTGCAAGATACCAAATTCGCTAAGTCGCAGTGGTAAGTCGTTGTAACTTCGCGTTTTGGATCGGAAAATTAAGGCGGCTTCTGGACAATTCATGGGTTTTAGCGAATAGTCCTCGTTTTCTATTTTTAGGTTGAAGATATTTTCTCGGAAGTGTTGCCAGTGCCCGGACTCTTGATAGAGTTTGCTTTTGATCATCACTGGTGTTGAGATTTCCTGGTAACCATAAGGTTCAATTTTGGAGCGGATGAACTCGATGAGAGTTTTGTAAAGTGTCCAGCCTTTGGGGAGCCAAAAGGCGGCTCCCGGAGCGTATTCGTGCATCATAAAAAGGTCCAGCTCGCGGCCGATTTCGCGATGATCTTTAAGGGTTTTGTTCATCTTGTGTTGAGATCGCCTTGGGTGGATTTTATAACTTCCGCGAGGAACTGGCCAAGTACGGGGATAAAATCGATTTTGGAGACAACAAAACCGATCAGGTAGAGAATTGCCGCGGTGCCGATTGAGAGTCCGATGCCCCAGCCGATGCCGCCTAAAAGTCCGTACAAAAATCGAAGTCTGGCAGATGGATTTACCTCAATGTAGCGTTTTTCAATAACCCTTCGAGTTTCCTCAGGGCTTACGGTCTTTTCTTTTTCGTCCACAAATTTATTGTAAGGGAAAATCCTGAAGGGAGCAAGAAAACTGGTGGGCTCAAGAGGACTCGAACCTCTGACCTCCACAATGTCAATGTGACGCTCTAACCAACTGAGCTATGAGCCCTGTGCTCTAGAATTTTACCAAAAATAGGCGATAATTTTAACCCTGAAGTTGCAGAGTTCCCCTTCGATTGCGCTCAGGGTACATTACATTACATTAACATAACTTATCCTTGTAACTGTAATGTACCTTGTTCGTGGATTTTCATTTGCTTGCCGGAGACCCAGGCAAGCATGCCGGTTGGTGGTTTGGCATTGGTGCGTTGGGCTACCAAGTCTTTAGCGCTTTTTGATTCCTCGGCTTTGATTCTTAGAAATCTGATGATGGTCGTAAGCCTTTTGATATCGAGAACTCCGATTTTTTTAGGCATTTGCTCCAGATGGGCTTTGGTTTCAACACCGGCCGCTTTGGCAAGTTTGGCAACTTCGCTCTGCATCTGGTAAACCTCGCTCTGGAGCTGTCTTTGTTCTTTTTGAGAGCTTACCTCGTACAGCCGATACTCTTGGCGAATTGCTTGTATTTGCTCGCCTGATTTCTTTTTATCTTCTTCTTGGTTTTTCTGGATTTCCTTTTCGTCTCTGGCTCGTTGCAAGTCTTCTTGGGCGATGGCTTGAGGGTTCCGGCCAAGTCTAGCACCTAAGAAGGTGCCAAGTTCATTGCCGATTTCAGAGATTACTGGCTTGGTAGTTTTTTCAAGAGCGATGTCCTCTAGTGCATCCCAGCCTATCCGCGCGGCGGCTTTAACAGCTTGTGTAGGTTTCATGACAGCTATATTCTACTCTTCCTCAAAGTCAATTTCAAGATCGACTATAGGCTTGGTAAGCTTTTTCTTGAAGTTGTCCAGCGCTGCGACTTTTTTACCATAAGTTTCTACCCTTTGGGCAATATTGGCTACGCTCGCGTCAGATGTTGGAGATGGTGGAGTTTTTGTTTCTTGAAACTGTGGTTTTGTTACTTCCCTTTCTTCTTTGACTGTCAGGAGCGAGAGAACTAAAAAGACTAAGACTCCAATTCCTACTAGGATAATCAAGGTGACAATTTTTGGTCGCCTGAAACCTTTCAGGATATTTAGGGCAACTTGTAAAATTTTGGCGAAGTTAATTTTAGGCGGTGATTTAGGTCCAGCACCGGCTGTTTTTTGGGGAATTTCTTCTTTGGTTATTTCTTGTTCTATCGGACCAAATTCTTCTTCTTTCATATAATTCTGATTACCTCTTCAAAGAGAGGTTTTGAGCGCTTGAGCTCACTTTTGGCCTTCTCGGTGGTTCTGATTATTGCGTCAAGTTCTCCTTCCTTTGCTTGATCTTGGCGGGTTTGTGAGTTTAGGTTTTTTGCTTCTGTGATTGCTTTCTGGGTATTAACTCTGATGTTTTTGATCTCGGATGTCCAATTGGCCAGAATTGATTTGGTCCCCCCCGATCTCAATTTAAAAACGACGACTTGATCCAAAACCCCGGCCAGAGAATTGAAGTCATCCAGCGTGGATTCTGCTTCACCGATTTCAAGTGACGATAGAACTTTATTGTGCTTGCTGGCGAATTCGCCCTCGAGATATGTTTTGAGATCAGCGGCAATAGGAGGTAACTGTTCTAGAGTAATAGTCGCGGCGATTTGTTGTTGAAAAGAGGTTAGAGTTGCGGTCTGGTTGTCTAGAATTGAAATAGATTTAATTTTCTGGTCATTGAAATTCCCCCAGTTAAAGCTGTTGATATACTCGCGAGTTAGGTAGCCAAAGGTGACATAGAGCTTGACAACTTGGTCCAGATGATTTTTGGTGGCCACAAATGCATCATTTTTGGCAGTCGCAGTTTTAAATAAAAAATAAGAGGAACGGGCAGTTATATATTTTTCTTGAGCATCGCGGTATTTGCTGTACTGGAAATTATAATCATTTTGAGCTTTCTCGAGCGCAGACGGCGGCGTAGGAGACTGCGCCAGTGAATAGTGCATAGCCAGTAGTGAATAGATTAGTAAAAAAAAGAACAGTATTGCTACTGGCGATTTACCATTTACAATGAACGGTTTTGGGGGCATTACCAATTATTGTAATCTTACTCATGTCGCAGGGCAACAATAGGTTCGAGTCTGGCAGCGCGAATTGCCGGTGCGACTCCAAAGACGACACCAACCAGCGTCGAGAAACCGAAAGAAATAATAATAGACCAGACAGTGATTGTGGCCGGTATAAACCTGGCAATTATCAGGGTTGCCACACTGGCTAAAATCAAACCAATTATGCCCCCTAGAACAGTTAAGGCCACCGCTTCTGTTAAAAATTGGGAGAGAATATCTGTCGATCTGGCTCCGACTGCTTTTCGCAGTCCGATCTCTCTAGTCCTTTCGGTGACTGAGACCAGCATGATATTGGAAACACCTATGCCTCCGACCAAAAGAGAAATGGCAGCGATACCGGCAAGACTGACAGAGATTGCCCCCAGAATTCCCTGAATTGTTGAGAGTGTTTGCTCGGCAGTCATCACCGAAAAATCCTCTTCTTCTAAATCTTTCAAAAGTGCAGTTTCTATTTCTCCTCGGACCCTGGCAACGCTCTCTTGATTTTCGGCTTTGGCATAGATGTTGTTGACTTGAGTTGTGCCGAATTGTTTTTGAGCAGCGATAAATGGAATAACAACCGTATTGTCCTGATCAAAACCGAAAGTCGACCCCTGTTCTTTTAAGGTTCCGACGACAGTGTATTTTTGACCTTTGATGTCAATTTTTTTGGCGATTGGATTTTCCCCTTGGAAAAGTTCATCAACAATTGTTTTGCCAACGGCGGCGACTTTTTTGCCCGATTGCGCTTGTGATTTGTCAAAAAACTCACCGCTTGTGACGGGTCTGTTGACAACTTGGGCGAACTCTTCCGTCGAACCGACAATGGTAACGTTTTCGAGAGTAAGATTGCGATATTTGATAGTGGTAAATTGCTGCATAGTTGGTACTACCCCGTCTAAGTCTTTAACTTCTCTTTTGATTCGCTCAACATGTTTAGTGGTTAGCTTGTTGATTGTGGCTCCTCCGGGACCGCGACCGCCGGCTCCGATTTGTCCGGGTATGACAAATAAGAGATTTGAGCCAAGCTGTTCGAATTGGCCCGTGATGTAATTTCTTAGCCCCGAACCGATGGAGATTAAAAGGATAACGGAGGCAACGCCAATGACGATGCCTAAGGCAGTTAGGCCGGACCTGAGTTTGTTGGTTCTAATAGCAACAATAGCCGAGTTTAAAATCTCGAATTGGTCCATAACTATTACCTAACCTTTTTGTCGCTAATGATTTTGCCGTCGTGGGTAGTGATTATACGTTTGGCGTTTAGGGCTATGTCTCGCTCGTGGGTAATTATGACGATGGTTCTGTCTTCTCGATTCAACTTTTTAAAAATTTCCATGATTTGGGCTGATGATTTGGAGTCAAGGTTGCCGGTTGGTTCGTCGGCAAAGATCACCGAGGGATCATTGACAAGAGCGCGAGCAATGGCAACTCTTTGTTGCTGTCCTCCGGAAAGTTCGGCGCCGGTTGAGTTGAGTTTATCGCCAAGACCGACCTTCTCAAGAAGCTTTGTGGCAATTGCCGTCCTTTTGTTTTTAGGTGTGTTTGAATAAACTAATGGAAGCTCGGCATTTTTCAAGGCTGAAGTTCTAGGTAAGAGGTTAAAGAATTGAAAAACAAAACCAATTTCCTCGTTTCTGATTTTGGCGAGTTCACTATCCGAAAGTTGGGAAACTTCTTTCCCGCCAAATATATACTGGCCATTTGTTGGTTTGTCGAGGCATCCCAAGATATGCATCAGTGTTGATTTACCCGATCCGGAAGGGCCAACAATAGCCACAAATTCACCCTTTTTGATATTTATGGAAACACCATCCAGAGCAATTGTTTGGTTAGGCTCTTGGCCATAGATTTTGGTGAGGTTTTTAGCAGATAGGAGGTTGGACATTTATCTTCCCAGGATCCTTTGGAAAAGGCTGCGCCTTTGGGATTCTTCAAAGCCAGACGTGACAACTTCTTCCTCTTCCAAAAGGCCTTCGATGATTTCTATTTCATTATCCGACTGGATGCCTGTTTTGATCTCTTTTTGTACGTAGGTTGGCGCGACTTTTACTCGGACGTATTTATCGTCGGTGATTGCATCGATAGGAATCACCAGGGCGTTTGTTTTTTCTTCAACAATAATTTGCGCTTGTCCGTTCATACCAATGTAGTAAGAGAGCTTATATTGTCGCTGGGCTCCAATATAGGTATTTTCGTCGGGAACTCTCGCGGTTATTTTAAAGATCGTGGCACCGGTCTCGGTGGTTGTGGCAACCGGTAAAATTTCACCAACTGTGGTATCTATCGTTTGATCGGGATAAGCATCGAGCGTGATTTTTACGCCTTGGCCAACCTGGACTTTGGCTATATCTGTTTCATCAACTTCTGCCACAAATTTTAGCTTTTTCAGATCGTGAACTTGGGCAATCTCCGATGAGGGGCCTACTTCCTCGCCAACAATAAACCTTAAGTTTGTGATAATTCCGGCCTGTGGAGAATAAATTATTGAGTGAGCAAGATCAAACTCTGCTTTTATCATAGCGTCATAAGCTTTGTTTTTGGCGGTTTCGGCGTTTGTCCTTCGAATTTTTTGATCGAAGTTTTCGGCTGCAGTTTGCTTCTTTTGTTCGTCATAAACTTGAGAAAGGATAGCATCGGCGGCATTGACATCCTGTTGGGCTCGGCGGAGATTTACTAAGAATGGTTCTTTCTCCAAAGAAGCTATGGCTTGATTCCTGCGAACATAGTCTCCTTCTTCGACCCCTATCCAAGCTATTTTACCTGAACTTGCGGATTTAAGAGTTGATGACGTTTGTGACTTGACGCTTCCTGAGGCGGAAATTTCCGAAGTTATGGTTTTCTTTTGTACCCTGGTTGTTTGGACTTGGTTTGGTCCTTGAGCACCGCGGGTCAATAAAAAAATTCCAAGGAGAATTACAAGAAGCGCTAAGATTAGCTTTTCGTTTGGATGTTTGGGCAAGCGAATTTTTGCGAATTTCTTTTTCCAAAATTTCACAGAAGCAAATTATACACATGTTATAGGATAGAATCAAGTCGCTTATTGAGGATTTTTAGAGGTTAAGCTCTAGGCCATCGTAGGCGATATGGAAATTTCTGCCGGCGTTTCCCTTCAAATATTTCTCCAAGAATTTATGAGTGCCGGTTTTATGGCCGATATGGATGAAGTAGGTGTGTTTGATTCTGTATTTTTTAGCGATTCGGATTCCGTCCTGAATAGAGATGTGTCCGGGACCCTGCCCTATTTTCCCAAGGCTTGAGCCATCTATTGCCCAATAGTCGGCATGCTTGACTGTTTTCTCTTGTGAAGGGAGTATCCTATTGAAATCTGTGATATAGACAAAAATCTTGCTCTCTTTGAGTTTTATTCCAAAAGCCGGAGTTCTGCCGTGAATAACTGGGAAATATTCGATCTTAACATGGTCAATGTAGAAAGGGTCGTTAGGTTTGACGATCTTGATTTTTAAATGTTGGCCTTCTGGGCCGATGTATCGTCTGACAGGCGCAACGAGTGGCAGCGTGAGATAGACATCGATGGGGTTATAGCCGTTATAAATGTGAGACAAATCCCAGAAGCCCATGGTGTGATCAGGGTGTTCATGAGATATTAAAATTGCCTTGATCTTTCTGGGGTCTTCATTCTTGAGGTGTTCATAGGTGTTGGGTCCTGCATCGAGGAGTATTGAGTCGTTTACGAGTAGTTGGGTTCGAGTACGTTTGTCTTTGGGATCGCGTGAGGTGCATATTTCGCAATGACATCCTAGCCTTGGTAGTGGCCAGCCTGCAGAAGTGCCGAGAAATTT
>JBBTZR010000036.1:14859-17597 GCA_038078475.1 Patescibacteria group bacterium
TAGTCTGCGAAATGGGGATTTTTAGGCAGAAGTGAGCCATGAAGATAGCAGCCGAAGGCATTTTTGTAAACTGCTCCTTCTGTTTTATCCTCACCATTGTTGCCGGCGCCTTTAATTACTTTACCTAACGGCTTTAGTCCTTTGTCCAGGTAAGTTTTACCACTGTGATTTTCAAAACCGATGAGGCTAGTTAACAGTTCACGGTTTACAGTTGACGGATAAATCTCTGTAATGTCTGAGTACAATTCTGAATTTATTTCAACTAAGAGGTTTTGGATCATGCGGGTTGTGGATCCAAGGGTATGAGCATCAAATAAACCTATACCTTTAATCATTGTGCCATCTAAAGTTTTAAAATAGTTTTGCAGGAGCTGGTAGCCTCCACAAATCGCCAACAGGGTTGAACTCTGTTCAATGGCTTTTTTTAGGTCTTTAGCCTTTTTTTGCAGATCGCGGCCGACAATCATTTGCTGACGATCTTGGCCACCTCCGAAGAAGTAAATGTCGTGTTTTTCGGGATCGAGTTTATCCCCTACTGATATATGATTTAAGGTCGTTTTAATTCCCCGCCACTGGCACCTTTTAACAAGTGTGATGATATTGCCGCGATCTCCATAAGTATCCATCAGATCAGGGTAAAGATGACAGATATTAAGTGCATATTTCATATTAATGGATTTAATCTTTGTGCCATTTTTGACCTCCAAGCCTTGCCAAAGACTTTTGGACTTCAAGCATCGCCGTATACGTCGGAAGTATTATGAGAGTATCAATAGTACTCAAATTACCTATAGATTTTGTAATTGAGTAATCTATGTTTTCGTAAACATTATTTTTACTCATTTTCATTCCCGCATACTTTATCCTTGTGGCTAAGTCCCAGGCTCTTGTGCCACTAACTGAGATTCTTTTAATTTTTGTGGTCAGTATTTCCCAGTTTGTGTCCCAAATCCAAGAAACATCGCGGCCGTCGGCAATTTTATCGTTTAAGATCGCGAGAATGCTCATGTTTTGCTTTTGAGATAAGATCCTTAAAACTTCGTTTGCTCCTGTCGGATTTTTGATTAAAAAGATTGCCGCTGACTTACCTTGGATTGTTACCTTCTGAAAACGACCGAATGCGGCAGAAAAGCTTTCTAAATTTTGGCGGATTTTTGTATGGTCGATTTTTAGTTGATCTGCGATAGCAACAGCTGCAAGGACGTTATATACGTTATAGAGTCCAGGCAACGAGTAGTTGACAGTTAGGTCTCGATATCTTTCGAAAAGCAGTTGACCGTTGACAGTTAACTTTATCGAGGTTGAGAAGTTACTATTAAATTTAAGGTTTGATGCAGAAATATCCGGTTTAGGTCGTTTGAAACGGCATTTTGGGCAAGTGTAGTGGCCGAGGTGCGAAGATAGAGTGGTTGAATAATTAAGCTTTTGGCCGCAATTGAGGCAGTGTTTGACATCGGCTACTTGTGATATTTCCGGTAAGTTTAACTTTTTTTCCCCAATGCCGAAATAGATGATTTTACCTTTAAAAAATTTGCCGAGATAGCTAATACCTGGATCATCTGCATTGAGAATCAGGGTTGTTCCTCGTCCATGCGATAATAAGCCTGTTTGCCATTTTTTTCTGATGCTGTCAACCTCCCCATATCTATCCAGCTGATCACGGAACAAATTTAAAAGGGCAATTATCTGTGGCTCGATATTTTCCAGTGCTTGGGGCAAAGTGGCTTCATCTACCTCCCAGATGCCAAGATTTGCAGGGTTCTGTCCTGTAAGCGATGAGGAGGAGATCAGTGTTGAGGCGATGCCGCGCAAGAGATTCGAACCTTGGCGATTGTGAACAACTCTAAATTTAGTAGAGACTATGTCAGAAGTCAGCCTCGCAGTCGTAGTTTTACCATTTGTGCCGGAGATGATGATATTGCCGTACCTAAGTTTTTTGGTTAGCTTTTTGACAAGGTGCGGATCGATTTTGAGGGCATAGAGACCGGGCGCGGCTGTTGCGCCACTGCCCGTGAGTTTGTTTAGGAAGGAAATGATTTTGCCCATTATTATCGCAAGGGAAAGTCGAAGGTCCATGCAAGGGAATTGTATTACAAAGTGGTGAGTTTTTCGAAGAAGTGGTTGATGTCTCTTGCCCACTTGCCACCCGTGTGGATTTGTGGCGGAGCGTAGACAAGCATAATTTCGTCGGGTGTCACAAGTCCTTTATCCACGTATTTTGTTTTGAGAGTCCTGGCAACAGTATCGATAGCTGCTTCCCACGATGGAAAGACGGTTCGACCATTTTCCCAGCCCCAGGCATTATGGGTCGATTCTTTGACTGCATTGCCACCACCAGATTCCTTCATGGCAATTGCCGGAATTAGTCGGTAGTCCAAGCCGTACTGATCGGAGACTTCTACAATATAGTGGGAATAGGGTTCGAGCCGAGTGGTTTTTAAGAAGTTTGAAACGTAATAAGGCCTCATATCTGTAATCTGAATGCCAAGAACTTGGGCCTCAACTTCATTGCTTGGTGAGGATTCCGTGACCTGTGGTCCAACATCGGAGAGGTTCATGTTTTTACTGCGTTGTGAAGAGAAAATAAGAAGAGAAACAATGACTAATGGTGTAACCAAAAACCACGAAAAAACGATCGCAAACTTGCGAATCATGTCTCTTCTTCCACTATGACATGTGTAAATGTGAGAGTCAATGGAGAGTGAGTATGGTTAAGTGAAACAAAGTGGAGCGGGTGA
>JBBTZR010000037.1:0-1411 GCA_038078475.1 Patescibacteria group bacterium
GGGATTTTTGACCAGTCGGCCGTCATAAAGTCTTGAGTGTCCACGCTGCGCAGGGCAATGATATAAGAGTAAGTTCTGGCGTCTCCCATTACGCCGACCGACTTTACCGGAAGTAGTGCTGCCAGTGATTGTCCTACCTTATTATATATACCACTTAACTTTAGCTGGGAGATGAAAATTTCGTCTGCTTCTCTTAAAATTTCGAGCCTCTCGTCGGTTACTTCACCCAAGACTCTTATTGCCAAACCCGGTCCGGGAAATGGGTGTCTTTCTACAAATTCTTTAGGTATACCAAGTAATTTGCCGATTTTCCTTACTTCGTCTTTGTATAATTCTTTAAGGGGTTCAACCAGTCGAAGCTTCATGCCGCTTGGCAAAGTTACATTGTGATGACTTTTAATTTTGTCAGCGTGTTTACTTGCGGCCGCTGATTCGATTCTATCCGGATAAATCGTTCCTTGTCCTAAAAATTTAACATCCCCTGTATTTTTTGCTTCTTGATCCAGGAATTGGAAATATAGCCTTGCAATTATTTTCCTTTTCTCTTCAGGGTCAACTGTTCCTTTAAGACCTTCTAGGAAAATATTTGTGGCGTCGAGAATTTTAAAGTTTTTGAACTTAACCTTTTTTGCGACGTTTTTTAAGTCGGTCATGTCATAGTTTCTCAAGAGGCCAGTATTTATAAAAACAAGGTGGAGATTTTTGGGGTTTGCTTTTTTAATTAAGGTAGCAGCGACAGTTGAATCGACGCCACCGGAGACTGCCATTAGGATTTTTTCATTTCCAGCCTGTTTCTTGATATCGTTTACTATTTGGTCTTTTACTTTTTCAAGACTCCAGTCTTTTTCGGCAAATGCGATTTTAAACAAAAAGTTGGAAAGAATTCGTGTACCGCTTGGTGTATGGGTAACCTCCGGATGGAATTGGACGCCAAATAATTTTTGGCTGGCGTTTTCCATAGCAGCGATTTTGGCGCTTTTTGTAGTACCAATGATTTTGAATCCTGGTGGTAATTTGTCGACTTGGTCTCCATGAGAGAACCAGACTAACTGGTTTTTGACAAGTCCATCAAAAAGAGGGGAGGTGTCAATTTTTAGGAATTCTCTCCCGAATTCTTTTTTGGAGTGAGATGAAACTTTTCCACCCAACTGGTAGGCCATGAGTTGCTGGCCATAACAAATACCAAGAATTGGTAAGTTGAGGTGATAAATTCTTTTTTCAACTTTGGGGGCATATTTGTCGTAACAACTATATGGACTGCCGGAAAAGATAAGCGCTTCGGGGGAAAGTTTTTGTAGCTCGCTTGTTTTTATTTCTGGAGAAACCAACTCGCTTTTGACACCCAGGTCTCTGACGCGTCTGGCGATAAGATGGGCATATTGGCCACCAAAATTAAATACGGCAATCATAT
>JBBTZR010000037.1:1511-14073 GCA_038078475.1 Patescibacteria group bacterium
AGTGCATTAGCAATTCGCTGTTTTGGTGGGATGGAAAGATCTATGGTGAATTTCTCGCCGGACAGTTTTTCGTAAACTTCGATATACCTCTTGCTAATTTGGGCAATGAAATCGTTTGGCAATTTGGGGACCTTGCCTGTGCCTTTATAGCCTTGCTTGGTAAACCAAATTCTCATAAATTCTTTGTCATAATTTTCTACTTCTTCTCCCTTTTTAAATTTTTCTTTGTAAGTAATCCTGAGCCAAAAGCGACTTGAATCCGGGGTGTGGATTTCGTCAATTAGAATTAACTCGCCGTTTTTATCCAGGCCAAATTCGTATTTAGTGTCGGCAAGAATAAACCCTGCTTTCTGGGCAATTTGTGTCCCTCGCGCAAAAAGGCGGATGGCGACTTTTTCTATTGTTTTGTAAATTTTTGGTGGAACCAACTTAAGTTTGACGATTTCGCGCTCTGTGATCGGCTCATCATGGCCACCAGGACCTGTTCCTCGAGTTGTCGGCGTGATAACGGGTTTTTTAAGTTTTTGATTTTTAACCAAACCCTCCGGAAATTTAATTCCGTAAATAACTCTTTTGCCATCGGCGTAGTTTTTCCAAAGAGATGTTGAAGTTACACCGGTGATATACCCGCGTACGACCACTTCTATAGGCAGTGCCTTGCATTCGGAAACCAGCATGACATTAGGGTCGATTACGCCGATCATATGGTTTTGGATGATATCTCTGGTTTTATCAAACCAGAATTCCGAAAGTTTATTCAGTACTGCGCCGCGGAATGGGACGAGACCTACGACCCGGTCAAAGGCGGAGATCCTGTCTGTGGCAATTAAAATTCGCAGGTTATTTCTGGTGTACCAATCGCGTACCTTACCACTTGACTTTTTGCCAAGTTTTGCAAAATTAATGGTGCTCGTGGCATTTGGAATGTTCTCGATTATGGTGTTGGTGCCAATCATTGCTTCGATTTTTCTGCCAAGTACTTAACCCAGCCTATTTTCTGCAATTTTTTGTTTTTTGCTAAGACCTCAACTTTTATTTTTTGTTTATACTCTAAAACTTTTTGATTGACTTTTGCGTCACCCGTTCCAATTATAAGGGCTGCCAAAATCCCGGCATTTTTGGCAGAGTTGATTCCAACAGTGGCAACCGGGACCCCCGGAGGCATGGAAACGATTGAATAAAGAGAATCTACACCGCGTAACGTTTTCGTTTCCACCGGAACGCCGATAACCGGAAGGGAAGTCATCGCGGCGATAGAACCGGGAAGAGCAGCAGCACCGCCGGCGCCGGCAATAATCACTTTGAGGCCTCTTCCTTTTGCACCCTTGGCGAATTTGGTTGTCTCAACGGGTGCACGATGAGTTGACAGAATCACAACTTCAGTCTCTACTCCAAGTTCATCCAAAATTTTGGCTGCGTCAACCATCACCTCCAAGTCAGAGTCAGAACCCATTACTATACCAACTTGCGGTTTTTTCATTTTTTTCTCTTTCTTGATGATTTTATTTTCGAAGAAAACAGTCCCGAGCGATAGCGAGGGTTTATTTCTTTAATTGCTCTTTCTGTAAGATGAGCAGCTAAACCGACATAGGTTTCAGGTGAAAGTTTATTTAGTTGTTCTTTTTGATCGCCAGTTACGGGTAAGTGCTCAATCCATTGTTGCCACTGGTCTTTTCCTATGTGCACTCCTCTTGTCAAAGGGGAGACCATCGAGTACGGATCTTCAACACCTGCTTTTCTCAGAAGAGTTTGGACTCCTTCCGACAGAATTGTCCAATCCTCATTGAGGGCGGCTTCAATTTGCTCAGGGTTTGGCCTAATTCGGGACAATCCCGCAATTACACTTTTATATCCGACTAAAGAGTAACCAAGAACTGTGCCGATATTTCTGATAGCGGTGCTATCGGAAAGATCCCTCTGAAGTCTTGATACTGCAAGCTTTCTTGAAAGTGTTTCCAAAACACCGTTTGCAATTGTTAAATTACCTTCACTATTTTCAAAATCAATTGGATTGACCTTTTGAGGCATAGTGGAAGAACCAACTTCTCCTCTTCGAACCTCTTGAATAAACCAATCGTCAGAAATGTAACGCCACATGTCTTGATCGAAATCTATAATAATAGAGTTTACTCTTTGATATGTCTGAAAGTATTCAATTATGTCCTCGTAGGGGTTTATTTGAGTTGTTACTAGATTTGGAGCAAAACCTAGATTTTTGACAAAGTCATGTGAGAGCTTAATCCAATCAATGTCTGCGGCGGCGAATTCCAAAGCATTAAAGTTGCCGACAGCTCCTGTTAATTTACCTGTTAGTTGCTGTCTTTCAAGTTTTCTTACTTGAGTATTTAATCTTGTCGCAAAAACAATTAATTCTTTGCCAACTGTTGTTGGTACAGCACCCTGGCCGTGTGTTCTTGCAAGCATTGGTGTTGCTTTAAATTTATCTGCTCTTTCTATAAGTCCTTCGATAAATCCATCTAGAGTGGGTATACACACATCTTCTGTTGCTCGTTTCAACATCAACCTATAAGCAAGATTGTTGACATCTTCAGAAGTTAAGCCAAAATGAATCATTTCTATGACATCAGCCAGAGATGTACTGGCGACAAGAGCGCGGAAAGCTCTTTCCATCGCCTTTACATCATGACGAGTTTCCTCTTCTATCTCTTTGACTCTTTTGGCTTCTTTTAGATCAAAATCGAAGGCAATTGATTCAAGCTTTTTTCTTTCGCTTTTAGTTAATCTTCTAACTAGGCCAACATCGGATAGGGCGACTAGGTATTTCGCTTCTATCTCAACTCTTGTTTTAATCAAACTGTACTCGGAAACATAAGGGGCAAGTTCTGCGACGCGCTCTCTGTAACGCCCATCAAGAGGACTGATGGCAGTTAGTTCTGTAATTGGCCTCATGTTAAAAGACTTGATAGTTGCTTCTTTCTTAAAGCATCTTTAATTTCCATGGCAACTCGTCTGCCCATGCTAAGGGGTTTTCCAAATAAATAACTGCCGTACGGTGTGGCGAAAATTCCCGGAGAGCCTGGCATTCTGGGCGAAACGTCAAACACAACAATTTCTTTTTTCGGTGGTCCGGGAGTAATGACAGATTGCAGGCTAAATGGGCCGATGACTCCGGGTGGAATCATTTCTCGGCTGGCTTTTACAAAACTTTCGCCGATTTCATAAGCCGGCTCCAAAAGTGATTCGAGAGCTGTAACTGCGATATGGCCTGCTTCTTCAAATTTGAGATCTACCTTATCTAATACTCGCGATTGGTAATCTGATCGAAGTCTTAGGTAACCGTCGAGATTTGTTTGTCGTCTGGTGTCAGTGCCGATTAACTCCAGGCGACTAGCGACTAGTGAGTAAAAGAAGTTAAAGTTTACTTGCGCACCAAGGACAAATTCTTCGATTACTGCATTTTCAAGCGCACCTGATGTAATTTTACCCTCTTTAATTAATCTGGTTGATTCCCGTTTATATTCTAAAAGCGACCAAGCTAAGAAGAAAGCTCTTTCATATACTCTTTCTTTTTCCGAAACTTTGACGATCACTAATCTATCAATATCTTCCGGCTTTTTAAAAATTTTTGGATAACGGATACCTGCTTTTTCCAAGAGATCATATTGGTTTGGCTTCTCGGTTCTTTCCTCGATCCTTAAAAGTCTGCGGTTGCCAAACATAGGAACACTAAAATCGTTTTCTATGGCATCGTAGTTGTTGATATAAACCTCGAAAGAACGATTCGGAATAAAGATGCAGTTTTTGGATTTTAAGATTTTTTGGACTGCGGGCGTTAGTATGTCTTTAAATTTTTCGACATACAAAATCTCATCGACACACCCGAGAGATCCTTTAGTTTTATAGTACTTGGCATAAGTTTGGTCGCGGCCGGATTGGGCGATGACCAAAGTTTGGAAACCTTCGTCTTTGGCACCACGACAAATGTCAAGAGCACTATGACTGCCGATTGTCGCTATGGTTGGTTTAGACATAGATAGCCTCCGTTCTTTCGGGTCCAACGCCAATGTAGCTGACAGGTACTTTGATAAAATCCACAACTCTCCTGATAAATGTTCTGGCATTGTTGGGTAAATCGGAAAGAATTCTCGCTTCCCGTAAATCATCTTTCCAGCCGGGTAAAGTTTCATAAACCGGTTTGACACGGGCGAGATAGTCGGCATCGCCTGAAACATAGCCTACGTTTTGGCCATTTTGAGTGTAGCCAACGCAGAGTTTAATTTGGGGAAGACCGGAAAGCACGTCTATTTTGGTTACAGCAAGACTAGTTACATGATTGGTCTCCACCGCTTTTTTGACCAGAACCAGATCTAACCAACCAGGGTCACGAATCCTACCGGAAGTAGTACCGATTTCCCCACCCTTTTTGATAATCCAGTTTCTGGTCTTAAGGTCTGCGATGGCTGTTGGCATGGGACCGGCGCCGACTCTGGTTGTATAAGCTTTGGTGATACCGATTACGCTTTCGATTTGCGAGGGATGGATATCAAAAGATCGACAAATACCGATTATCCCAGTATTTGAGGAAGTTACAAACGGATAGGTGCCGGCATCAATGTCTAAAAAGTATCCTTGAGCACCTTCAAATAAAACATTTTTGCCATCTTTTATTGATTTTTGGATCATAGGTATGGTTTGGGTAACGAAAGGTTTGATGATCTTGGTATAATTTTTGAAAGTTGTCAGAATTTTTGGATAGGAAAGTTTGAAATTAAAAAATTTATTTTGGAAGGAGATTTCGTCTCTTAACTGTTTGGCGAAGTTGCGCTCGTATAAATCCTTAATTCTCAGACCTACCCGCTCTATTCTATCGGCATATGTTGGACCCACCCCTTTTTTGGTCGTACCGATTTTGGCATCGCGAAATTTTTCCCGCAGGCCATCGCGCATTTTATGCCAGGGCGTAGTTAAGATTGCTTGCTCGTCTATCTTTAGATTCTTGCAGGAAACTTTAGCACTTTTAAGAAGATTTATTTCATCAATTAAAGACTCTAAATCGACTGCGACTCCCCTGCCGATTATGTTTTGGGCGCGAGGATTGAAAATACCGGACGGTATAATATGCAGCGCGAATTTTCCATAGTGGTTTTTGACGGTGTGACCGGTGTTTGATCCACCGTTGTAGCGAGCGACAATATCAGCTCTTTGGGCTAAGTCATCTATCAGTCGGCCTTTACCGGAATCACCCCAATCGACACCGATTACTGCGGCTGTTCCTTGCCACTCTCGTAAGTTATGCTTTCTCATTGTTCTTTAGTACAGAATCTTGTTTAATGATCTGGTTTTTATGGCTTTTTTAATTTCCATGGCAATTCTTCTGCCGGTTGAAACTTCTTTATCGTAGTAAAGAGCTGAATAAGGTGAGCCGTTAATAAACAAATTAGTACCGGCAACGATACGGCAAGAAAGTTCAATAACGAAAAATTCTTGTTTTGGCGTAATGATGGCCTCAAGACAAAACGGGCCCCAGAGTCCTCCATCCATTAGCTTTTGTGATGCCTCTATTGTCCTTTCTCCCATCTCAAAAGCATCGGCGAGGAGTGACTCGCGAAGAACCAAGGGGCTGTTGCCGACAACAACAAAAGACGGTTCGATACCAAGTCCGCGTTGATTGTGGGAAGGAATTCTACCTAAGGAATCAACGTTGGTTTCATAACGTCTATCGATTGAGAGAATTTCTAATTTTTTGGAAAGCGGAGAGTAGAAATAGTGGACGTAAGCCGAGACTCCGATAACGTATTCTTGGATAATGTAATTTTTAGGCTTGAAATTTTTAATTTTTGATTTAAACTCTTTTTTATTTTTAGCAAAGAAATAACCGCGACCGCCGGCTGCACCATAAGCTTTGACCAGAACTGGTGCATCAATTTCATTGGCGTTTTTAAATCTTCTGGGGACTGGAACATGCGCTTTTTCTAGCCACTCACGTTGTTTGAGTCTGTCCGATTCCCAATCCAAAACGGCTTTATTGCCAAAATATGGAACTTTCATTTTTTTATGTTCTTCAAGACCGAGGTAGGCAACGAAAGAACCGTGAGGAATTAGGATAACTTTTTCGCGAATCAGATCTTTTTCGATTTTGGGAAAATCGGTAAAAGTGGGAATTTCTAAAATTTTGTCTATGAAGTTGAAACGACTGTAAAGAGTTACGCGGTCCGGTGTGGCAATAACCAATGTTTTAAAGCCTTCGTCTTTGGCGCCTTTTAAAATCTGCAGCGCTGAATGGGATCCTAAAGTGGCGATTTTATAAGCTTTTCCCGCCGCCATTGATGTATTCTAAACACATTTTGGCGAAATTGCAAAATTATCGGATGACGAAGTTGAAGGTGGCGGATTTACCCTTTGGTGTATCTTGGACCGCCATTACCAGTGCTTGATTAAAAATGGCATCCTGTTGGTTTTGGGGTTCTTGGGGCAGGAAAAGTTGAGAGGTTAAAATTGGTGAGGTTCTACTGGCTTGGACTTTGGCGTGGATATGCGGTGTGCGGCCGGGGTATCTGCCGGGAACGACGGTTCCCAAAGTATATTTTCCAGAAGCATCTGTATATTGATGGCCTCTTAGTTTATAGCCAACATTGTCATAGTTGCCGTTGCCATCGGCTTGCCAAAAATCTAGCCAAGCATCGGCAATTGGTTGGCAATTGACGTCAAAAACATAACCGGTGACAGTAAGTGTTGTGCCTACTGAAGTCTCGTCAAGAAGATTTGTACGCTCTGGCGAGCCGGTTTTGTAATACGGACCTTCGGTTAAAGATGGCGTCGGTTTACCGTCACAATCTTTGGTTGTCTTAGACTCTTGATCAGACGATAGTAAGGATTCCGATTTCTGTTGTAATTGCCTTTGAGGTGTTTCTTTTAAGCCTAAGTAGCCAAGAATCAAAAGAGTAATAACTACAAGTACACCAATGTATAGTCGATTAGGTAAGGCCACTACTTGTTCCTTAATTTTAAAACTATTTAATCACCTCAAATCCAGCGTTGCAGATTTAAAGGTGAGATTTTTGGGCTTAATGATTACTTGCCGCGGGCCTTTTTCGACATAGCCGGCGTCAAGGCTTTGGAATTTATTTTTATTAATTATTGCTTGGGCTTTTTTGACGTCTTTTGGTGGAATAAAGACAGAATAGTCTTGACCCATGTTGAGAGTTTGGTAGATTTCGTTATCAGAAAGTTTAGCATGTTTTTGGATAAATCCAAAAACTTCTTGGGGCTCAAAGATTTTTTCGACAATGTAAGTAAAGTTACCTCTGGCTCTCATAATTTTTCTTAGACCATGGCCGGTGATATTGGAGATATAGTGAATGTCTATGCCAGCACCAAGTAGGTCTTGAACTAATTTTGCATAAATATTGGTTTTTGTTAAAAGTGCCTCGCCGTACATCTTGCCATTTTTAAGTTTTGTTGCATAACCTTTTGGCAGTTTTTTAGCAACAGCTCTGGCGAGCGATAATCCATTGCAATTAATACCGTTTGATTTTAAAAGGATGATTCTGTCCCCTACTTTTAGTTTTTTGTCTGTTATCAAATCTTTTTTATTTCTAATTATTCCTACTGCTGATCCACCAAGTTCTATAGTTTGTTTCTTTACGATTCCTTTAAGCGCTGGTGTTTCTCCTCCTCCCCAACTGACTCCCGATTCTTGGCAACCATTTCCCCAACCAATAATTAGATCTTTTACTTTCTGGTCATTTTGGAACCAGGTATCACTGCCTACGGCCCAATATGCATGGACGACGAGTGGTTGGGCACCGACTGCGATTAAGTCATTGATGATAGTGGCGACAGTATCATGTCCAATTACGTCGTAGTAAGTTCGGCCTGGTGATATTTTACTCACATGATCCGCTACAAGATTTTTTGTACCCAAACCTTCGATAACCGATGCCATAAAAACAGTCCCTTGTTGCCAAACATAAGCAGATTCTCCCCTGGTGTCTGTAATTTCTTTAAAGCCGGCTTTTATTAAGTTTTTGGAAGTTTTATGGGCAGCAATTTGCGCGAGTTTTTTAGCGGGATCCAAACTTTGATAAGAAACGCCAGATTTCTCGTAAGTGATCTTGTTCATGACTGGCGGGCGAATTTTATCATGCCTTCGAAGATAAAGCCTTTTTAAGGCTTTTTAGCTTTTTTTTGCATAATTCACCATACCTTCGAAGATAAGGCTGCCTTTGGCTTCTATATTTCCGCGACGCCAATTTGGGTGTTGGACAGTTTCGATGATTTTTTCAGGATGGGGCATGAGACCTAAAATGTGGCCTGTTGGATCAGTAATTCCTGCAATAGCATTGATTGCTCCATTAGGGTTGTCAGGATATTTCTGAGTAGGTTTGCTCGTACCGTTTATATATCTGCAAAAAACTAATTTTTCTTTTTCGATCTTTGAGAGATCTATCGGCAACGCAAAAAACCTGCCTTCTCCATGGTTGACAGCAATATCTAAAGTCTGGCCGACGTAAGGTTCTAAAAACTTGGCATTACTGTTTTCTATTTTTATTTTTACAAAGCGGCATTCAAAATGGCCGCTGGCGTTTTGGGCAAGTGTAGCGTCCATTTTGCCTAAATGATTAAAAGGTAAAAGACCAGTCCTTACGAGGACTTGAAAGCCGTTACAAATACCAATTACCAAACCAATCTTATTTAAGAATTCGCTGATTTGATCTTTCAAAAAGCTGATGAGTTCGACTGCTAAAATTTTACCGGAAAAAACATCGTCGCCATAAGCAAAACCGCCGGGGATGGCAAGAATCTGATAATTTTTGAGCTCTCGGGTTTTAGATCTTAGTTCGTTAACGTGAACATACTCGCAAGAGCCTCCGTATTTTCCGAAAGCGTAAAAAAGCTCCTCGTCGCAATTAATACCATCAGCTTTTAAAATGCAGACTTTAGGCTTCATAGTGGAATAAATCTTTCATGGGTTTTTGCCAAGAAATTTTCAATTCTGGCACGGATAATTCACAGATTTTGCTAGAATTTTGATGAACACGGATAAATTTATTTTGTGTTGTTTGACCAAGGATAAAGTGGGGAACTTTGGCAAAGAGAATTTTGGCGATCTGGGGATTTTCAACTTCGACTAAAAATGTCGCTGGGGTTTCGTTGAAAAGAATGAAGTCGGGGCGAGTAGGTCCTTCACTTTGTTCAGGATGACTTAAGCGTTTAGGAATGATAACGCTTAAGTCAATTTTTGCGCCACAGTCCCCACCGAAACACATTTCGGCAAGAGATGCGGCGATGCCTCCCTCGGAAATATCGTGGGTCGACAATACTTCACCGGTTCGAATTGCTGAAGTAATTGAGGACAAAACTTTGGCTGCTGACTTAAGATTGGGACTTGAGATATTGGGACTCGTTGAGCTTGTAATATCGAAATATGTAGTGCCTCCGAGATTTTTAACATCAGGTTTACCAACCAGGATAATTGTCGAGCCGACCTTTTTGAAATCAGAACTTGCGGTTTTGACAACATCCGGTATTTTGCCAAAGGTGGAAATTAAAAGAACGGGCGGAATCTTTAGAATTTTGCCGTCGGGATAGCGATAGGTTGATGAAAGAGAGTCTTTACCGGATACAAATGGCATGCAAAGCGCTTTTGCCGTGTCAATACATGCGTCAACTGACTTATCCAAATCCGCCAGTGACTCTTCGTCTGGTAATGGCCAGATGAAGTTATCGATTAGGGCTGCATCCTTGAGATCACCGCCGATGGCAACGTAATTGGCAACAGCTTCTAAGGCTGCCCAGACGCTGCCTTTATACGGATCAATGATATTGAGCGCCGGATTGAGACCGTGAGTTATAACCAGTCCGTAGGGTTTTCCCAGAATCGGACGGATAATTGCACCATCATTGGGGCCATCCAGTTTTGCTCCGCCAAGCGGTTGCAGGACACTCGTCCCCTGAACCGTGTGGTCGTACATTCTGATAATCGGTTCTTTGGAGCAAACGTTCCCATGAGACATAACTTTGAGCCAAGCTTTTGTGATGTCAATGTTTTTGGGGGGAATCTTTTGGATTCTGGACAAGCCAGAATGACGGGCGCGGGATTTACCAACCATTTTTCTTTGGGGCAAACCTTCATGCAAAAACTTCATTTCTAAATCGCAAACCAACGTTTTTTTGTAAGTGACCAATAAGTGCTTTTTGCCGTCAAACCCGCCGATAACAGTCGCCTCGGCGTTATAAATTTTGCAAATAGCAAGTGCTTTTTTGATATTTTTCTTGGCGATTGCCAGAATCATTCTCTCTTGGGATTCGGAAAGGAAAATTTCCCAAGGAGAAAGGCCAGTATATTTTAGTGGAACTCTTTCTAGATAAACCCTGGCACCAACTCTTGCCCCCATTTCGCCGATCGCTGAGGAAAAACCACCGGCACCGCAATCTGTTAAGGTTCTGATTAAGCCTTGATGGCGGAGTGCCAAAATTGCGTCGATGATTCGTTTTTCTTCAATTGCGTTGCCGATTTGAACAGCGGAGCCTGAAACACTCACGGTTCTATCTGTCATTTCACCAGATGAGAAAGTTGCACCATGGATGCCGTCGCGGCCGGTGCGTCCGCCGATGGTCACTATTAAATCACCAATTTTGGGTGTGCCTTTTTTGGCAAGTCTCGCGGGAATGATTCCATAAGAACCAACGGCAACAGTGCATTTGGCGCGAAAATCGGGATGAAAATGGATGGAGCCGTTAGTGGTCGGTATGCCAACTCTATTGCCGTAATCTCTGACGCCAGCAACAACTCGGCGCAGTAAATAATCCGGAGGTAAGCAGCCGGGTGGGATCTCACCAGCGGGCAAGTTTGGTGGAGCAAAACAAAAGATGTCGGTTGAGGCAATTACTTTGGCACCAACTCCAGTTCCTAAAACATCTCTAAAAACACCACCGGACCCGGTCATAGCGCCTCCGTATGGTTCGATGGCGGAAGGCGAGTTGTGAGTTTCAACTTTACCGTTTATGGCATAACCGTCGTAAAAATCGATGACACCGGAGTTATCAACAAAGGCAGAAACAACAAGTTTGGGATTATTTTTGACGGTTTGTTTGATTCTTTCGATGAAAGGTTTTTTAACTTGACCGTCGATTGTAACTCGGGCCTTGAAGGTTTTATGGACGCAGTGCTCTGACCATGTTTGAGCCAGGACTTCGACTTCACAATCGGTGGGGTCTCTTTTGATTTTTTGAAAATAATTTTGAATAACTTTCAACTCTTCCAAATTCAAAAATAGTTTGTCGCGGGACAACTCCATTAAATTGTCGTCGTCCATACTCCTGATCGGGATAATTTCAACCGGACCCGGGCTGCCGGAAATTAAAAGTGTTTTTGGGGATTTATCGACAATTGTTTCTATGGTTTCGTTAACCAATAGACGTCCGGCGATTTTTTGTAAATCGCTTTTTTTAACTTTACCAAAAAAGGCATATTCCCAGGAGGAATCGGCGGCTGCGAGCTTTATGCCAAGATCTGATGCGGATTTGAGGAGTGAGCCTCCTTCGGGATTCATGACACCGGGTTTGTAAGCCACTTCGATAATTTGATCGGCGCCTCTTAAGATGGAATTTGTGTAGGAAACTTTTTGGTCTATTGGTTCCCAAAGAACTTTTTTGGTGAATTTAAGAGCATCAGTTTTACTAATACCTTCTAACCGATAAATTTTAGCAGTTCTGATTTTTTTAACGGAGTTGATTTGGAGTGTTCTTTTTATTTCCGCAAGAAGATCATCGCCTTTTGCATCCTTTTCGCCTTTGGCCGCTACCCTTACCTCAAAAATCATTTGGGTAATTCTACAACAGAAGCTAATTCTTTTCTATTTGGAAGTCCGGCTCTCGCCCCGAATCTTTGAATGGAAAAGCTGGCAACCGCATTACCGATCTGGGCACATTTTTCCAGAGAATAATTTTGGATAATTCCGAAAAGGAAACCTGCTGCGAAAGCGTCACCTGCTCCTGTGGTGTCGCGGGCTTTTACTTTTCTTGTTTTTTGCCGGAATTTTTGATCTTTGGTTGCAATAAAACAGCCTTCTGCTCCAAGAGTTACTACAACAATTTCTGGTCCAAGTTTCACCAGTTCACTAGCACCTTGTTTGAAGTTTTTTGCGGCAAGTTTGAAAACTTCTCGTCTATTCAAGAATAAAATATTTGAATTTTTAATCATTGATTTTAGTTTGTTTAAACCTCGATCGACAAATAAACTGCCCGGTGAAAAACTGACTTTGGTAAAATTTGAAATCTTTTGCATGACTTGGGATTGCAGAATGAATTGTTTGTCATCAACAAATGAAGAAAAGTGAACTAACAGTGCTTTTTTCAAAAAGTTAATATCGATGTCCTTTGACGAAAGAGTGTCGTTGATGCCAGGCTTAACAAATAAAAGTCTTCTACCTCTTTTGTCCACATAGGCTTCTACTAATCCAGAGGAGAGAAAGTTTGAACTAATTCTAATTATTTTTTTCGTGTCAACTTTATTTTTAGCGAAATCTGAGAGAAGAAGATCTCCATATTTATCCTGAGCTACTACTCCGACAAAACTTGTGGCAATACCTAGTTTTGC
>JBBTZR010000038.1:0-6379 GCA_038078475.1 Patescibacteria group bacterium
GCCTTTTTCCCCTCTTGACCTATTTTTTCCGCTTATGTTATATATAAGCTCGAATTAGTTTGTAGATTGATCTGCTAAATTTACTATTACTACAAACAAACCACCACACACTACAAACTATTATGTCTATCGGAGACGATTGGCCGGATCTTTTAACCGTCAAGGAAGTTGCCAAAATCCTGCGGGTTGCCCCATTAACAGTCAAACGCTGGGGCAAACGCGGCAAACTCCCGGCAATTCGCATCAACTCCAGAGGTGATCGCCGCTATAAAAAAGAGGCTGTGCTATGGTTACTTGGGATAACCCAAAAAACTCCTGAGTCAAGCACTCCATAACATCACATTCATTGCCTCTTTTATTTAATATATTTAGAAGTTTCGGCAAGAATTGAGTTTTCCAGCTCTAAAGCTAATTTCTCCACTCCCCTCTTAACATCAGTAAGTTCCTTACCTCCAACCTCGCCCCAATTCTGAACGTAATATTTAATCTTAGGCTCGGTTCCCGATGGTCTAATAGTAACTCTAACCAACTCGTCTGCTGAAAGAATAAAGGTGAGTTGATCACCAGTCATACCTGTTATATATTTATCATCTGTGATACCAATAGGCAATCTATCAATAACTTTGAAAACTTTTTGCCCACCAAGCTCCCCAGGTTGACTAGCCCGCAATCCGCGCATCACAGCTCCTCTGTTCAAAAATCCAATTTTCCCCCTCATCTCTTGCATATGCAAAATGTTTTTGTAATAACCATACTGCCTGTAGATATCATCCAAGTACTCAATTAGAGTCCTGCCCTGGTCTTTAAGGAAACCCACAAGTTCCGCCAGAGTCAATGCCGAAATGGCTGCATCCTTATCTCTCACAAATGTTCCCCTCAAATAGCCTAAGCTTTCCTCTACCGCAAATATAAAATCGTCTTTATTTTCCAATTTTTCAATTATTTCTCCGATGAACTTGAATCCAACCAGTAAATCATCGACTGCCCTAACACCAAACTCACGAGCAATCTTGGCGATCAGCGAAGTAGTCACATAAGTTTCGATCACCAGACCCTCTGGCTTTAGCCCTCCAGATTCTTTTAACCTGGACAGTATAAAGTGGCACATCGCAACTCCAACCTCATTCCCTGTTAAAAATTGCAGGTTGTTTGAGTTTTTGGAGATTTTAGCCGCCACGCCAATTCTGTCCGCATCAGGATCCGAATTAAGTACTAAATCTGCGCCCAGATTCCTGCCAAACGCAATCGGAATATCCATGACTTCAGGATATTCGGGATTAATTAAATCACCGACAGCTGTCGGGAAATTCTCGTCCGGCTTGGCCTGCTCGGGCACAACAGTAACATCAAAGCCTTCTTTTTCAAGGATAGGTAAAACGTTCGTACTGCCAGCCCCATGGATTGGGCTAAAAACAACCTTTGTTGATCTATCTCTTACTAGTGTAAGCCCTAGAATTGCACCAAAGTATGCCTTGTCGATATCTTCTCCAATTATTGCCACCATTCCTGAATTCACGGCCTCCTCGAAACCAAGCCTCTCAATCTCCTCCACGTTCCTAATAAGCTCCATAAACTTCAGGTCAACTGGCGGCACAACTTGTCCGCCGTCTGACCAATAAAATTTAAAGCCATTGTCACCTCTTGGATTATGAGAAGCAGTCAGCATCACACCGGCAACAGCTCCCAAATGTCTAACAGCAAAAGAAATCTCTGGTGTGGCGCGTAATCCATCGAATATGAAAGACTTAATCCCGTTGGCGGCAAAAACACTACAACACAACTCGGCAAATGGCCGGGACATTTTTCTAACTTCATGGCCAATCACAACTCCCTTATCTTTGGCCTCGGAGCCGAAATCCTGTATAAAGTTAGAAAGTCCTTGTGCAGCCTCGCCTATTGTTTGCAAATTGATCCTATTAGGTCCAACCCCCAAAGGCCCCCGAATTCCGCCAGTACCAATCTCGATATGTTTATAAAAAGAATCTTCAATCGTCGCAAAATCCTGGCTGGCGATCAAAGCTTCCACCTCGGATTTAAAATCGCTAAACTTCTCGCTAGTCAACCAGACTTTTAAGCTATCATACGCCTCGGGAGAAATTTTTTTGGATTTTTTAAAATTTTCGACAGCAGCTAAAGCATCCATACCATATGTATAAATAATTTACCCTTTAGGGAGATTTGCTTTGATCTCTTGCTTCAAAATCTCCGCCGCATCCGCCGGATCCATGATATTTACTGACAAACCTGTTCCCAGCTCAAAACCCGCACGATGAATTAGCCTTGGGATAATCCGAATGTACCAATCCTGGCCAAAATGAATGTAGAAGTTGTAAGCCGGACCATCCTTAAAGGTTACCATCGGCACGCCCGGATGCTCGTGGCTACCGCCAGATAAGTGCGCCAACAGCCTTTTGAGAGTTTCCGCCAGAACTACAGCCAAATCTCCTATAGCCTCAGCCGTAATTTGTCCAAAGTAAACATTGCGTCTCTTTGGCGCAATCCACGTCTCAAATGGCCACTGGCTAAATTCGGGGCAAAAAACCGTAAAATGCTTGTTCTCTGTAACTACGTTTGTAATGGGCTCCAAAGCCAGTGCGTCAACGTTAATTTGGCGAGGTATGACCACGAGCTGTGAATGCGGGTGGTTAATACTGGCCCCGGCCTGCTCGCCTACGTTGTTGAATATCAAGACATGGCCGTTTTTACTGTTGACGTTGTATCTTTCCCTAAATGTCAAAAGGATTCTGTGAACCTGTTCCAAGGGCAGCGTGTCTATGTCAGCGCGGTCATCCGGGGAGTGGATAATCACCTCATGGAAGTCGGTAATCGGGTATTTGTTCCTAATTACCCTCACTTGCCAGCCAGGCTCATAAGGCGCTCCGGGTCCGACTCGGTAGAGCTCTTCGCCGGGAATTTTCTCAAAACCGGGGCAAAATACGCAGATTTTGTTTACATTTGCCGCGGGCTTTGCTTCGTGAGGACGCTTTGATCTACCCTCAGCTATGATTACCCATCTATTAGTAGTTACATCCGGAACAAACTTAGCCATGCTACAAGTAGTGTACATTGACAATTGATAAGTGTCTAGTAGCTTTTAGAATTTTTTACAATTAAAAACACATAAATGATCAAAAAGCCTACCCTATAGTCCAAATATTTGGTGAGACTATATGTGATTCAGAAATTTTTAAGTCTTTAATTTTACATAACCTATAAATTTATCTTTAAGCTGATTAATCAAGGACATTTACCTTATTACTTTAAGCTTTTTTAAAAAATTATTAGCTTAACTATTAAAATTTATTTATGAGTAATTTTATTACTTGGGATATAGCCCTAGTTATCAAGCTAACTGCAATTACGTTATTAATAATGAGGTTTTACTAGAGGTTATACATCTTAAGCTTGATATTTATAACTAAAGGTCTTAATCACCACGATATAGTCTTTCATTATATTGATTTAATACTAGGTAAAATCAACGTCAATAGTTTTAAAATTAGCGGGGAAATTGTCTATTTAGAAACCCTTTAAATAAAAATCTTCTCCAATCCCATAAAACAGACATTAAAAAAACTGGCAAAACTCTCATTCGCCAAATCCGCCACGGTTCAAGCCCAAGTCTCCATAACCATTCCAACCCTATAGCCTGCATATAGTCTGGTGCTCGCCTTTTCACACCGGAAATGTAATCAAGTGCCCCGCCAACACCGATAAAGACCCCAACATCCAGCTTTTTCCTGTTTCTTTCGATCCAGTACTCCTGTTGACCCATACCGTATGCAACAAAGAGTATATCAACCCCTCCCAACCGCAAAATCTGCTTTTTTAGCCTCAAATCATAACCTATAGTAGGATCTCCGGGCTCTGAAATCTTAACAATAAGCCCAGGATTCCGCAAAAGCTGGCGCTTTTTTACCATGTCTGCTACTCCACCAAAACCACCCAAAAAGCCTACGCCGATAGCCTTTTTTGCAGAAATTTCACACAATTTTTCTACTAAATCCACACCAGCGATACGATCATGCTCCTTACCCCCAAAAATTAGCTTCGCCCAAGCCACACCCACCCCATCAGCCAAAGCAAGATCTGCGTTGTTTAATATCCGGCAAAATTCTGCATTTCTGCGGGCCTTCATCACAAACTCACTATTGACTGTAACGACATACTTTCCTCTTTTTTCACCCTTTGCCAAATTTATTATGGCCTCTAGGGCAAATTTTAGCGAAATATCATCGACTTTAACCCCTAATATATTAATTCTTTGTCTTTTTAACGCCATTTATAGGCTCCCAGCCTCAAAAATCCTCTCTTTTTTGTCATCCCGGACTTGTTTTTACCCTTCAGGGTGAACTTTCTGGATGAACCCTGAGTGGATACCTCTCATTATATTTTAACCTAAGTGAACCTTCTTAAATACCTCTAAAGTCTCTTTTGCAGTATTGTACCAGCTAAATTCACGCTCAAGAGCGGAATTTATGTTACCAAAACTAAACCTTTTCTTATATTGCGATATATATTGATATAAAACATTCACCCATTTATCAACATCAGTTGGTTTTACCAAAATCATAGGCACGACAAGCTCTTTAGAGCTTGCGAATTGAGAATTCCGCGAAATTTTCTTGAAAATTTCGCGGTGAGGACCAATATCGCTCGCAACCACCGGGCAACCACAGGAAAGTGCTCCCAAAATAGGCAGACCGAAGCCCTCAAAGAGACTAGGAAAGGCAAAAACCACGGCACCCGAGTAAAGTGCCGGCAGATCGGCATCTGGCACATATCCCAAAAACTTAACCCGACTGGCTATCCCTAACTTTTTTGGCAGAGCCAGTATCTCATCATAGTCCCAGCCAAGTTTGCCAGCAATCACAAAGTTTGTAGCTGGTAGTTTGTAGTTTGTAGATTTCTGTATTCTACCTACTACCGACTCCCTACTACCCACTAAGAGGCTGAAAACCTTTATTAACATCTGCAAATTTTTGCGTGGCTGAATTGTGCCGACAAACAGAATATAATTTCCATCTATTTGATATTTTATTTTTACATTTTTAATTTCTTTTGCCGACCTTGGGCGGAAAAAGCTTCTGTCAACCCCCTCGTGGACGACGAAAACCTTCTCACCCTCCACACCATACCTATTTATCAAATCGCGCTTTGTTGCCGCGGAGACGGCAATTATAGCGTCCGCATGCCTGGCGGCATAACGACTGGCAAAATCTAAATAATATCTTTGAGGAAATTGGTGATAACCAGGCAAATACTCCACCCCGAGATCGTGAATAGTCACCACCGTTTTAATCCTTGGGTTTCGAAACACCGGCAACGTGTGTGCCGGAACAAATAAAAGATCAACCGGCTCTCGCCAAGTTTCCAAGGCCAAACCCACCTGCGTCCAAAGTCTGTTAGGCCTAATCACTTTGAACTCAAAGTTCCTCGGCCAATTGTTCATCGTAAGGGCGCGGCTACTTTGCCCCCTTAAATACACCCTGTACTGATTCTTCCGGTCCACCTCCGCCAGCGCATGCAGCAAATTCAGAGAATAATTCTCCGTCCCCGTAGCCTCGAACACAAACGCCCGCGAAGCGTCAAAGCCAATCAGCATAGAGTATAGTTTACCTCACCGCCACCAACCTTCTCCAGGTGCCAATGTTCTCCAGCGCCCCGCCGCAACCGTAAATCACACACTCTTGGGGATTTTCCGCCACAGAAACGGGCACCCCGGTTTGACTGGCAATCAACCTATCTAGATTGCGAAGTTGGGCCGTTCCGCCGCATAAAACAATTCCCCGATCAATGATATCCGAAGCTAGCTCCGGCGGAATTTGCTCTAGCACTTGCTTTATGCAAGTGATAATCGGAGCCAGTGCCGAGCCTATGGCCTGCGTAATTTCCACCGAATCGACAGTCACGGATTTGGGCAGTCCAAAAATGGCATCACGGCCGCGAGCCTCGATCGCCTTCTTGGGAGCCAGCGCTGTTGCCGATCCAATTTTAATCTTGATATCCTCGGCCATGCGCTCGCCAATCACCAAATTATGATTCTTACGAATCCAGACGACAATCGCCTCATCGATTCTGTTCCCTCCACCGCGGGCAGTCGCCGCTGCCACAATGCCACCCATGGAAATCACCGCTGCGCCCACTTGACCCGCACCGATATCAACGATCATCGACCCGACAGGTGTATCAATCGGCAGGTTGGCACCGATTGCCGCCGCCAACGTGTGCTCAATCAGATAGGCCCGGCGGGCTCCAGCCGCCAGCGCCGCCTCAAGTACCGCCCTGCGCTCGACTTGAGTTACCCCCGCCGGAACACAAACCATTACCTCCGGACGTAACAGGCGAGAAGAACCCAGAACGCGATCCATGAAGTATT
>JBBTZR010000039.1:0-4237 GCA_038078475.1 Patescibacteria group bacterium
GAACCGCTTACCTCTGCAATGCGAATGCAGTGTTCTACCAGGTGAACTACTGGCCCGGTGGACCCGAGGGGAATCGAACCCCTGTCACCTGACTGCCAGCCAGGAGTTTTGCCATTAAACTACGGGCCCGCGGATGATGAAATAATACCAAAACATATTTCTAAATGCCAGCTTTCAGTAGTTGGAGTGGGCAATTTTACTCTCGGTTTGTGGAAAGGAAGAGAGCAATCGATGTCAAAGGTGATCAGGGGCTAGAGTCTAGCAATTTTGGGCATATGGGCGCTAACAAAATTTGCCAAATCGTTTGGACTGCCTGGAAGGACTAGATAAATAGGTATTACCCATAACTTTCTTGGGATCCGGGAATTTTGAGAGGTTGAGGGTAGAGCGTGTTTTTTTGAGAAAATTGACTATCGGGTGATAGATCAGGCTTGTTTCTTACTGCGGTTCTGCGCGAGGAACAACCTTGTTATACGGACGGTTTTCACAGAAGGAAATTTAGAGGAAGGGAATTGTTCCTTGTCGGCCTGTCACAAAATGATATCAAAATGATATATTAAGCAGATATTAAGATAGAATTTTTTGGTGCAGAAATGCGTCGAAGATTAAGACTTTTTGAAGATATTTAGCAGTTTCTCAGTCGAGAGTGATATGGATAATTGACTACTGATTTAAGTTGTCAGACTAGACTTTTTAGTGCAAGCAGCGTTATAGAAGAGAAGTTTTACTTCGTAAAATTGTAACTCCCCAGTAATCTGCCCTTTTTAGTAATGGAGATGTGATGGAAGGGAATTTAAAGGAAATTTTTGACAGAGATGCCTATGAAAATCTATAGTCTGCTCATATATCAATATATATTCTATTAGTATAATTTGGTATCAATCTAATTCTGTTTATTATCGGACTTGCAGTTTGAGGTTTTTTCGAGTTTAATTTATGTTGATGGTAAAGTACGAACCAACAAAGCTCGAACCTAAGTGGCGGAGGAAGTGGGAGAAGTCAGGCATTTATTCCCCTGATCTGGACCGGGCGAAAAAATCCTTCGACAAAGCTCAGGACCGTGGGCCTTTCTATAATCTAATGATGTTTCCTTACCCTTCGGCCGAGGGGTTGCATGTTGGCAATATGTATGCCTTTACAGGCTCGGATATTTACGGCCGATTTAAGCGCATGCAGGGCTTTGATGTTTTTGAGCCTATTGGGCTGGATGGTTTCGGAATCCACAGCGAAAATTACGCTTTGAAGGTCGGGCGTCATCCCAAAGAGCAAGCTAAAATCTCCGAGAAAAACTTCTATAGACAGCTTCGAGCAACCGGCAATGCCTACGACTGGACTCGAAAACTGGAAACATATGACGAGAACTATTACAAATGGACTCAGTGGATTTTCATCCAATTGTTTAAAAAAGGCTTAGCGTATCGCAAAAAGGCTCCGGTGAACTTTTGTCCTCAAGATAAGACGGTTCTGGCGTATGAGCAGGTTGTGGACGGCCGTTGCGAACGCTGCGGGACCGTGGTGGAGAAACGAGAGCTTGAGCAGTGGTTCTTCAAGATTACTGCTTACGCTGACAGACTGCTAGAAAATGTAGATAAGCTCGATTGGTCGGAGCGAGTGAAGATAGCCCAGAAGCAATGGATTGGCAGGTCGGAGGGTGCGAGTGTTAAGTTTGCAGTTGAAGGTGCAAAGTTAAATGCTGATAAATATATCAAAGTATTTACTACTAGACCAGATACTCTTTTTGGTGCGACTTTCATGGTTGTGGCGCCTGAACACCCGCTGGCGCTTTCGTCAAAAGAAGAGAAGGTCGGCGATTACATAAAAAAAGCCAAAAGAAAGACCGATCAAGAGAGGACAGCGCAACGTCGCGAGAAAACAGGAGTTTTTACCGGTTTTTATGCTGTAAATCCTGTAAATGGCGAAAAGATCCCAATCTGGGTGGCAGATTATGTGCTGTCAACTTATGGTACGGGAGCAATAATGGCCGTTCCTGGTCATGACGAGCGTGACTGGCAATTTGCCAAAAAATATAAACTGCCGATTATAGAGGTTATTCGCGAGGAAGGTTCGAGTGTAGCTGGCGCATATACAGGTGGAGGAGTAATTGTTAATTCTTCTTCCTGGAACGGGCTTCGGGTACCTGAGGAAATCGATAAAGTTATAGACTGGCTTATTTCCGAAGGTATTGGGGGAAAAGAGAAAACTTATCATCTTCGAGACTGGCTGATCTCGCGTCAGCGCTACTGGGGTCCGCCGATCCCGATGATTCATTGTGAGAAATGCTCGTGGCAGGCAGTGCCCGAGAAGGACTTACCGGTGCTTTTGCCAGATGTGCGAGACTGGAAGCCCAAGGGAATCCATTCGACAGGCTCAGGACAAGCAGTCGAGTCACCACTAGCGTCGGTCGTGAGTTTTGTTAAAACCAGTTGCCCAAATTGTAAAGGTGAAGCTAGACGAGAAACCGATGTTTCGGATACCTTTTTAGATAGTGCGTGGTATTTCCTGAGATATTTGGCGACGGAGACTCGCGACCGGGCATGGGATAGGAAGCGTGCCGATAAATGGCTGCCGGTTGATATGTATATCGGCGGCGCGGAGCATGCAGTTTTACATCTTTTATATACGAGATTTTTGTCTATGGTTTTTTATGATTTAGGACTGGTGAATTTTTCCGCCAAAGGCGGACTGGCGGAGGAGCCTTTTACCAAGTTTCGGGCTCATGGACTTTTGATTTCCGGTGGAGCAAAGATGAGTAAATCTCGCGGCAATGTAGTTGTGCCTGACGCCTACATTGATAAGTATGGCGCCGATACCTTGCGATGCTATTTGATGTTTTGTGGTCAGTTCACTCAAGGCGGTGATTTTAGGGATACGGGCATTAGTGGAATGCACCGTTTCCTGAAACGAGTGTGGACACTCGTTCAGGAAAATTCGAAATTCGAAATAATTCTGACAAAAGGACTAAAGTCGCGAAATTCGAAATTAGGCAGCGAAGCTGCCCATATGATACATAAGACTATAAAGAAGGTGGGGAAGGATATCGAGGATCTGAGCTATAACACGGCGATTTCGGCTTTGATGATATGGCTTAATGATATGGAAACCAGATTGGGGAAGCTGAGTCGAGAAGAGGTAGAGACTTTTCTCAAGCTTTTGGCTCCGTTTGCACCTTACATGACGGAGGAGTTGTGGCAACAATTAAAGGTATCAAAGGCTAAAAAAACTTTTGAATCCATCCACTTCCAGCCTTGGCCGAAGTATGATGAGGGGCTGGCGAGGGCTAAACAAGTGACACTGGTTGTTCAGGTAAATGGCAAAGTACGAGATAAACTGCTAGTTGAGGCTGGAATTTCTCAAGAAGAGGCCGAAAGATTAGCAGTCGGCAGGGAAAAAGTGCAAAAATATTTGGGGAATAATCGACCCCAAAAAGTGGTATTTGTGCCGGATCGGCTAATCAATTTTGTGATTTCCTAAAATTTGTAATATAATTTCAATATGGCTGTAGGGAAAGGACCCGAATCCGGACTACATTTGGGAATGACCGAAAAGCATGGTTTGGCTCTTAAGCGGGAGAGCTCCAGGAGGATTTCAAGGGGGCAAGCTCTAGGGTTGATTGCAGGAGCAGCAGTTGTGGCGGTAGGAGTAACTCGCGGTGGTCAGCTTTTAGAGGGGCTTAGTAATTTTCTAAACCCTGAGACTTCTGCCCAAAAAAAGGCGAGCAAGAGATGGGAAGAACTTGAAAGAGAGGGGAGCAGGGAGGGAATGGTTTTCAATTTGAGAATTGGTCCAGATGGTGCAAATGTGAGGAACGAACCGAGAGTGGTTCTTCCTAAAGAAAATCCAGATTCAATGAACAGGGTACTTACAAAACTCAAGCCTGGAGATACAGTTGCCGAGGCACTGATCTGGGAAGGTAAAAATCCAGAAATTCGGGGCGAGAAGGATTTATGGTATGCGGTTAAGCTGGAAAATGGAAGAATAGGTTTTATCTGGAGCGGGAATTTTGGCGACAGGGGACAACCATGATTTGGCTTATAAGATTTAATGGCTTGACAAACTCATTTTAAGTATGAATAAATTAGAGTTGTAGGGTATTATGTACTCCGGTTTCGCAAGAAATTGGGGTATTTGAGTATTCGATTTTATGTTTCAGTCTGCCTTGCTGCCAAGCGTAAGAAAAGCTGCCATATTCGGACTGATTTGCCTATTTTGCCTGGCAATCTTTTTGGCGTTTTCTCCA
>JBBTZR010000039.1:4337-11543 GCA_038078475.1 Patescibacteria group bacterium
GGCAAGGATCGCGGTCTGGCCCAAAAGGCTAAGACCACGGCTGCCGTGCCCAAAGTTAAAGGCGCCCAAGACAAGGCCGGCGAAAACGTGATCGCCAAATTCTTCAAGGGTGTTGGCAATGTACTGGTAACGATCGGTGATGCCCTCTGGCCCTTTGACGGGAAAGACAAGGGGCTGGCACAAAAGGATCGCGCAACTGCTGCTAAGTCTCCGCTGCCGGCTGTTTCACCCTCGCCATTACCTGTACCAGAACAGTTAGCCCAAACCGGCGAAGTCGAGGTGACGACGGCAACTGATAACGCTACAGTGACGGTGGCTGTACCGGACGAGATTACCAATGATAGTTTAAAAATCTTAGGCAATTTGACGGTTGGTGATACGACAGCTGACAGGCTGGTTATAGAGGCACTTCTGGATTCAAGTATCCACCTTGCTAAAAGTAAAGCTCACGACTTAGGTAGCGGCGGCGAGAGATTTAAGAGTGGTTATTTTTCGGATAATATATACATTGGTGATGAGAATAGACTTGGTTCGGATGGCATGAACGTTAAGGGCTCGATGTATCTGAACACTCGATCCGGCGGCTCAATTTATCTTGATGCCGACTCAGGGACGGTTTATTTAGGTGCGGGAACCAATACCCTTTCTAACGCAGATTCTGCTGCGCTGACTATTGATCCAACAGGTTCAAACAGTGTGCAGTTTCATTCTTCTGCCAACTTTATAGATTCCAGTGGCAATATGACGATTGCTGGAACATTGACTTCAACTGGCGGGGCGACAAGTTCAGATTCGATTGATATTACGCCCTCAACTAATATTGATGCTTTGGATATTACGGGGACTAATATTACGACGGCCAGTTTGATTGATCTGGATCCGACGGCAACCACCAGCGGCAATGTTATCGATATCGACATGAGTACAGCTCATTCCGGCCATGTAATTTCCGTTGACAATACCGGCAACAATGTCTGGACCGGGAATATTTTTGATTTTGATACTGGTACAGGTGATGCTTCAGGAGATGTGTTTAATACGACTGTTGAAGCCGGAGCCACTGATGTGCAGGTATTTGTAGTTTCCAACGCGGCAATTTCTGACCAGGCTGGTTGGTTGATGGATATTGACAGCTCCGCTGCATGGACATCCAACATGATTGATATCACAACCGGCGCACAGGCCTGGACCGGTAACATTTTTGATGTTAATGTGGGTGCGGCGGCCTCAACCGGCGATATCTTTAACGTTAGCATGGGTTCTTCAAATCTTGCCGGCGGTGCATTTGTAATTGCGGATGCCGGTGGTGCCAGAACTGATGCTTTAATTGATATTACGACTGCCTCAACTGGTTCGGCTTCTGACGCGGCAGCGATTTTCCAGATCGACTCCACAGGAGCTTTGAATGCTTCGGCTAATGTAATTGACTTGAATATTTCCGGTGGACCGGCTTCTAACATAATTGACATTACGACTTTGACTAGTGCTTCATCGGGCAATCTTATTGATCTTAACTTCGGCAACATTGCTGACACTGGTGATGCCATCAACATCAATAGCGGTGCTTCTGCAGTAGGTGTCCAAGCAATAGTTGCGGACTTTTCATCTTCTGCCAACACTACAACCACTGGAATCGTTGAGTTTGACTTTAATGCTGGAAATGCGGCGGTTGATGGTATCAATTTAGCTTTTACTGCTAATGATGGAATTACCGCTGATACCGACGAAGAAGCCATGGTTATTACTTTGACTGCCAACGACGTTGATGCGGACATGTTCGGTCTGAGGATTACTAACGCGGCAACTGCTGCTGCTGTGGGCGCGGATGATACCGAAGCCTTGCTCCTTTTGGATAATGCTGAAAATACTGCCGGTGTTTTGTCCGACGCTATTAGAATAACCAATAGCGGGGCGACAGATGCAGCCATCACTACAGGACTTGATTTTGATACCACAGGTATTGCCACTGACATAGAGTTTCAGAATAATGAGACTCTTTCCAATGATACTGACGACACGATCCTCATATCTGGCGCAGGTGGTACAAACAATGAAACCTTTACCATTGACCTTGATTCAGTTGCATCTTCGGGAGCAACACTTTCTTCTGGAGGCACATTTGTTCTAATAAACGATAACCTTTCCGTCGGTATTGATGGAAACACAACCGAAAATATAGCTTCTTCTGATTTTGCCTTCAGCGGCAATGATCTATATGTCGATGACAAGCTTGGTGTCAATGGTACAGCCTCAATTGATGGCAACCTTTGGCAAGGTGATGCCGTCACAACAACAACCAAAACAACAGCATTTTTATTCCTGGGCACAACTGCAGGCGCTCCAACGGGAGATCCAGCAACACCTGCCGGATTTGCGGGAATCGTTTATGACACAACGAACAATAAGCTTTGTGCTGAAGAAGAAGCTGCGGGTGCTGCTTGGCTCTGTACCGGTGCACTGGTCGATATTGCAGAATGGATGCCGGCAGCTGGCGCGGAATCGGGCGATCTCGTTTCTGTCACCGATCTGGCAAATCCAACCGAAGATCCGACAGCACCGTTTATGTTGGGTAAAACAACAAAGGCATACGATAACAAGCTCGTCGGTGTTATCTCTAAATACGCTGAAGATGCGGAATCCGCACTAGGTTACAAACGATCAGCTGATTACCACGCTGTGACGCTCGTTGGTCGTGTTCCGGTCAAAGTTACCAACGAGGGCGGGCCAATTGCCAAGGGAGACTACCTGACTTCTTCATCAACCCCCGGACATGCAATGCGAGCCACAAAAGCCGGACCTGTAGTCGGTATGGCACTGGAGCCATTCAGCGGTCAGACAGGAACAATAATGGTTTTTGTTAAAGCTGCCTACTGGGATCCGATTGCGGCTCAGAAAGCTGCGGTTCTGGCGGCTCTCGGGATGGGTTCTTACGCGCCGTTATATCCATCAGTATTGGGTGCTTCGACTACGTCAAGCGCGACTGGCACTGACGTTGGTGCTGGGGTAACTGGTACAGGCGCACTGGTTGGTGCTGCGCCGGACGGCTCGCTTGGCGTTTTGGCAGAAGAAGTCGACCTTCTAGTCCATGGGTTATTGACGGCTACTAATTTGAGAGTGACTACGGCCGCTGAGTTTGAGGGAACTTTGGTGGTCAAAGGTTTGGCGACGTTTGAAGGCGATTTGGTTGTCAAGGGCGCATTTTCAACGGGTTCACTTGATCTTTCCGGTGCGCTAACCAAGACAATGACGGCTGCCTCTGACCTTTCGGCCGGTGATCCGGTAATAGTAACCGGTGCCAACACGGTTGCAAGAGCCGGAGGTCCTTCTGCCAATGTTGTCGGATTGGCGGCTTCTGGAGCGGGCGCTGGATCAAGCGTGCGAGTGGCAGTAGCTGGTACAGTCGGCGGCTACAGTGGTCTTTCGACAGGCTCAAGATACTATGTCGGATCGGGCGGTTCAGTAACTACGGCTCCAGGTGGGGACAGCGCAGTGCATATTGGTATTGCAGTTTCCCCATCTGAGATGATTGTGCAGATCTTCACTACTGCGGCTCCACCGGCACCGCCGGTAGTTGATACGGCAACGGTTGATACAGGGCTAACAGTGACAGTCTCTGATGGCACATCAAGCGGTGGTTCTAGCGAAGGCGCGAGCAGCCCGGCACCGGAGGCGAGCCCAACGCCGACACCATCACCGGTTCCAAGCCCAGAGCCAACAGTGGCGCCAGAAGCATCTCCGGTTCCGTCAACCGAGCCTTCTCCAAGCCCACAGCCGTAATTAGTTGACCCATTCGATTACACTCAGGGTCAACCGTGAGCTTGCCGAAGGGTTGACAGTCGACAGTTCACAGTTAACAGTAAACTCAAATTGCGGGGTTGACATGACAACCTTTTTTCTGTCAAGATTTTTACAATGCCTGAGGAAGGTCTTAAAAATTTAGGTTCCGAACACCACGGCAAGAAAGCCAGCTTTAAGTGGCCGGATTTTACGGTCACCAACGCACTGATTGTCGTTTTAGTGCTGCTTCTAGTTTTGGCCGGTCTTTATATTCTTAAGCCGGATTTATTTAAGTCGATTGGTGGCCGCGGCAAGCAGCCAGCAAAGAGCGATCAGAAAGCCTCAACGCCGGAAGTCAAAGGTTCAGGCTATTCGGCGGTATTTCTGGCCAATAATCAAGTTTACTTCGGCAAATTATCAGATGCTAACTCCCAGTACCCAAAGCTAGCGGAAGTTTATTATTTGCGGATTGAGAGACCGCTGCAGCCCCCTCCGGCGACAGAGTCTGCTCAACCGGACGTGCAGTTGGTGAAGCTGGGCAATGAACTGCATGGGCCGCTTGACGAGATTAAGTTTAACCGAGAGCAGATTTTGTACATTGAGGACTTAAGAGATGACAGCCGAATTGTCGCGGCGATAAGGGAATTTAAGAGTCGGAAATAGTATAATTAGGTTGTGACCCTTCAATAAATTCAGGGTCATCCTGAGTTAATCGAAGGATGAGAGACAACCATTGGCTTCGGGAACAACTTCAATATCTTCTAAAAACATACTTCACGAATGTCGCTATAACTAGTCCCCTTGAGATTCGTTTTGGTCGGGAGGCAAAGTTTCGGTTTGGCTCGATTCGGCTGGTTGCGCCGAAGGGAATTAAGTTAAGTAAGTTAATTAAGTTAATTAAGACTGACAAGCCCCAAAAAAGCATCATCACCATTACTTCGATGTTTGCTGCCGAGTCGGTGCCGGCAAATGTGGTGCGCTATACGATTGCCCATGAACTTTGTCACTATGCCCACGGATTTTCTTCTTCTAATAAGAGACTCTTTAAGTACCCTCATCACGGTGGAATTGTTAACCGGGAACTTTCGGAAAGGGGAGCAGAAGAGCTTGTCCAGGCTTTTAGAAAATGGCTCAAGATTTACAGGAGAAAAATTCTAACCGGTCGCGTGGAGATTTAAGCGCCGATTTTTTTAAAACGAGGATAAACCTCGCTATTGTTGGCTTTTTGTTGGTGGGGATTTTTCTGGTGGCAATTGGTGCGGGACTCTTTTTCTTTAAAAATTCTGGCTCTGACGGTGATGATATTCAGATTATTTCTTCTGTAGAGCAGAATGCAGCGTCGCAAGAGGTTGTGGTGCATATGGATGGGGCGGTCGCTCGTCCAGGTGTCTATAAATTGTCTTCCGGTGCCAGAATCAACGATGCGATTGCCGCAGCGGGAGGATTGACGAGTGAAGCGGATGAGACGAGGATCAACCTCGCGGCTAAGGTCGCAGACGGGCAGAAGATATACATTTGGGCAGTGGGGCAGAAAGATGGTGGGATGGTAGGTGGGACGGCCGGAGTTTCGGTTTCAGCTCTTGTAAACATCAATACGGCATCAGAATCGGAGTTGGATAAGTTGCCGGGGGTCGGGCCGGTGACGGCCGGAAAGATTATCGCCTCGCGTCCTTATAGCGCCCTAGAAGACCTCAAAACCCGCAAAGTAGTATCTGCCTCAGTCTTCGAAAAAATCCGCGATTTAATAACAGTTTACTGACGACAAAAGTGATGGGAGAGAAGAAGCTGGCAATTTATCTCGGGACGGTTTTGTTTTTGGTCGCCGCATATCTTATTCGATTAAACTTTCAAGAGAATCCACAAGTAATTCCCAAAAATCAAAATGTAACTTTGGTCGCGACTGTTTCAACTCAGCCACGTCTCTCAGCGCGCCATCAGGTTATTGAGATCGGGGACTCGCGGCTTTTCGCGCCGCTTTACCCTAAATATACGGTTGGTGATAGGCTCAAAGTTGAGGGCTTTGTGGACGAGTCTGGGCGGATTTTTAATGCAAAGCTGGAAAAGGTTGGCGGCAGCGCGAGTATTCTCGGCACAGTAGCCAGTGTCAGGCAAAAAATTGCAGCAAACATTGATAAACTTTTGCCTCCTAGTGAGGCCACGCTTGTCAAGGGTATGGTTTTGGGAGTTGACGAGATCGGTCGGGGCTTGCGAGAAGCACTAATTGCAACCGGAACGATACATGTAGTGGTGGTTTCCGGGCAAAATCTTTCGATTGTAGCGGGGATTTTCGTGGGACTCGTGAAGTATGTAGGCAAAAGGCAAAGTCTGACCCTGGCGACATTAGCTGTGTTTCTCTATGCACTTTTGACGGGGTTTGAACCGCCGGTCGTGCGTGCGCTTCTTATGGTTTTGGCGGGGACTTCGGCGGTATTTTTGGGTAGGCAATCTTGGCCGATTTTGAACTTAATTTTGGCGGCGCTTTTGATTTTGTTTATTTGGCCAAAAGCTTTGTTTGAGATTTCGTTCCAGCTGACGTTTGCGGCAACTTTAGGGATTATGACGGTGGGTGCTTGGATACAGAGGTTTTTTGCTCGGGGTCCTGTCAGTTCTCTTTTTATCAACAATGCCGCTATTGCTACTAGTGCTTATCTTTTTACCACCCCGATTATCTGGTGGCATTTTGAGAGGATTTCACTAGTTGCGCCGCTCGCGAATACTCTGGTTGCCGAGCTGGTGGCGCCGCTAATGATTTTGGGATTTTTGGTGGCTGGAGCAAGTTTGGTTTTTATGCCGATAGCGCAGGTTTTAGCTTATCTTGCTTATGTCCCGGCGTTTGTGTTCATAAAGGCGGTGGAGCTTTTTGCAGCTATAAGCTGAAATTTTTAATTTAGTCCGATGAATAATCGTATTTTAGCTACTCTTGCCCTGATTTTTCTTGGACTTGGTTCCATCAGCTTCTTCCAACTTAGAGACCTGGAGCAAACGCGTTTAATTTTTTGCGATGTGGGGCAGGGGGACGGGATCTTGATCACCTCGGGCACGAAGCAGGTGGTAGTGGATGGCGGGCCGGGGAATAAAATGGTGGATTGTCTTGGTGCAAAGATGCCTTTCTGGGACAGGCAGATCGAGATGGTGGTTTTAACTCATCCCCAGCGGGATCATATGGAGGGCTTGATCGGCGTTCTGGAAAGATATGACGTTGGGACTGTTGTTTCGACTGGCGTGCCAAACGATACTGAGGTTTTTCGAGCTTGGGAGAGGGCAGTGGAAGCTGAAAGGGCGAGGGTTTATCTCCCGCATATTGGCGATAGATTTGTGGTTAACCCTCGACGAGGAACAACCCTGTCGGTTTTGTGGCCAGATCGAGATCAAGCCGCGAGGTGGCAGCAGGATCCGCCGACGGATTTAAATGAGACTTCGATTGTCATG
>JBBTZR010000039.1:11643-20369 GCA_038078475.1 Patescibacteria group bacterium
TGTGCATATTTGACAGGCGATATTCCCAAGGAGATTTTAGTCGATTTGATAGATCGAGGGTGCCAAATTTTAAAGGTATCCCATCACGGTTCAAAGACTGGTACAAGCAAGGAAGTTTTAGATAAGGCCAAACCTAAAGTTGCCGTCATTCAAGTTGGCAAAAATAGTTTTGGCCATCCACATAAAGAAGTGTTGGATTTGCTGTATCAAAGAAACGTAAAAGTATTGCGCAGTGACACCGATGGGAAAGTTGAGATAACTGCCGACGGAAAACAATTGATAATTGACAAATCCGCCAGTCGGCGGAACAATTGACGTATGCTTAGAGAGAAGATTCGCAATGATATTGCGAAAACAATTGACAATTTACATTTGACCCTTCGACTTCGCTCAGGGCGAGCAATTAACAAAGATCAAATTGAAGTAACCAGAACCGCTGATCCGAGATTTGGGGATTTTGCGACAAATGTGGCTCTTCGCCTCACCTCGTTCGCTCAGGGTAGAGGTGCAGTTAAGCAATCTCCATTAGAGTTTGCTAAGGTTTTAACCGATAGTTTAAAAGATTTGCCTTATGTTGAAAAACTAGAGGTCGCAGGACCGGGTTTTATTAACTTTTTTATCAAACCGGAGGTTTGGCAAAAAGAAGTAACTGATGTACTCAAAACTGGCGAGAAGTATGGCTCAAATCAAATAGGTAAAGGCAAAAAGGCAAGAGTGGAATTTGTTTCTGCAAACCCAACCGGCCCTCTGCATTTCGGCAATGCGAGGGGAGGCCCGATTGGGGATGCACTGGCGTCGGTACTGGAGTTCTGTGGTTACAAAGTTGTCCGTGAATATGTCCACAATGATATCGGGGGTCAGGTCGATAAGTTGGGAGAATCTGTTTTCAACGTGGCGGCTGGTGCAAATTTGGCGGACCAGCAATATAAAGGTCAATACGTACGCGATCTTGCCAATAAAATAAAAGGCGTAAAAGATGCCAAAGAAGCCGGGGAAAAAGCTGTTGATTTGCTTTTTGCGGGGATCAAGAAGGACTGCTTGGATATGGGCATAAAATTCGCTGAGTTTTATCCTGAGAGCCAATTTATGGCAAGCGGAGCGACTAAGCGCGCTCTTTTTAAAATTAAGAGATTCCTAAAGGAGAAGGATAGGGCTGTTTGGTTCGCACCTAGCGACGAGTTTTTAGGCGATCGGGAGACCGTTGTAATTAAATCTGACGGAAACTATACCTATTTTGCCAATGACATTGCTTATCACAACTTAAAATTTGAAAGTGATCCAGACTTGGTTATTGATATTTTCGGTGCCAACCACCACGGACACGTCCCGAGGCTCCAGGCGGCAATCAAAGCTTTAGGTTACGATGTTTCTCGCTTCCATGTTGTTTTATACCAATGGGTGAGATTTATCAATTTAGAAACCTTGGAGAAAGTGATGATGTCCAAGCGTTTGGGAACCTTTGTAACGGCGAGGGAAGTTCTGGATGGGGTGGGTCGCGATGCCTTGAGGTTTTTTATTTTAATGCATGACCCCAGTTCTCATATAGATTTTGATTTATCTTTGGCTATGAGAAAAACTAAGGAAAACCCGGTTTATTACGTGCAGTATGCGCACGCAAGGATCTCGTCGATCCTTGCGAAGTCAAAAGTCAAAAGTCAAAAGTCAAAAGTCGACTACAGCCTACTGACTACCAACTACGAACTAGACCTTATTAAGCAAATCACGAGGCTGCCGGAGTTGGTTGAGGACATTGCCCAGAGTTTTGCCGTGCATAGGTTAACGGCTTACGCAACTGATTTGGCGGACAGCTTTCATCGGTTTTATGAGAATTGTCGGGTTATCGGAGAAAAAGAAGATTTGCAAGAGGCTCGACTTGGCCTGATTATGGCCACAAAAATCGTCTTAGCCAATACCTTGAAGCTTCTGGGAATTGCGGCGCCGGAGAAGATGTAAATTAAAGCAATCCGAGCTGCTTGAGACGGAGTTCTAAAAATTGGCGCAGTCCGGGTTCTTGTGAAATTTGGTAAAGATTCCCGTAGCGAGGGGGCACTCTGTAAACAGGAACAGGACATCCTTCAAGAATTTGCGGTATTGTTACTTTACTTCTGGATGCTATTGCCTCGCCCCTGATGTCTTTGATAAGTGGGCCAAGGTGCCGGTAGTTTCCGGAGCGACAAAGTTCATACGTATTGGGAATTTGGTCGGTTGGTTTGCCCAAAACCGTCACGGGATTTTCTCTTAAGTGTTCCAGCTCTAGGGCGTTTGCAAGATACCCGATTGCTCTTTTCTCAAAAACCGCCGGAAGGATGCGGTACGTTATCTTTACCTCTTGGCCGTTTTTGTGTGTGGTTACTGCGACTGCTCTTGAGGGTACACCTTGGCTTTGCAAAACGCCCAGTATGTCAGGCAAGTCTTGGGATCTGGGATACAAATCGGCTTTTCTGGCAACAGGCAATAATGAAACTATCAAGGGATTGGTTCTTCGAAGCATATCAGGTACGGATATGTTGCGGATAGAGTCCAAGACTTTTTGAGCGTCGGCAGCGGAAATTTGCGCTTGGGCGAGTTGTGAATAATCGTTGTTTTGACGCGGAATGTCAATGCCCCAAGATCTGAGGACTTTACGCTTATACCTCCCATGGTAGGTCCCACCCAGTGCTTTTCTAATCTCTGCTGGTGATTTGCCTTGAGTCAGATTATAAACAACAAGGCTTTGACCTCCATGAGCTTGTGACTTTCTTTGCCGAGATTTAAGAGACAATGGTTTTCTAAAGTTGAAACTTGCAAAAGGGAAGCGGTCTTTGATCTCTGGCGGCGAGTTTCCCCAAATCTCCTTGATGCCTTTTTTGACGATTTGCCGAATTCTCTCACGAGTTAGGTCAAAGCCGCCGGCGATTTGCTCCAAAGGGTCGTCGCCCCCGATGTAGCGGCCTGCTATGGAATATCTAAATTCCCACTTTTGTGCTGGGTGGGAATTTTTTGGGGGAAAGTGGGTTTTTAAATCAATTGGCACAATTGTTGCCTGCTCCAAGAAGAGGAGCAGGTTTTGAAAGCTCGGCTCGGGCGTTGGCTTTTTTGGTTCGTTTGGGTTTTCCAACAGAACCGGAAGTCTTTCTCCCATGGCCTAGGAGTGTATCATAGGAATAACTAATGCTCAAGCTTTGTCTCTCATTGCCCTTTTTTTGGCTTTGGCGTATTCTTCTTTTGTGAAGAAAATCCTGGTTTTAATCTTGGTTCTTTTTTGGCTACTTCTGGGGTATTCTCTTGTCGTGCCTAATTTGTTTGATGAGAATCAGGTGACGCAGGAATTTGTCTCGCGCCCTAAAAAGCCGATTTTGAGGGTGGCGCTGGTGGCGGATTCGCACAATGAGAACGAACTTTTGGCAGGCGCGTTAAAACAGGCTCAGGGCAAAGGAATAAATTTTGTAATTGGCCTAGGAGATTATACTAATTTAGGTACCATAGAAGAGCTTAATGCGGCCAAGGCCAAATTTGACGAGTCCCAGTTGCAATATTTTGTGACTGCCGGGGATCGGGATGGCTGGGAAAGCCGAAACCGGGGAGTGGGTAATTTTGCCGAGGTTTTTGGAGAAGCAACCCAAGTTTTTCAAAGAAATGATGTACAGTTTGTTATATTAGATAATAGTGATATATATAAAGGTATTAGTCCAGAAGACTGGAGTCTTCTGGAGGAGGTAACAAAAGTAACAAATGTTTCAAAAACATTTGAGACTTCAGAGACTTTTGAAACTTCTGATACTTCTAAACTTACTTTTGTCTTTGCCCATAAGACGCCGTTTCATCCCCAGTCGAAGCATGTGATGGGAGAGGGTAGTGCTCAAGTAGCAGAACAAGCGAAGAGACTGATTGCGATAATGGAAGGAACAAATGAGCCAAAAGAGCCAAATAGGCAAGAGGCCGAAGGCCCTGAGCCCCTCGATTTCACTCGGGGTAAACTCCGTCGAAGGGTTGACGGATTTTTTTCCGGCGATCTGCACTTTTTTGCGCAGTTTAATTCGCCAGGACAATCTGTTAAAATCACCACCATCGGTGCGGTAGCACGGGAGCGGAACTTTCAGGGTCCGCGTTTTGCTATTTTGACGGTTTGGGATGATTATAGTTGGGAAGTTGATGAAGTCGAAATTCGCTAGGATTTCGACAAATTTCTAATTATTCTAATTTCTAATTGACCTAAATAAGCACCAATGACTGAATTGAGACTTGGGATTTATGGCCACTGAGTTTGAGAAGATAACACTGGATAACGGATTGCGCTTAGTTTTGGCGCCTTTGCCGGCGTTTAAGTCGGTAACGGCTCTCGTTTTGGCAGCTGCCGGCAGCAGATACGAAACAGAAGAAACCAACGGCGTCTCCCATTTCCTGGAACATATGTTTTTCAAAGGTACTCACAAGCGGCCGACGGCCTCCGATATTTCACACATCCTGGACGAGATTGGTGCCGATTACAACGCTTTTACCGGTAAAGAATCAACCGCCTACCACATTAAGGCGGCCTCGCAGCATCTGCCTTTCTTGTTAGACCTCTTATCCGACATGGTCTGGAATTCTCGCTTTGAGGAGGCGGAGATTGAGAAGGAGCGGGGAGTGATTATTGAGGAGATCAACCTCTATGAAGACACGCCAATGCGTCGGGTGAGTGAGATTTACGAGCAGGTTTTATGGAGAGGTTCGCCCTTGGGCTGGGATATCGGAGGAAGACGCGAGGTCATCAGAAAAATCACCAAGCGTGATTTCGAGGATTATATCGAGGCCAGATACGTGCCCAATAACATGGTGGTGGCCATCGGAGGGGACTTTGAGAGGTCTGAGGCGCGCTCACTTGTCGAAAAGTATTTTGGCCATAAAAAGCCGCATGAGGTGGCAGGATATGCGCCGGCTTTTGATAATCAGAAAGGGGCGAATTTGAGGGTAACTTACAAAAAAACCGATCAGGCGCATTTGGTGGTTGGTTTTCGCGGCCTGAAGTTGGCAGACCCGGATCGTTACAACGTTGCGGTTCTGGCAACGATTCTTGGCGGCGGTATGAGTTCGAGATTATTTGTGAACGTACGCGAGAAACGGGGGCTGGCCTATTATGTGCGGGCAGATCATGAATCGTATCTGGATACCGGAACGCTGGTAGCAGCAGCAGGTGTCGATCTAAAACGTATAGATGATGCCCTGGCGGTTATCTTAGAGCAATTTGTGGACCTGGCCAACAAAAAGGTTGCCCCTGCTGAGCTTAAGAAGGCTAAAGAGGGAATTAAAGGTCGCCTAGTTTTGTCTTGGGAGGACTCGAGAACCATTGCCTTTGGTTATGGGGCGGATGAGCTTTATGAGGGGAAGATCAGAACTCAAGCCGAGCTGATGCGGGCAATTGATGCGGTCACAGCAGAGGATGTGTTAAGGGTGGCGCAGTTTATGGTGGCGAACAATAAGCTTAATCTCGCTGTAATAGGACCTTTTAAAGATTCATCTCGTTTTGAAAAGATTTTAGAAGTTTAACGAGATTAAGCTTGCGGTCCTCGTCCTCGATTACTCGGACTGCGGGCCTAAAGCTAAACCTTGCGGTCATCGGTCCATTTAAGGACCAAGAAAGGTTTTCTAAGATACTTAAGGTTTAACAATTGACCCATTCGATTACACTCAGGGTCGAAGAGTTGACAGTTGACGGTTAACAGTTAACAATTAAGGTATATCAGCAAAGACACATGCAAAGGACAGTAGTTCTTCTAAAACCGGACAGCTTACAGCGGGGGCTGGTGGGCGAAATTATCACCCGTTTTGAGAAGAAGGGGCTAAAGTTGGTAGGCCTCAAATTCTTGCAAGCCTCCGAGAAATTACTCGATGAGCATTATGCTCACCACAAGGGCAAGCCTTTTTTCGGTAACCTAGTTAAGTTCATGATGTCCACACCGCTGGTGGTTATGCTGTGGGAAGGTGTTGATGCAGTGGCGGTGGCGCGCAAGATGGTTGGCGCCACCAATGGCCGCGATGCCGACTTTGGCACGATTCGAGGGGATTTGTCGATTTCCCAGAGTAACAATCTTATCCATGTTTCCGACAGTGTTGAGGTGGCAAAGGTGGAAGAAAAACGATTTTTTGCCAAGGGCGAAGTATTTGGTTGGGATAGAATAATCACCCCCGCAATCTACGGCGAAGAAGAAGCTTGACTCCGCCGGCTTTCCTCTAACATACTGGAATTGTGATCCGTCATAAGATTCATCGGCATCTGTTACCCCATTTTTTCGTCGACTTGGAGTTTGTCAGGAGTTTAGGGAAAAAGACTGGCCATCATAGTGCCCACTCGCTATCGCCTGCGGCGCTTTTTTTGTATTTGCAACTGCTTTTGGTAGTCACTGTCACTCTTTTTGTCACCAGCAGAACGGTGCCGCAGATTTTGGGAACTCGCGCCTTTTCGGCTGGGGAAATTGTCAAGTTGACCAACGAGAAGAGGGTAGAGTATGGTTTGACACCTTTGGTCGCCAGCGCCAGGCTTTCTCGCGCGGCGGAAGCCAAAGCCTCGGATATGTTTACCAACGATTACTGGGCTCACAACTCACCCTCTGGTAGAACTCCCTGGAGTTTTATCGCATCAGCCGGATATCGTTATCTGTTTGCAGGCGAGAATTTGGCGCGTGATTTTACGGATCCCGGCTCGGTTGTTTCCGCTTGGATGAATTCGCCGACTCATAGGGCTAATCTCTTGGACAAAAACTTCCGCGAGATCGGGGTGGCGGCCCAGTCCGGTAAACTATCCGGTAGGGAGGGAACTTTGGTGGTGCAGATGTTTGGAGCCAGAGGTGATGTCGGAGCATTGGCTGAGGGAGCCACGGGGGTGCAAGGAGCTCAAGAGGAGGAGCCGGCAGTGCCCGAGCCGGCAGTGGTTTTGGCCACTCAAAAGTTTGCGGTGGCTCGCGTAGTCTCTCTGGCAGTGGTTGGTTTTATTTTTAGCTTACTCTTGTTGGAAGCGGTGGTGACTATCAAGCGAGCTGATATGAAAGTCAAATCGAGTATCTTTGCGCACTTGGCAATTTTGGGGTTTGTACTTTTGGCTGTTTGGTATGCTCTAGGTGGAGCAATAGTTTAATGAAACGTTTCGATATTTTATTTTATAGTTTGTTAGCTTTAGGACTGGCCATTGGAGCGAGTAGATTTTTTAGTTTTTCCGCCCAGCCAACTTATCAATTGACAACGATCTTGGCGGTTGTTGTCTATTACGTACTTTGGGGACTGGCCTATCACTCCATCAAGAAAGACTTAAGACGAAGTTTGTTTTTAGAGTATCTAGCAATTGCGGCGGTGGGTGTGGTGGTGGGAATATTGGTGTTCTATGTTTGAGTTGCGGCTGGCTTGGCGATTACCAGAAGGCGCTTCCAGGTGGTCCCCGGCGGGTAACAGGTCTGTAAGACGAGGATTTGCTCTGGTGTTTGCAGCGTAAAATAGCTGACATCTTGGGGCTCGGTAATTTTGGTTTCCGTGACAATATAATCGTGTCTGACGCCGTCAAAAAAGACAACGATTTTGTCTTGCGGTTTTAAATCCCAAAGCAGGTAGAAGACGGCGTTGTATCTGGGAACGTTGAAGATGGTATCGGTGGAGTGGGCAAAGAGGTAGGTGACTCCCGTTTGTCCTGGGAAAGCAGTGCCCAGTGCATGGGCGACCCCGCGGCGCAGAGCCGCTTCATAGGTTGATTTGCTGGCCGCATCGACATTAGGCACGACTGTGGCTGAGGCGCCGATTTTTTCGACAATGATACTGAAGTTGGGATCAGGAGGCACGAGTACTTTGACGTTTACTTCCGGTTGGCCTAAGAGTGAGCCGAATGTTTGAGTCGGTTGGGAGTCGGGCGCGGCTTCAAACTTTTGGCCGGATGCTTTGTCGATGGCGAATTTAGTGGCGGCTGAGGCGACTGGCCAAAAGGTAAAGGCCAGGCCAAGTAAGGTGGAGATGACCAGAAAATTGCCAAATGTACGAATCGCCAGGATTTTTTTATCAAGTGTCATTGTTGCTATTCTACTCGGTCCACCACCTCAAAAAGTGTTCGACCGCTGCAATATTTACGGTTCGTGATGCTGATTCGGTCTCACTCAGGCCTCCGCTCGCCATCAACTCAAATTTAAATTGTTTGTTAGTTTGGGCTCGCTTCGTCATGTTTTTGAAGTGGTTTCCCTCGCAGAATATGAGAGTGCCTTGATTTAAATAGTGCGCTCGGTGAGACTCGAACTCACAACCAATCGCTTAGGACGCGACCGTTCTGTCCTATTGAACTACGAGCGCACAAGGAGAATTTTACTACAAAGAGGTTTTGGTTGCTAACAGTCGTCCGGATTCTGGAGGCTCTGGGGGATTTGGAGTCTGGCGGTGGAGACGTAAGTTACACTGTAGTCACACAAATCATGGGCGGAAAGGGCAGTTTTGAGGGTGAGGCGGGCCGCGTCGCGGTTGGTTAAATAATCTGATAGCTTATTGCCTTCGACAAAGACATAATAGCTATTTGAGCGGTTCTCATAGACCAGTCGAAAGTAGGGAGTTTCGATTGGTAGATTAGCACTTTCGGCTGCGACGGTACGCAGAATCGGCTTTTGTGGTACTCGGCCACTCTTGTAGTCATCAACTATTTTGGGGTAGTAAATAAAGGCGAACCAAACTAGAGCCCAAGTCAGTCCGATGATGGAGAGGGAGAGAATCGGTGTATAGATTTTGGTAGTTATTGTACCCATTTT
>JBBTZR010000040.1:0-24471 GCA_038078475.1 Patescibacteria group bacterium
AACTTTTTCGTTACTTATGCGAATATGGATGGATGGACTCCATCAAACAAAAGATTTAAACCAACTCATATTCTAGACAGATGGATTCTGTCTCGTCTGAACGGAAATATAGTCAATATGACTAACGATTTAGAAAACTTCGACACAGTTGATGCGGTTGGAAATGTAAATTACGAGAATACTTTGATTTCGACTCCCAATGGTAAAAGAATAGTGAGCACCGACGGCAGTAAAGTTATTGGTGGAAATGCAGGCATTTTGATCAATCACGATCTTTCTAATTGGTACATCAGAAGGATGAGAGATAGAGTTGGTCCAACGGTCGACTCACGGAAGGACAAAAATGATGCATATCAAACATTATGGACAGTTTTAACTGAGTACTCAAAGACTTTAGCTCCATTTATCCCATTCATAACTGAAGAGATTTACCAAAATTTAACTGGTGAGAAATCCGTACATATATCAACATGGCCTACCTTTAACAAAGAATTCTACGACGACAAGCTCGAGATAGAAATGTACAAAGCGATGAACATAGCTTCAAAAGCACATTCAATAAGGAAGGAAAAAGGAATTAAAGTTCGCCAACCGCTTGCGTCTTTGACATATGGAGTGGCAAAACTTCCCCAGGACATCGAAGAAATTGTGGCTCTTGAGGTTAATGTTAAAAAAGTCATTTTCAAAAAAAGCGCCAAAATACAACTTAATACCACTATCACTCCTCAGTTGCAAGCCGAAGGAGAAGCCCGCGAGCTGGTTCGCCAAATCCAGCAAGCCAGAAAAGATGCGCTTTGTCGGCTTGACGAAACAGTAACCGTAGAGTTGCCTACTTGGCCAAAAGGCTTTGAAGATTACATCAAGAAAGAAACTTTGGCCGCAAAATTAGTCAAGGGGACTACACTCAAAATCATACACTAAACAAAATGCCGAAGCTACAAATAGACGTTCTTATCGTCTTACCTATCCTAGCGCTGGGTTGCCTATCTCTTCTGGTGATTTATTCTCTCGATAAAACACTGGCCGTAAACCAACTGCTCTTTTGGGCGACTGGCGCGCTAGCACTTTTTTTAGCGCTCAACATGAGACACGAGTTTTGGCAAAAATATTCAATACATATTTATCTGGTTTGCGTTCTGCTCTTGGTAGCGGTTTTAATAGCAGGCGTTGAGATTCGTGGTGCAAATCGTTGGATAAGTCTAGGATCATTACGTCTCCAGCCATCGGAAATTGCAAAGATTGCAACTATCATCCTACTGGCCACTTTTTATACCGGCAGGTCAACTGTCAATCTTTTAACTCATTTGTCGAGTTTTGCACTTATCCTGCCACCTTTTGTATTGATCGCGGCCCAACCGGATATTGGATCTGCCGTCAGCCTGATTGCCATTTGGTTAGCGATAAGCTTCATATCAGGTTTAAAATATCGCCATATTATACTTTTAGTGGCGGCCGCTCTTGTAACTTTACCGCTTACCTACAACTTACTAGCCCCCTATCAAAAGGAAAGACTTGCCACTTATATCAATCCCCAAGGGGATCCGCTCGGCGCCGGTTACAACATTATCCAATCAAAAATCGCCATCGGTTCCGGGCAGCTTTTAGGACGTGGTCCGGGCCAAGGTTCCCAGTCACAACTTAAATTTTTACCGGAAGCCGAAAGCGATTTCATTTTTGCGGCCACAGTTGAACAATTGGGATTTTTGGTAGGAGCTGTCATTATCGGCTCATTTGGCCTAATACTAGCCAGAATAATTGCCGCACGCGAGGACCTCGATCGTTTTGCGACACTGCTGGCTACCGGGACCGCCTCGCTGATTGCCTATCAGGCAACCGTCAACATTGGTATGAATATGGGGCTTATCCCAGTGACCGGAATTACTCTGCCGCTGGTTTCCTACGGGGGATCTTCGCTGGTGTCCACACTAATTCTTTTAGGCATAATTTTATCTATTAAACGCCTGAAATATTGAACATTACTCGCCTCAAATGTTAAAATCGCAAGAATCATGAGTCTTTGGGCAATCGTTAAAATTGGGGGCATTCAATATAAAGTCGAAGAAGGCAAGACTATCGTGGTCGGAAAACTAGACGGCCGAAAAGACACAAAAGTTGCTTTTGATCAAGTTTTAGCAATTGGAGGCGACAAGATAGCAATCGGTAATCCCTTAATCGACAAAGCTAAGATTACCGCCAAAATCCTTGATATTATCAAGAACAAAAAAATCAGTGTCGTCAAGTTTAAATCCAAATCGAGATATTTAAAGACTTATGGCCATAGGCGACTTCAAACGAAAGTCCTCATAGAGAAAATCCAGACTGCATAAAACCGCATCAAAATAGACTTTTCTATAAACATAACTTGCTTGACACCGTGTGAAAACAACGCTAGAATCCAATTGAAACAAAAAAGGAGTTATTGTGGCTCATAAAAAGGCTGGGGCAGCGGTTAGTAAAAATCGAGACTCGGCAGGCAAGAGGTTAGGAGTTAAAATTTTCGCCGGCCAAAAAGCGTCTCCCGGAAATATTATTATAAGACAAAGAGGTACCAAGATATATGCTGGCGCAGGCACAATGCTTGGTCGAGATCACACAATATTTGCGCAAGCAGAAGGTGTAGTTAAATTTAGACTTAGACTCGGTAAAAAACTTGTAGAAGTTGTTTAATGGACGAGAATCAAATCTTCGAAATAGACGTCGATATGCTCCAGCCAAATCCATTGCAACCGCGAGGGCTGATCACGCCGGATTCTCTGATCGAACTTGTAGACTCAATTCGCGAAAATGGCATTCTTGAACCACTCGTTGTTGCCAAAACCCCGGCCGGTTATCAAATCATTGCCGGCGAACGTCGCTGGCGCGCCGCCAAAATTGCCGGCCTTATCAAAGTCCCCGTCATCATCAAAGAAACCAGCCCTCAAGGCATGCTGGAGATGGCCATTATCGAAAACGTCCAGCGTGTTGACCTTAATCCTCTCGAGCGTGCTCAAGCCTTTAAAAGGCTCATTGACGAGTTTGGCCTCTCCACAGGTGAAATTGCCACCAAAATCGGCAAAAGTGCCCCCTATGTTTCCAACACCTTTCGTCTCCTGTCGCTGCCGGATGCCTTAAAAGATGCCTTAGCCTCGGGCGCCACCACCGAGGGTCATGCAAGGGCACTAGCCTCCCTAGAAGACCCTCACCTTATCGTCGAAGCCTACAAAATAATTCTTACTAAAAACCTTTCCGTCAGAGGAGCCGAAGAACTGACCCGAAAAATGAAAGCCAGAGAAAATATACCCCCCAAACAACAGCAGCCGCAATTGAGGCTGCAAAACGAAGAACTTGAAAGATACGAGCAAGAACTGACCGACAGGTTAACTGGCGACGGAGTCAGAATTGCCGTTAAGATTTCTCAATCCAGGGTAGAAAGTAAATTGCATTTAGTCGCTAAAGGATCAGTCCAAAACTCCTCAGCGGTCATAAAACGTGTACGGGATGCCGTAATGAACACGTGATATCACCCTCAGCCCGAGCGACTGCGAACTTGCCAAAAGTGGCCAATAGACAAGCCAGGCCCGACCTTTTATACTACTTGTCCCTATTGGCCCAAAACTTCTCGAGTCGGAAGACGATCCGCGATTATCTCCTAAAACAAAATATTGATTACTTGTGAGTGTGGCGGTTAGATTCCCTTGCGTTTGTTGTGTCTCATATGGTTCGACCAGTTTTTGATCATTAATGTAAACATCACCGCCATCAATTTTGACAGTATCGCCAGGTTTACCAATAATCCTTTTTATAAAGTCAACCTTTCGTCCTGTCGGTGCTGAGAAAACTACTACATCACCTCGTTCCGGCGCATAGATTTTGTGGGTGACTTTTTCTGTTAATAAGAGCTCTCCGTCAAAAAAATTAGGCATCATCGAATCTCCTTTCACTCTGTGGGGTTGCACCAAAAAAACGTACACAAATAAGAAAATCAAAAGTGAAATGAAAATTGTCTGGAAAATTTCCCGAGCTATAGCAAAAATTGCCCCTATTACACTCACAAGATAAATTGTATGTTAAAATCAACTGCTAGGGCAAGCTCAAATGCACGCATAGCTCAGGGGTAGAGCGTCCCGTTCACATCGGGAAGGTCCTTGGTTCAATTCCAAGTGCGTGCACCAAAGACTCCATGGACTTAATTAAAATTCTCCTAATTCTTGCAATCGCCTCAATTATTCCAGGGCAAATCGCCAGAATCCCAATCTCTGGCCAGGAAAGTGCTATAACCTTAACCGATATTTTTGTTTTCATTTTGGCAGCTTATGCCGTACCTTATCTTTTGATGATCAAAAAAACGGTAAGGATTTCACCGCCAGTTGTGACCACCTTCTTTTTATTTACAATTGTAGCGACAGCTTCAATGGTAATGGCCACAAATAAGTTTGACGCCAGTCTTATAATTTCCTCGAGCCTTTTTCTGGTAAGATTTATTGTCTATTTTCTAGTAAGTCTAATAATCGCCACCATTGTCAAAAGGAATGAAATTGAAAGATGGCTTAATATTTTTATTACCTGTGGAGTGGTTTTTACTCTTTTAGGTTTTGTCCAGCTGGGGACTTTTCCGGATATTTCAGCTTTAACTCCTTTTGGTTGGGATCCGCATCAGGCAAGAATCGTGTCAACGCTAATCGATCCAAATTTCACAGGCGCCCTTCTGACAATCTTAGCATCAACGACCAGCGCCATTTACCTCTACAAAAAAAGGGCAATATATCTGGTAGTCGCTATAATTTTTTTCTCAGGCATTGTCTTTACCTTCTCAAGAAGCTCCTATTTAGCACTTTTAGTGTTACTCGTGGTTTTAGGGCTGTTCAAATCACCTAAATTTGTGGTAGGGGCGAGTTTAATATTCCTATTGGTAGTCACCCTAAATAATCAGGCAAGGGAGAGAATCATCGGTGCCATCACGTTGGATGAAACAGCCAAAGCCAGACTGGAAAGCTACTCACGGGCCATCACAATTTTTAAAAATAATCCGATTTTGGGTGTTGGGTTTAATACTTATAGATACGCTCAAGATCAGTATGGTTTTTTTACAATTGACGCGCCACTTGGTGGCCATTCTGGATCAGGCAGCGACTCCAGTCTACTTTTGGTAGCTGCAACCACCGGCATAGTGGGTTTTGCGACGTTTACATTTTTCATAATCTCAATTATCAGATCAATCTCGTTCCAAATAAAGTCGAATTTCCTGCACCTGGGTACCGCGGCAGCCTTTTTGGCGCTTCTTGTCCACTCTCAGTTCGTTAATTCTTTTTTCTTTCCTCAAATCATGCTGCCGATTTGGTTTCTACTGGGGCTTGTCCAAAGTGAAAATTCTTAAACTTTTTCTTTTCTGGCGCATCGGCCTCATTATTCTGACTTTTTTGGGGAGTTTAATATTTCCCCTTGTCGAAAATGGCGGTATCGGAGCTATTGGCGCCGGTCGCGAGTTCGATTTTTGGGCTTCATGGGCCCAGTGGGATGGAGGCCACTTTTACAATATTGCCAAATTTGGCTATTCTGGACCAAACGAATATGCTTTCTTTCCGCTTTTTCCATTACTAATTAAATTCTTCAGTCTTATTCTCTTTGGCAATTTACTTCTAGCGGGCTTTCTAATTTCCAACATTGCATTTCTTATCTTTTTATACATTTTTTACGAATTAGTTAAAAGCAAATACAATCAAAAAACAGCTACCAGAGCACTAATAACCTTAATATCTTTCCCCACAGCTTATTTTGCAGTAGCCTTTTACTCCGAACCACTATTTTTACTCTTGTCTGCACTAACCTTTCTACTGCTAGAAAAAAGAAAATTTATAGAAGCTGCCATCTTTGCATCTTTTGCGAGTTTTACTCGATTTGTTGGGATTTTTTTAGTAATCCCTGTCACTTTTTATTATTTAGAAAGTATTAAGTTTAGTTTTAGAAATCTCAATTTAAACATTATTTCCATACCAATTTCTCTTACTGGGATTATTAGCTATTGTCTTTATCTTTTTTTAAAGTTCCAGGACCCCTTTTATTTTTTAACAGTTGAGTCGACTTGGCACAGGTCTATCACAAATCCCGCAACTACCATCTATTATTATTTAACAGAAAATGTTACTAATAAGCCTTTTAACGACTATCTTGATGTTTTTTTAACTCTAGCTTTTCTGATAATTCTAGGTTTTGGTATTAGAAAGATTTCTCTCTCCTGGTGGCTCTTTAGTCTTCTGGTAATAATAGTTCCAGCATCAACTGGTACTCTAACAAGTATGCCTAGATATCTACTTGGCGCAATTCCTGTTTTTGTTTTGGCGGGAATTTACCTAAAAGATAGACAATTTATGCAGATATTTATTTGGTCAAGCTCTCTTATTCTTCAAGTGGTCTTGGCAGTAATGTTTGTCAACGGCAGGTGGACAGCCTAACTACTTCCTGAATGTAACTTTTCTTGTTTCAGTTTTCGTATTTCCTGCCAAATCTACGGCTTTAATCTCAATCTGGCTTTCTCCTTCCCCAACCGGTACAAAAACTTCAAATTTCCCCTCAAAGTCAATACTTGCCAAAAAGCCATTGGCAAAAACCTGAGCGTCGCGATCTGTGGTACCCTCCACTCTTACCCTATTGTCTCCATAAAAAGCTTGTCCGTCTGTTGGAGTTTTAATCTCGAGTTTTGGTTCTTCGTGGTCATAGGTAACCGTTCTTGTCTGGGAAAAATCACCCTCACGACCATTCGAGATAGCCACGACCGAGATCTTATTTTCTCCCAAAACGAGTGTTAAATTTTCGTACTCAAATCTGCTGTCGGCAATATTCGTACTGGCCTTTTTGTTATCATTGACATAAATATCAACCTTTTCTCCTTCTCCGGCGAAGCCGGATACCTTCAATTTGGAGCTATTTGTAGCAACAGGTAATTCATCAAGAGTAGGGGGAAGGGGTACAGCTTGGTTCTCCTGGTCGTCATTCTTAAAAACGACATCTAGCAAATCAGCAAATTTCCCCAGCAGGGGAATCCCAAGGGTCAGCATAAAAATACCAAGAGCGATTGTTACAATAAAAAGAGTGATTACTCTTTTAATAACTGCCTGCTCCTCATGCCTTGCAAGCCGTTCAACGCGTAACCTTTGTTTGTATCTCATGCATTTCGATTCTTTTCTGAGCCGACGGTGAGGATTGAACTCACGACCTACTGTTTACGAAACAGTTGCTCTACCACTGAGCTACGTCGGCAAGCAAAATAATTCTATCTTTTTACAACTGAGGATTCAAATATTACTGGCCGCGCCGAGGTTATTGAGAGTGCTTGGTGATGATTTTGAAGCGGTCGCTGTAAGTGAAGCCTTGAATGATACCCCCCAGACAGAAGCTTTTGACAAGCAGAAATTGAGTAAAGCCGGTTGTTGCTGTTATCAAGATTGCAAAGGCAATCGAAAGAGAGACCCAGTGATGGATGTGGATGGTGCGTTTTGTGAGCCTGATCTTTAAATTGGGTAAAACTTCGAGGGTTTTGATTTTGATTTTGGGAAGTCTGTCTTGTAATTTGAGAGGTTGACTAAAAAGATGATAGAACCAAAATCCGGTGACAATACCACCGAGAGATTCAACTGTCTCCACAATTTAATTATAAAGAATATTTTGAGAAATTTCTATTTCTCTGCTTTGCCTGCCCGCCGTAATTTTGAGCGCCTTAGTGAACGACGTTCGAACCTATTATACCAATTTAGAAGCTAAAGAGCTTGAAATTTATCGTGGCGCTTTAAATAGCGCAGAGATTTTCTTAAGGGATTTGTAACTTTTTAATTAAGACTCTAATATTCTAGCAATTTCGTGCCAATTCTCGGGATTCCAGCCATCAGGGGTGGTCGCAAACACTAAACAGCCAACTAAATGACTGGGTAAATCATCATATTCTTGTTGTGCCCATAATTCTATAGGAGATTCAAACTTGTCTCTCGCAGGAACGACTTACTTGAACAATGGTACTTTCTGCCTCTCCACTTTTAGATCCAACTAGGTATTCTATATCTCCAAAATTAAGTTTGATCCTGCTTGAGTCAAGAACAAGGGGATCGCTGGCCTTGTTTTCGTCAGTATTGACAACTTCGAGTTCTCCCAGCCCTAAGGATTTAAGTTCAAATTCGCCTAACTTAACCACATTATCCTGGATTAAGTCGATTTCAAAACTGGCTCTTTCCAATAGTGCGGCATTTCCTTCACATTGAAGTTCCAAATAATCTCTTATGTTAAACTCATTTTCGAAGCAACCTGTCATTAGCGCTAATCCAAGAGGTAAGGACAAGGTAACTCCAAGTAGTCCAGCCGGTCTTTTTTTCATCAGAGCGGTATTATATTATAATGTGGCAGAGTTGTCAAACTATGGGGGCATTTGAGCGGGTAAGGGGAATTGAACCCCTGTCTCTGCCTTGGGAAGGCAGCATTGAGCCACTCAACTATACCCGCGTAAATAGCGGTAGTAGTTTATCAAGTTTTGCCTTAATTATCGAGGTACGACTATTGCACTTCCTGCGTAGACCAAGGGATTACCGTTCGGGAGTCTAAATGAACCGTTAGCCTGGTGCAAGGTTGGCCACCTCGAGCCATCGCCGTACACTTTCTGCGCTATTGTAAATAATGTTTCTCCTGCTTGAACCTGATAAGTAGTTTGCGCAAGTAGCGCCTTCTGCGTTTCGAGCGCTTCTTTTGCCGGCAGCTTCAGTGTTGATCCGACCCAAATTATATCAGGATTGGCGATATTATTGACTTGTGCAAGTGCCGGCCAAAATTCCTGGCTGCCATAGACCTGTTCCGCAACCTTGGATAAGGAATCGTTTTCTCGAACCACATAATCGCGGCCGGCAACTGGAGTACCTTCTTCTTGCTCTATCTGCTGTATCTGATCTCCCTGATCAATCTTTCCCTGATCTCTCCTCGAGAGGAAATTAGCTACTAGAAGTCCCAAAATTATCACAATAATCGCGCCCAGTATCAAACTTGCATAGGATTCTTGCCAGTTGATTTTCCCTGAAAGAAATTTCGCTAAGGGGCTTTGTGCCATAATTCCTCCTTTCAGGCAGGAGATTTGTGAAGATAGTTGATAAATTACCATACTATGTCAAATTTTTAAAGTAGAGAAAATAGTTGTATAATTTAAATCTACTTGAACGAGGTCGCGTAGTGTAGTTGGTTTAACACGTCACCCTGTCACGGTGAAGATCGCCGGTTCGAATCCGGTCGCGACCGCCAAGTCCACACTGCTATAATTACTTTGTGGCCAAATTTTTCTCCAACAAAGATATTGCCAGACTTCTTCGAGAGATATCCGCGGCTTATGAGACCAAGGGTGAGAATCGCTTCAAAGTCATTGCCTATGATAACGCCGCCACCAGCGTGGAGCATGCTACCAGCGAGTTGAAAGATCTCTGGGAAGAAGGACACCTAGATACTGTTCCCGGACTGGGAAAGTCTATCCAAGAACATCTTGACGAGCTCTTTAGAACCGGCAAGGTTAAACATTTTGAAGTTGTCAAAAAAGGTTTACCACCGGGAATGTTTTCACTTCTGGATATAGGCGGTTTGGGTCCAAAAAGCGCTTACAAACTTGCTAAGGGACTCAATCTTAAAAGTCCTGATGATCTTGAAGAGGCTGCGAAAAAAGGCAAAATCCGCAAAATTCCCGGATTTGGCGAAAAAAGCGAGGAGGATATTCTAACTGCAATATCAGAGATAAAAGGTCGAGGGACTAGACATCTTTTACCAATAGCCTTTGCCACAGCCGAAAGAATCCTTGGGCATTTGAGGCAACATAAAGATTGCCAAAGAGCAGAACCCTTAGGATCTCTTCGCAGAATGGTTGCTACAGTAGGAGATATCGATATCGCTGTAGCCTCCGACAAACCGCAAGCCATGATAGATCATTTCCAAAAATTTCGGGAAATTAACCGCGTACTCGAAGCAGGGCCAAGAAAATCCTCAGTACTTCTTCGAAATAGTATACAAATAGACCTCATGGTTTCACCACCTCGTGCATTTGGTGCCCTCCTCCAGCATTTTACAGGATCCAAAAATCACAATATTCATCTTCGAGAACTCGCTCTCACAAAAAGTATGTCTGTTTCTGATTATGGTATTAAAGTTAAGAATAAAACTCACGAGTTCAAAACAGAGGAAGAGTTTTATAAATTCCTTGATTTGACGTACATCGAGCCTGAACTACGAGAAGATACCGGAGAAATTGAAGCAGCACTAGCTCACAAATTGCCGCAGGTAGTAGACGTAAAAGACATAAAAGGGGATATCCACTTACATTCTGACTATCCTATAGAACCTAGCCACGATTTAGGGACCAACTCATTTGAGCAAATAATTAAAAGGGCGAAAGAGCTAAATTACGATTATGTTGGACTTTCTGATCACTCTCCAGGATTTTCAACTCATAGCAAACAACAAATTATAGATTTGATCAAGAGAAGAACCGAGAAAATCGAATACTTAAAATCCTCGAGTAAAAATATTAAAGTACTAAATTTACTCGAAATAGACATCTTAACCAACGGAGAGCTTTCAGTGCCGGAAGAAGGATTAAAACTTCTGGATGGAGCGATCGCAGGTATTCACTCAAGTCATAGACAGGATAAAAAAACAATTACCAAAAGGCTTATGGCTGCCGTCAACTCACCTTATGTTCAAGTTATATCTCACCCCACCGGCAGACTTTTAAATCAGAGGGAATCATACGAAGCCGATTGGCCAAAAGTCTTTGAAGCCTGCGCGCGAACTAAAACCATGCTCGAGATCAACGCTTATCCCAATCGTCTGGATCTTTCTGATACACTTGTTAGGGAGGCCGCTCGCGTTGGGGTCAAGTTAACCATCAACACAGATTCTCACGAGCTTTCACAAATGGATAATATGAAATTCGGCGTGGCCGTGGCCCGCCGCGGCTGGGCAACTAAAGAGGACATTGCCAATACATTACCTTGGGTTGAATTTAAAAATTTATTTAGATATCATTAACAACATGTCACCAACTCTAATCCTGGTGGGAGCGGCAGTTACAGCACTGCTTTTTATTTGGTTTCTTTACAACAGCCTTGTAACAGCCAGGGTTCGGGTTCGCGAAGCTTGGTCTGGAATCGAAGTCCAGCTCAAACGTCGTTCCTCGCTTATTCCCAATCTCATTGCGGCCGTAAAAGGCTATACAAAGCATGAGCGAGCAGTTTTTGAAAATGTGACCAAAGCTCGCTCAGCACTCTTGGCCGCCAAAAATCCTAGAGCTGCAGCGGCTGCAGATAATATGCTCACGGGTGCCTTAAAAACCCTTTTTGCTGTTGCTGAAGATTATCCCAAACTTAGGGCCGCTGAAAATTTTAAAGAGCTCCAACAAGAACTTTCCGATACTGAAACCAAAATTGCCGCCAGTCGTCAGTTCTACAATGCCAATGTTCTTGATTACAATACTAAGATAAAAGTTTTTCCAAATTCTATCTTTGCCAGCCTTTTTAATTTTGAAGAAGAAGAATTCTTTGACGCAGAAGAGGAAGCCGAAAAAGAAGTTAAGGTCAAATTCTAACCGCATGAATTCTCCGAAAATCTTCGCTGGGTCATCAAATCCACAGCTGGCGAAATTAATCTCACAAAAGTCTAAAATTCCGCTAGGGAAGATGAACCTTGGAGTTTTTGCGGATGGCGAAATTGACGTCTGGGTAGAGGAGAAAGTCACCAGTTCAAACGTGTTTATTCTCCAGTCTTGCTCCCCGCCTGTTAACGATCATATTATCGAGCTCGTTTTGGTAGCGGATGCCTTTAGGCGAGCTGGTGCCCACAAAATTACTGTTGTTATTCCCTATTTCGCCTATAGCCGCAAAGAAAAACAGTCAAGATCCGGTGAGCCAATTTCGGCAAAAGTTGTAGCCGATTTAATAACCGCAAGCGGTGCCGCCAAGATAATTTGTCTCGATCTTCATGCCGACGCCATTGTCGGCTTTTTTAATGTCCCGGTTATTCATCTCTCGGCGCAAGAAGTCTTGGCCAAAAGACTCCAGAAGGCAAAACTAAAAAATCCTATTGTAGTTGCCCCAGACACAGGAGGGGTCAAGAGGGCTCGCAATTTTGCGTCTCTCCTTCAAGCCCCACTGGCGGTTATAGAAAAACATCGTCACTTTGAAAGTCGCGACAAAATGGAAGTCCTATCAATATCTGGTGAGGTTTCCGGCGATACGGCAATACTCATTGACGATGTCATCTCAACCGGTGGCACAATCGCAGAAAGCGCCAAGGCCTTAAAGGTGAAGGGAGTCAAAAAAATCATCGTCTGCGCGACCCATGGAGTTTTTGCTGGTAACGCCATTAAAAATTTAGAAAAAAGTCGAATCGATAAGATTTATGTAACTGACAGCATAGAACAGAAGCAAAAAAGCTCAAAAATCGAAGTTGTTTCCGTATCAAGTCTTATAGCTGACTGCCTTGTAGCCGAACTCTAGTGAAATTTCAAGACAATCTTGAAAAAGCCGTAGTCAAAAGCAATAGTTTACTTTGTGTCGGCCTTGATCCAGATATAGAAAAACTTAAACCAAGTGAGACCTTGTTTTTGTTCAATAAATGGATTGTTGACCAAACTGCAGATCTCGTTTGCGCCTACAAACCCCAAATCGCTTTTTACGCTGCGAGCGGCATCAAAGACCTTGGTGATTTAAAAAAGACCATCGGCTATATCCATAAAAATTATCCTCATATCCCGGTAATTCTTGACGCCAAAATGGGAGATATCGCAAGCACGAGTGAAATGTTGGTAAAAGAGGTTTTTGATGTATTTGAAGCAGACGCTGTTACCGTTAACCCTTACTTGGGGGAAGATGCTCTCGAGCCTTTTTTTAAGAGAAAAGACAAAGGGATAATAATACTTTGCCGTACTTCTAATCCTTCATCCAAAGATCTCCAGGACCTAAAAATAGACGGTGAACCTCTTTACGTCAAAGTTGCTAAAAAAATTACAAGCTGGGATAAAAAATATAAAAACCTTTTGATGGTTGTTGGCGCAACCTATCCAAGCGAGCTTAAAAACATCAGACAGATCGCGCCTGACATGACTTTTTTAGTCCCTGGAATCGGCGCCCAACGTGGAGATTTAAAATCAACACTTTTAAATGGAATAAGAAAAGACGGTAAAGGGTTGATAATAACCTCTTCTCGAGTAATAATCTATGATCAAAATCCCAGGATTGCTGCCCAAAAGTTACGCAATGAAATCAACAAGTACCGCTAATATTGCAGAAAAAGTCGCCCGAATTTTAGTAGATGTAGGATGTGTAATCTTTAGGCCGAAGCAACCATTTAAGTTCGATTCTGGAATATTAAGCCCGGTTTACGTAGATAATAGACTGCTTATATCTGTGCCCCGCCAAAGGAAACTAGTAATCAAATATTTAATATCAAAAATCAAAACAATAGGTAGCTTTGACGTTATCGCTGGAACAGCAACGGCTGGAATCCCTCATGCCGCTTGGATCGCAGACAACTTAAACCTGCCAATGGTCTATGTTCGATCTGGCCCAAAAAATCATGGCAAAGGCAATCAAGTAGAAGGCCGCATCATTCGCGGGCAAAAAGTACTTGTTGTTGAAGACATGGTTTCCACTGCACTTTCCTCAAAAAGAGTAGTAGAAGCTCTTCGAAGGCTGGGCGCTAAAGTGACAGACGAGTTAGCAATCTATACGCACAACTTAAAAGAAGCGGACAAAAACTTTAAGAAAATGAAGATAAAATTCCATGTTCTCACCGATCTTAATAACGTTTCACAGGAAGCAGCCAAAAGGGGCTTTCTGAAAAAAGGACAAATAAGTATAATCAAAAATTGGGCCAAGGATCCCAAAGGTTGGGGCAAGAAAATGGGGTTTGAATGATCGATATTTCCACAAAAATTGCCGACATTAAACTCGAAACTTGTATTTTTAATACTGCTGGTCCTGCTGATGTAACGTTCGAAGAGTTAGAAGTAATTGCCAAGTCCAACTCATCGGCAGTTACTATGAAATCTTGCACGCTACAGCCACGAGTCGGCAATCCAGAACCGCGATATGCTGACCTTGAGTATGGATCAATCAACTCCATGGGCCTTCCGAATCTCGGTTACAAAGCCTATATCAAGTTCGCGGCAATTTTAAAAAAGAGATATAAGAAACCGGTTATCGCTAGTATCTCCGGTATGACACTTGAGGATAATGTCACCATCTTTAGAGCGTTTAATGATTCCGCAGTAGATATCATAGAATTTAACCCAGGTTCTCCCAACACCATCGGTAAGCCAATTGTCGGTTACGATGTCCAGGAGATGGATAGGCTTTTGGAAGCAGTATCAAAAGTCTGTAAAAAGCCTTGGGGAATCAAACTGCCCCCTTATTTTGATCTTGTCCACTTTGAACAAATTGCCGAAGTCATAAAAAAATATCCGGTCAAATTCGTCACCTGCATTAACTCTATCGGCAACGGCTTGGTTATCAATCCTTACACAGAAAAACCTGTCATCAAGCCTAAAGGAGGTTTAGGGGGTATCGGTGGCAAATACATCAAATATACGACACTGGCCAACGTTCGTAGATTTTATGAGCTATTTGAGGATAAAATTCAGGTAATTGGTGTCGGAGGGTTGTATAATGGCATAGATGCATTCGAGCTAATCCTAGCCGGTGCATCAGCCGTTCAAATTGGAACGGCCTTTTTGCAACAAGGACCAGGCATTTTTGCTGAAGTCCAAAAAGAACTTATTGATTTTATGGCGACCAAAGGTTACAAAAAGATATCCGATTTTCGTGGTAAATTAAAACCATTGAGTTAAAACTTATGTCAGTTGAAAACCCAACGGACATTTCAGAATTCTCCTCAATATTTAAAAGTGGCGTGTGGGATTTTTGCCCCTTGGGAATTGACGTCAAAGCAGCTGTTACTTCAAAGGAAGGATTAGATATGGCAAGGAAAAAATTATCGGAACTAGATGGCATTAGACCTATCCATGAAATCAATTTCGCCGATAAAGTTTATCTCCTTTCGGCCTCAGATGATTTTGAGATATTCGAAAAACCCCATGAGTCTTGGTCAAAAAATCATGGTTCTGAAACCTATTACATACTGAGAAGTAAAAATCGTAAGATTTTAATCCAGGCAATGTTACCCTATCGCAGAAGTTCTAGACATTATCATGACGGTCCAGAAGAGTATTACCAACTTGAAGGAAGACTCTTAGTGTTGACTGAACAACAAACACAAGAAGTTAGTTCTAGAAAATTACATACAGTTCTTCCGCAAGAAGTTTATCACCAGGTTTTTACTCTGCAGCAACCTTCCTTCTCGTTAATTATTTGTAATTTTACCCTGCATCGCTACAAATAAAAATTTCGATCGGTTATAATTTCCCCAAGTATGACAGCCTATACGCAAGTGTCAGCAAATAGGTTCAAAACGTGGCTTATTATGTTTGGTTTCGCCGCCTTTATTACGGCGCTTGCTTACCTTTTTACGCAGACCTTAGGTTTTGAGGGACCGTCTGCGCTCGGATTCTCAGGGGTAGCCTTAATAATCGCCGGTCTTTTGAACTTTTTCTCTTATTACACTAGCGATAAATTGGTTATGGTCATCTCCGGCGCCAAGCAAATCCAAAAAAAGGATAACCCAACACTTTTTAGAACCGTCGAGAATCTCTGCATTGCCTCGGGTTTACCAATGCCCAAGATTTACATCATAAACGACACTGCACCGAATGCTTTTGCCACCGGCCGCGATCCACAGCATGCAGCTATAGCGCTCACTTCAGGAATTTTACAAAAACTCAATAAACTGGAACTGGAAGGAGTGACGGCGCATGAACTTTCCCATGTCGGCAACTATGACACAAGGCTGATGACAATCGTTTCAATCTTGGTTGGAACAGTTGCCCTTCTTGCCGATTTTTTCCTAAGGATCTCGTGGCATACAGATCGAGACAGTAACAACAGAGGTAATCAAATCTTTATGTTGATCGGAATTGTCATGGCCATACTAGCGCCTTTCATTGCCATACTTATTCAGCTGGCAATATCCAGGAAACGCGAATTCTTGGCAGACGCATCCGGTACACTTCTTACCCGTCATCCTGATGGTCTTGCCGATGCCCTCTTAAAAATCTCTGCTGATAGAGAACCGTTAGAAGTTGCCAATAAAGCCACAGCCCATCTCTACATCGTCAACCCTTTCAAACAAGATGCCGCAGGCCATAAGGCCGAAGGTCCCGAGCGAAGTCGAAGGGCCATTGGTTGGTTCGCCGGGCTATTTAACACCCATCCACCAATAGCTGAAAGAGTCAAGCGCCTGCGTGCTATGCAATGATAAAAGTCAAAGTGAAAAGTCAAAGTGAAAAGTCAAAATCGGTTCGAATCGATATCGATCATCTAGCCAAACTGGCAAATCTTCCATTAACTGCGCAGGAAAAGAAAACCTTTGAAAAACAATTGACAGACGTTTTGAGTTATATCTCAAAACTCAACGAACTTGACACCACTAGAGTTGAACCTATTGGTCACATTACTGGTCTTGAAAATGTAACTCGCGATGACGAAACAGCGCCTTCGCTGACACGAGATAAAGTTCTCTCCAGTACTTCTAGAAAATACAACGGTTTTTTTCAAGTAAAGGCCATTTTCGAGGAGCAATGATTGATCTTACAAGTCTGACAATAAAAGAGGCCGTAGATCTTTTATCGACAAAACAGGTAAAAGCCCAAGAGCTAACGAGAACTTTTCTGGAGAGAGCCACTAAACTTAATAAAAAGTTAAATTGCTTTATTACAATTTCCCAGAATGTGGCTCTTGCACAAGCAAAAAAGGTTGATGGGTTGATATCCGATAATCAAAAGCTTGGACCGCTTGCGGGAATACCCTTAGCCCTCAAAGACCTTTTTTCAACAGCTGGCATTAAGACTACAGCAGGATCAGAGGTCCTCGAAAACTACGTGCCTGTATACGATGCAACTGTCGTTTCAAAACTCAAAGTAGCCAATGCAATTTTTATCGGTAAGACAAATTTAGACGCTTGGGGACATGGCGGCAGTGGCGAAAATTCGGACTTTGGTCCAACTAAGAATCCCTATGATCTGACAAGAGTCCCCGGTGGGTCTTCATCGGGTTCAGCGGCAGCAGTTGCCGCTAATCTTTGTTTGACGGCAACTGCAACAGACACCGGTGGTTCAACACGCCAGCCTGCATCATTTTGCAATCTAGTTGGTCTCAAACCAACTTATGGAAGAGTATCCAGATATGGAGTTATAGCCATGGCTTCGTCTCTGGATACAATAGGACATATCACTAAAACAGTCTACGACAGCGCTTTGATTTTAAACATCACGGCAGGTCAAGACCCATTTGATGCCACTACATCACCAAAATCGAAAGAGTTTTACACCAAAGAAATTGCCAGCGGAGTCAAAAGCCTAAAAATAGGCATCCCGCAAGAATATTTTGCGCATCTAGATATTGATATCAAAAAACTGATTATGGAAGCAGTTAAAAAGCTAGAATCGCAAGGCGCGCAAGTTTTCGATGTAAGCCTTCCCCACACAGAGTATGGAGTGGCAACTTACTACATAATTCAACCTTCCGAAGTTTCATCAAATCTGGCAAGATATGATGGCATTCGCTACAGCTTTGGCCGAGACAAATTTGGTGCCGAGGCTAAAAGAAGAATTATTCTGGGGACTTTTACACTTTCCGCTGGTTATTATGACGCCTATTATCTCAAAGCCATGAAAGTCAGAAGATTAATTCGAGAAGACTTCACAAGAGTTTTCAAAAATGTGGATGTCCTTATCTGTCCTGTTTCACCCACGCCACCATTTAAGCTCGGAGAAAAAATTAACGACCCGCTTTCTATGTATCTTTCGGACATTTACACAGTCAACGTCAACCTAGCTGGTGTTCCCAGTCTCAACGTACCGTGTGGTTTTGTCGATAATCCTTCAACGGGCTCAGGACAAGGTCTTCCAGTCGGTATGCAAATAATCGGACCCGATTTTTCCGAAAAACTCCTCTACCAAGTCGGCTACGCCTACGAACAGGAAACTAAGTGGTACCAAAAGAAGCCGAACCTATGAAGTATCAACCGGTTATTGGTCTTGAGGTTCATATAGAGCTGGCAACTAAAAGCAAAATGTTTTGCGCCTGCAGCACGGACTATTTCGGCCGAGAGCCAAATACGCACACATGCCCAATCTGTCTTGGACTTCCCGGGGCAATGCCTAACCCAAACCTAAAGGCAATAGAATACGCTCAGCTTTTTGGAATTGCTCTGAATTGCCAAAGCCAATTGAATACAAAATTTGATCGCAAGAACTATTTTTACCCAGATTTGGTTAAAGGCTTTCAAATATCCCAATATGATCTGCCTTTTTCTCAAAACGGTTACCTCGTAACAAAAGTCGGGAGAAAAGACAAAAAAATCAGAATCAGGCGGGCTCACTTGGAAGAAGATACCGGAAAATTGACTCATGCAACAGTTGACGGCAAACGGGTGACCCTAATAGATTTCAATCGAAGTGGCGTCCCACTTTTGGAAATAGTTACTGAACCGGACATGAGCTCGGCGCAGGAAGCAAAATCCTATGCTCAAAAACTGCAGCAGATAGCCAGGTACTTAAAAATTTCCGACGCTGACATGGAGAAAGGGAGTATGAGAATAGAACCAAATGTTTCCTTGAGACGTGTATCGGGTGTCAGGGGTCGAGCGTCAAGCCTGCCAGGTTACAAGGTTGAACTAAAGAATATCAACTCGTTTAGGTTTGCAGAAAAAGCGATAGTTTATGAGATAAAGCGTCAAACAGAAATACTTGACAGAGGAGAAATTCCAGCTCAAGAGACCAGAGGTTATAATGAGGTTAAGGGGATAACAGTTTCCCAGCGGTCAAAAGAGGAAGCTCACGACTACCGTTATTTCCCGGAACCAGATATTCCCCCATTTGCATTTGACAAATCTTATATCGGTAGGCTCAAGGATAAAATTCCAGAACTGCCGGACGAAAAATTCACAAGATTTAAAAAGCAGTTTGGGCTTTCCGACTATGATACCGAGATATTAACTAGAGATCGTCAGCTTGCAGATTTCTTTGAAGAGTCAACAAAAGCGGGTAGAGTTGAAAAAATGAGCCCTAAACAAATTGCTAATTATGTAATTAACAAAAAACCAGATATCCAAGAGATATTACCAGCCACTCTTGTGAAGACTATTGCAGGTCTGATTACTCCGATACAAACAGATGAAGCAAAACTTGAAGCAGCAGTAAAAGAAATCGTAAACGAAAACACAAATGCAGTAAAAGATTACAAAGATGGCAAAGTTAGTGCCTTGATGTTTTTAGTAGGCCAAGTAATGAGACAGCTGGAAGGTAAAGCAGACCCAAATTTAGTAAAATTAAAACTGGCTGAAAAATTAAAATAATTTCTCAATAAGATGGCAGATTTCGCCCACCTCCATGCCCATACAGAATATTCTCTCCTGGACGGTCTTTCGAAGATTCCCAAAATGGTTGCCCAAGCTAAAATTATGGGAATGCACCACTTGGCAATAACCGATCACGGGGGACTTTACGGAGCAATCAAATTCTACAAGACTTGTCGCGATGAAGGCATAAACCCAATAATCGGTTGTGAGATGTATGTCGCCAAAAGAAAACTGACGGACAAAGAGGCAGGAGTCGACAACGAAAGTTATCACCTGACAATACTGGCGCGGGACTATGAGGGTTATCAGAACCTGATGAAACTCATCACCGTCGCCCACTTAGAAGGGTTTTACTATCGACCCCGGATAGACCGCGAAATACTCGCAAAATATAGCCCAGGCTTGGTTGTTCTCTCAGGCTGTAACTCTAGTGAGTTGGCCCGTGCCCTAATAGAGGGCGACCTCAAAAAAGCCCAAGATACGGCCAATTCCTACAGACAAATATTAGGACCAGAAAATTACTTTTTTGAACTCCAGAGACATGAATTTGACAAATTTATATCCGCTCACCCGGCGGGCAGTGAAATCGCCACAGAGTTGGAAAGGATGCACCGCGAGGAACAGTTAGTTGAAAAAGGAATCCTAACGTTAGCCAAAAAACTTAAAGTAGAAATAGTGGCCACAAACGATGTGCACTATATTGCCCAAGCAGATGCGACAGCTCAAGACGTCCTAGTTTGCATCCAAACCGGCAAAACTATCGCCGACACCAAAAGGCTGCGAATGATCGATTCTCCGACTTTTTACCTTAAAAGTTCCGCAGAAATGTTCGATCTCTTTGATGACTTACCGCAGGCTTTAAAAAACACGCTCAAAATAGCCGAGACCATAAAAATTGACGTTCCTCTAACTCAGGTTGCTTTTCCTAAGTTTGATGTACCGGCCGATAAAACAGCAGACCAGTATTTACACCAGCTATGCTATGACCGGATTAAGGCAAAAGTCGAAAAAGTTACAGACGAAATTAAAGTTAGGCTTGAGTATGAACTTTCGGTAATCGCCCAAAAAGGCTACTCAACTTATTTTTTAGTCGTTGCCGATTTTGTTAACTGGGCAAGAGCTCACGCAATTATCTCCACCACTCGCGGGTCCGTTTCGGGCAGCCTCGTTTCCTTTGCTTTAGGAATCACAAACGTCAATCCGTTATTTTTCAAACTTCCTTTTGAAAGATTCCTTAATCTCTATCGTCCGACCCTTCCTGATATCGATGTAGACTTTGCCGACAATAGACGCGACGAAGTTATCGCATATGTGCGAGAAAAATATGGCCGCACCAGAGTTGCTCAAATCGGCACCTTTGGTACCATGATGGCCAGGGCCGCTGTGCGTGATGTCGCCAGAGTCTTGGGCTGGCCATACACTCGCGCCGATAAGTTGGCCAAAATGATTCCCATCGGTGCCCAGGGATTCCACATGTCACTTGAGACCGCTATGAAGATCAACAAAGAGCTGGGGAATCTTTACCAACAAGACAGCGAGGTCAACGAGCTTTTGGATCTGGCCCAAAAAGTCGAAGGCAATGCCAGGCATGTTTCGGTTCACGCGGCAGGCGTTGTTATTGCACCGCAAGAGTTGACTCACTTTACGCCTCTGCAGAAAGAAACGTCGCAAGAGAAAATAATCACGCAATACGATATGTATGACGTAGAGGAAGTAGGTTTGGTGAAAATGGATTTTTTGGGAATCAGGAATCTTTCGATTCTCGGTCATGCGGTCGATATTGTCCAGCATTCAAGTGGCAAGAAAATAAAACTGGAAGAAATCCCGCTTGACGACAAAAAGGCTTTTGAGCTTCTTTCAAAAGGGGCAACAATGGGTTTATTTCAGCTTGGCGGTGCGGGTATGACTAGATACTTAAAAGAGTTAAAACCTACAGGTATTTTTGACATCATGGCCATGATTTCACTCTTTCGCCCCGGCCCCATGAACTCAATTCCGGAATTTATCGAAAGAAAACATAACTCTCAAAAAATTTCTTACTTTGACCCGAGGATGAAAGATTATCTTGATCAGTCCTACGGAGTTATTGTTTATCAAGATGATGTGCTTCTGACTGCCATTAATATTGCCGGTTACAACTGGGAAGAGGCCGATAAATTTAGGAAAGCAATGGGCAAGAAAATCCCGGCCGAGATGATCCGCCAAAAAGAAAAATTCGTCGATGGCTGCATCAAAAACGGTCTATCCCAGACCAAAGCAGAGCAATTATTTAGGCTTATCGAACCTTTTGCGGCCTATGGATTTAACAAAGCCCATGCAGCCTCTTATGCAATTATTGCCTACCAAACTGCTTATATGAAGGCCAATTTCCCGGTAGAGTTTATGACAGCAGTTATGACTGCCGAATCAGACGATGCCGACAAAATCGCCGCAGCAGTTGCTGAATGTGCCAAAATGAAAATTCTCGTCCTCCCCCCCGATGTCAATACTTCAAAAACCGGCTTTACCATCGAGAAGACGGCTGGCGCCAGAGGCATTCGATTTGGTCTTTCTGCTATCAAAAACGTTGGCCGCGCCGCCATTGAAGCGATCTTGAAAGAGCGCGATGCGAATGGAGAATTTAAAAGTCCTAATGATTTCACTAGACGTGTTAATCTGCGAGTAGTTAATCGTAAAACCTTAGAGAGTCTGATCAAAGCCGGGGCCATGGATAGATTTGGCAAGAGGAATGCCATGCTCAAAATAATTGAGGACATCAAAAGCGCTAATATTTCCCTGCGAGAAAAAGTGGCAGAAGGACAGGGGGCGCTTTTCGAAAATTTAAAAGATCAAGATTTAGATCATAGCAAAAGTAGCCTGAGCATTTTGGAATCGACCCCCGAAGCCCCCAAGGAAGAAATTCTTTCCTGGGAAAGAGAACTTCTAGGTTTTTATCTTTCAGAACATCCGTTAACGGAATTTGCCGAAAAACTGGCAAAAGTCATAACCGGCAAAATTGGTGAAATCGATACCATTGCGCTGACGGGTAAAACTATCAAGCTTGGAGGCATTATTACCAATGTGCGCAAGACCTTCACTCGCGTCAGACAAGAAGAAATGTGTTTTATTCGGCTGGCGGATATAACAGGCTCTATTGAAGTGATTGTCTTTCCCAAAGTTTTTCAAACTTCGCGCGAATTTATCATACCGGACCAGATCGTGATTGTCTCTGGCAGGCTTGAGGCCGATGAACAATCAACAGTCATAATCGCCGAAAGCATTAAGCCTATAAATTCGCTCGAGGTTCAAGAAGAGGGAAAAGTTGCGCTAGAGGTATCCCTACCCAAAGACGCAGATAGAATTCTGCTGTCTCGCGTTTATCAAATCCTCAAAGAAAACCCGGGGGATCAACCAACATATCTCGTTCTCCCCTCTGAAAACGGCAACTCCAAGAAAATGCCTGTTCCTTTTGGTTCACGAAAAACCGAGAGGCTTGAGAAAGAGTTAATCAGTCTTGGATGTCAGATACTTGAGTAGATGATATATATCAGCCGCCAGCTTCGCTGGCCCTGATATATCAGAGGAGCGCCATCCCGATTGAATCGGGAGGCGACCTGCTGATATGTCTTCCTCTGCTTGCGCAGAGCGACATATATCAGATTGCGCGGAAGCGCAAGGCTGATATATAATTCCTCCATGCAACAGGCGTTTAAAATCGGGGACGTAGTCAAGGTTACTACGCATTCTGGCGACGAGAAAAAAGTTCACGCAACCACTTTCGAGGGCATGGTGATTGCCGCAAGGGGTAAAAACTCTGGCAGAACTTTTACTGTCAGAAAAGTGGCTTCGGCTGGTGTGGCTGTTGAAAGGACATTTCCACTTGCCTCACCGTATATCGAGAGTATCAAAGTCATCAAGTCTACCAAAGTCAGAAGGGCAAAATTGTACTACTTGAGAAATCAGTGACTGCGCCTACCTTAGAATTCGAATTGTCCCTTTGGAAACGCGGCTATCGCTATATCGTCGGGATCGATGAAGTTGGTCGCGGTTCTTGGGCGGGACCATTAGTGGCAGCAGGTGTTATTCTGCCGCAGGACTTTGTTATCCCAGTTGGCCTTGCGGACTCAAAGCAAGTCAAACCTCAAACCCGTTTGAAACTGGCCAAATATATTAGACAAACCGCAATCTCAACCTACGTCGCCAAAATTTCGTCAGCAAAAATCGACAAATTTGGCATTGCCAAGGCGACTGCGGATGCCTTCCGTAAGATCGCCAGAAAATTAACACCAACTCCCGATTTTTGCCTCATTGATGCATTTTATATCAAATATTTTTCCCGTAAGAAACAAATGGCCATCGCGGGTGGCGACCAGATCTGCGCTTCAATTGCCGCGGCCTCCATAGTTGCCAAAGTTTGGCGGGACAATTTGATGAAAAGACTCCATAGGCAGTATCCGTTATATGGTTTTGGCAAACATAAAGGTTATGGGACCCTCAGGCATCAAGAAGCCATCAAGAAGTATGGACTAACCAGTATCCATAGGAAATCGTATAACTTAGACTTTTTACTTTCCTCAAGTTCCTCAAGGTGAGACCTCTCACAAGGCCTCACCTTGTAAAGTGGTAATGAATAAGACTGATTTTGGTAAACACGGCGAAGAGTTGGCAGCGCAGTTTTTATCAAAGCATGGATACAAGATCATCGATCGCAATTTTAGGATTCGAGGTGGAGAAATAGATATTGTCGCGCTACAAGCAAATACTCTTGTTATCGTTGAGGTTAAAACAAGAACAAGTCATAAATTTGGCCTGCCGGAGGAATCTATCACTCGCTATAAGCTCAAGTTTTTAGAAAGAGCAGCCAAGTTTTACCGATCATCTAGGAGAAATTTGCCGCTTGCCGAAAGAATCGACATCGTTACCGTTGACTTCACAAACTCACAAGTAAATCCCCAAATTCAGCTCATCAAAAACGCCGATTTTGACTAGCCGAGTATATCAGCCTTCGCCTTCGGCGAACCTGATATATCAGAG
>JBBTZR010000041.1:0-21170 GCA_038078475.1 Patescibacteria group bacterium
GTAGTGAAGACTTTTAAAAATCCATGGATCTGCATTGGAATTAAAATCGCAAAAGAGTAAACAGCATTATTCGTAAAGCCCAAAATAATTGGTACTAAAAATCTGTCTAAGTAATCGGCAAAGATTGTAAAGATTTGGGAAAAACTAAGATGAAAACCTAATCGTAGTAGTTTGTCGTCGCTGTCTTTGTTGGCAACGTGTCTTAATGTAAGCAATGTTAGGATTACATTAATGATTGCTGTCGACCAAACGGAAAATAACGAAACTGCAACAAGACTTGGAAATTTCAAAAGAGCAATAGCAGTTGCTCCAATCGACGCCAATTGCGCCAGTGTTCCATAAATTGAAACTAGCTTAAACTTCTTTTTCCCTGTCAAAAAAGCATTATAGAAACTACCGGCAGCGCTTATTGGAAAAACAATGGCAGCCAAAAGAATTGCGGTTGACAGGTTGGGATTACCGGCAAAATAATAATAAGCCGAAGTCAAAACCAAAATTACCGATCCCAAAGTCGACCATTTGGCAGTCGTAAGAATTGCTTTTTTAAAAAAGGCGTCCTTATTTTCGGCTGCGGCCTGTGTTACCGCCTGACTCATCCCCGGCAATGCCGCCAGACCGCAGAAACCTAAAATTGACATCAAAAATGAATACTGCCCAAACACCTCTTTGCTTAAAAGTTTTGCAAAAAGAGCAGAAAGGAAAATGCCTCCAATAGTTACGATAACCATTGAAAGTATTAACCAAAAACCGCCCCTTAAAAAATAAGCCAAATCTATACCTAAGTAATTCGAATAGTTTTCAATCTTAGTATTTGTTAACTCTTTTTCCATATATTTATTTTGCCTCCGTCAGGAAGCCTTATATTATGCGGTAGTTCTTCCCATTTTTGATAATCAAGATTTTGTAAAATCAAACCATTGAATTTGTTTAAATTATCCGGGCCAGTCATACCGCCAGTTTTCATGATCAAATAATCTCCCTGATTGATCACCTCTTCGATTGTTTGATAATCTGTGCCTTCAGGAAAATACGAAGCGCTTTTAATTATAAGTGGCAATCTTTCAAGAACGGCATAATACTTTAAGCTATTAATATTAAATATTTCATCCTCCGACGCCAATACAACAGTTCGGTATTTATCGGCCCTGTTATTTTTAGCAATATGGGCAAGCATCTCAGTAATTGGCCAGGATTCAAAACGAGATGCTTGCACGTAACCGCCGATTTTTTTATCCGTAATTATAAGTGGGCCAAAAGTAGCCCTTTTTTCGATAAGCTTTGCGTCAAAAATCGCAGTGTTAAGATAAATAATAATAGGTAAAAATACTATTGCTAAAAAAACAAAAGTATTTTTGGCAAGCAAGGTATCCGTAAGCCTCCCGATAAATATTGCAATAGGTGGCAAGAGCGGCAGCATCAGGCGATAGTCTTTATTTGGCCCAAAATAAAGAATTATAAATGGTATCAAAAACCAACTTAAGAAAAAATAGTTGATGTGAATCCTTTTCGATTTGTACAGATAAATTGCTGCAAGAATCAGAAGAACCAAAAACCAATAACCAGAAATCACGTAATTGATAAAGTCTAAAGCCGAAAGATAAAGGTTGTTAAAAGAAAAAGGAGGCCCGTAATAAAGGTTGCCTAAAAGTTGAGGATCGGAAGCCCTTTTAGCCTTCCATAAAAGAGTCATTATGTTCCTTAAATACCATGGTAAAGTAATTACAAGAGCTGGCAAGGCAAATATAATTATGTTCTTAAAATTAAAGATTTTTAAACCCAATTTCGCCAGTGATCCGTAAATGACAATAAGTGCCGGCCCGGCAATAAAAATAAAAAAATGGAACTTCATCAGCATTCCCAGGCCAAAAAATAATCCCAGCAATAAGAGATACTTTTTGTTTGTTAAAAACTCACTTTTAAGCAAGAAATACAGCCAAGCTACTACTATTGTCGCCAGTCCGAATTCAACAAGGAAATAGCGTACGAGACCATAAAATAACGGCATCGTTGAAATAACTACGATGGATAAAAGTGCAATTCTTCCGTTAAAAATCAAGGTCGTAAGTTTGTAAAAGAAAATGTAAAAAACTGCCATGAAAATTAAATTTATAACCAGCGCCACATGCGGTAATGAACCGAAGGCTAAATAGAGAGGTAGGGGCAAAATAGCAATAAGCGGCGCCTTAACCGCAAGTATCGTCGTGGTCTTAGTTAAAAAACTAAAAATCCCCTCATTAATAAGAGCTTGGCGCATTATTTCCGAGGCTTCCAGATAGTGAGCTTGATCCCAAGCAGGCGGCAGGTTGTTTTTAAAAATCCAAAACGCAGTTGTTCCAATAAAAAATAAAACGGATAGGCTCAAAAGCAGCCAATACGGGGGTTTCATTTAATGGGTTTTGTGCCAAGCACAAGCTCACGCAATAGATAGTAAATAAATTTTAGTCCTGTCGGGATGGCCACAGATGTGCTCTTTCCACCTATCCTGTTTCCCTCAATTGTTGGAATTTCCGCAATTTTCATCTTGGCCTTAAGAGCCCTGATTGTCATTTGGAATTCTATAGCAAAACCGCCAGCGTCTAGCCGCAGTCTTTTAAGAGAGTCTTTTTTAATTGCCCGGTATCCATTGATTGAGTCAGTAACATTGCCACCCCATATTATTCTAACTAGAAGAGTGAATAACCGATTAGCCCAGGCTCGAGGTTTGATAATTTTATCATCCTCTTCGTTGCGCGAGCCTTTCATAAACCTTGAGGCAATAGCCAAATCATTGCCGGCCCCAAGCAAACTGGTAAGCCTCGGAATGTCAGCAGGGCTCTCATTACCATCCGGGCTGAAGAAAATTAAAAAGTCGCCTTTTGCGTGAGAAACCGCCATCCTAAAGGCTTCTCCCCTTCCGGGTTTAACTTGTTTAACAACTGGGATTTGGTGACTCTTAAAAAATTCAACTGTCCCATCGGTGGATTTGTAATCAACCGCGAAAAACTCATCTACGGCCCCAAAAGGTATTTTGCTAATCAAAGCCTTAACGCCACTGATCTCATTTCTGGTTAAAATAACTAAACTTGTTCTTTGTACCATTTAATTGTCCTTTTCAGTCCTTCTTCAAGAGATACTTGTGCCCTAAATCCAACTTTTTCAAACGCCTTTTTGGTATCGCAATTGCGTCTTGGCTGGCCGTCAGGTTTGGCGGTATCAAATTTAATAGCAACCTTCTTGCCCGAAATCTTAACTATCATTTTGGCCAAGTTCCCAATCGTTACTTCCTCGCTGGTGCCAATATTAACAGGGTCACAAACGGCATATTTTTCGGTTACTTCTAAAAGTCCCCGGGCAAAATCGCTAGCATACAAAAACGACCTCGTTTGCTTACCGCTTCCCCAAACAACAAGCGGGTCCTCACCATCAAAAACCCGTTTGATTATCCCAGGGATCACATGGGAAATTGCCGGGTCAAAATTATCTCTCGGGCCATAAGCATTATATGGTCTGGCAATGGCAATTTTCATTCCGTATTCTAGGTTATAAAATCTACCCTGAAGTTCGGCCACCCTTTTAGCCCATCCATAACCCAAATTTGAAGGCTCTGGATCGTCTAAAAACCCGTCGGTTTCCGGAGTCGGAATAGTGCAATTTCTAGGGTAAACGCATGCTGAAGAAGTAACCAAAAATCTTTCTACACCCCTTTGGTGTGCTGCATCAATTACATTTTTAGAAATCTCCACGTTTTCATTAAACATAATTACTGGGTGATTAGTGTTATAAACGATACCCGCAACCCTTGAGGCAAGGTTTAAGACTATTTCTTTATTTTTCGTTGCCCCAAGCGCATCGCGAGCGTTTCTTAAGTCCGCCTTAATAACTTCTATCTCTCCCCTTAAATGCTCGACATTTTTCAAATTATCACCTATGGCCGTAATCGAAACGTTGGCACCTCTGTCTAGTAAAAGTTCGACAACGTAGGAACCGATAAACCCGGCTCCCCCAGTCACTAAAACTTTTTTGTTCCGCCAAAAGTTTTTCATTATACTTTATGTCATGTTCAGATATATAAGGATAACTCCCTATTATAAATCCTCAAGAAGTTGAATGTTGCGCAGACTGGAGTTTAGCATGGATGATATAATATCGCCATGAAAAAATCTACGATTGGAGTCTTAGGAGTAGGTGAGGTAGGGAAAGCAATTTCCCAAATCTTAGCAAAAAGATTTAAGGTTCTTAAAAAAGACTTAGTCTTTGACGAAATTAAAAATACAAAATTAAATGTCCTCCACGTCTGTATTTCTTATTCAGAAAAATTTACCAACCACGTTGTACGTCAAATCAAAAAAAACAAACCAGACCTGGTTATTATCCATTCAACTATTCTTCCGGGAGCTACCATGGAGATTTTTAATAAAACTTCTACGCCCATTGTCCACTCACCAATAATGGGTACCCATCCAAATTTAGCAAAAGATCTCTTAATTTTTACAAAGATAATCGGTCCGACCGACAAATACTCTGCCAGGCTTGCCGCCAAACATCTGGAAAAAGTAGGCATAAAAACAGTCGTTTTTAATAGTTCCCTTGAATCAGAAATTGGCAAACTCTTTGATACTACTTACTATGCCTGGAATATAATATTCTCCAAAATTGTATGGAATATTTGCCAAGATAAAGCTCTTGATTTTAACAATGTTTATACCCGCTTAAATGAAATCTATAACTTAGGATATCGGAAGTCAAAACCAAATGTCATAAGGCCAGTCTTAAAATATCAGCCCGGCCCTATCGGTGGTCGTTGTCTGATTACCAATGCCCGAATGCTCGAAGAAGCTATTCCTTCTATGGTCACAAAAATAATTATTGAAGAAAATGAGAAATTTTAAAATAATGATTCAAATTAAGAAACTCGATAAAGACAAAATTCCTCAAATTGCCAAGATCCATAAACAATGTTTATCAAACGGCTTTATAGCCTCCTTTCCGCTAGGCTTCTTAGAAAAGTATTATGACACACTTTTTGAATCAAAAGACGTTTTTACTTATATAGCGGTTGATGATCAAAAAGTTCTAGGTTTTATTACTGCTACCTACAATGTCAAAGCACTCCCAAAAATATTGATTACTCACCTTTGGAAAGAAGTAATAATACTAATTAAAAACCCGCTTTTTTTAGTTAAAATTTTCCAGTTGTCCCTCCATCCGAGTTTGAGAGATGAAAAATCAAGTTGTGAGATTCCTTCAATTGCCGTTGTTCCAAGCGCAAGAAGACACGGCTTAGGTAAAAAATTAATTTCAGCCGCAAAGTTAGAATTCAAAGGAAAAGGGTTTAAAAAGTTTCAGCTTTCGTTAAGGGATAGTATGCAGGAAGCAAACACTTTTTACCAAAGGCTAGGGTTAAAAAAAGTCAAATCCGCAAAGTTTCTTGGCGAGACGATAAATTTTTGGCAGGGAGGTTTATTCTAACAGTTCAAAAACACTTAACCTAAATTCGCGCTTCGCCCTCCAAAAATTTCTCGATAATTCGAGTGTTGCTACTTTTCGGGTATTCTGATTAACGCTTTTTGTATCCGGCCAAGCTTCTAGACTGCCGGGAATTGAATCGAACACTTCACTGACAAGTAAGAATCTAGGATTATATTTTTGATAATCTGCGTTAACCCCGCCTACATAAATCAAGTTTGGCGTCCAGTAAATCGGCCACGATCTATTCCCGATGGCAAGCTGATGACCGTAAAACCCGATAAAACTATGCTTCCCGATAATTTTCCCAAGCTCATCCGCGCCATTTTTAATCCTATAAGTAGGTTTATAAAGCATAGTAGCAATTCCCAAAATATTAAAAATTACATAAATCGCTAAAAACGAAACAATAAACGTCCGGCTAAAAGTGACCTTTTTAATTAATAGGTAAAAGGCGACAAAAGAAATAATCGTTATGGTCGAAACAACTGTTGTTTGCGGTGGGGGAGCAAATTCGAAAAAATTAAGATATCCCCAAAAAAGCGGGATAAAAGAGGCGAGCGGTAAAAATAGCAATATGTAAAGGTCAAACTTAAGAAGCGTGTCAAAAAACCGCCGATTCTTTAAAGAAATTACAGCAAAAATAATTAAAAAGAAAAGTGCCAAGTAGGGAAGTTTATATACAATCGTTGCATCATCAATTAGCCTTTTTGTCGCTGCAAGGATTAGTTTGGCGCCAATAACTGCTATGGGCACACTAACAAGAAATGTAAAAATCAAAAATAATTTCTTTCGGGATATTAAATTTGCGCTCAGCATATTGTTAAAATTGATCGTTCGGACAGCAGGATCAATTATTGCTTGTGCGCCAAGGATTGCAATTGGTATAACAAGCCCCAGTAACCTCGCGTTTGAAAGACTGGAAATAAATGGTCCCAGTATAACAATCCCTAAAATCCAAAGGATTAAAAATTTCCTCTCAAATGTCCGCCCCCTCTCCTCAAGCAGAAAATTAAGAGAGTTAAGAATAGCTAAAATTAAGAGGCTAAATAGAAACGGAGAACCCCAAAATGGGTGTAAAAAAAAGTTAAGAATATTTTGCCAAATATCTGTAAAAGTTCTAGGTGCAAACCTAGCACCAAACGTTGAATAAATCAGGCTGATTTGTCTGCTCCAATTAATGTATATAAAGCCAAAAAGTAGCCCAAATAGAGCAAAAAACGCAATACAAAACTTCACAAAAAATTTGGTAGTAAAAGACTTGCTTTTATATCTAGCAAGCATGACCAAAAACATCGAAGGGAGATATAGAAAAGATGTTGTTTTTGAAAGTATCGCCAGCGCAAAAATGCCTCCGGCAACATATTCATCACGTTTTCTAAACAATAAATAAAAACCAATTGTGGCAAACATAATCGAAAGCGACTCGCCAACCGCCAGTCTGTTGTGCAAAAGAAGTAGGGTATTAATTGCCACCAAAAAAGTTGCCAAAAGACCTACTTTTTTTTCGACTTGTTTTGCAATTTGATAAGTGAAAATTAAAGTTATTATTCCGGCAATCGCGCTCACAAGCCTTGCTTGAAAAAAACCGACTCCAAAAACAGAAAAATTTACGTAAGCAAAGAAGCTAAAAATTGGGGCGGCGGCAAAATCATGGTAAAAATCATCAATGGCAGTTTTTCCCCAGGTCGCAAGGTTCCGGGCGTTATAAAGCCAATATCCCTCGTCTCCCACCTGGCCGCTGTCAAGAAGTATTGAAGGATCAGCCGCCAGATTTACAACTCTAGTTAAAAATGCCAGTACTAGAATTGTCAAAAGTAGGAGTCGTTCTTTCATGAGCGTCGAAAAAAACGAGTAGTCTCACGTATAATTTTGTCCTGATTACGAAAAGTTAGATTTGGTGACAAAGGCAAAGCTAAAATCTCACCGGATATTCGGTCGGTAACGGGTAAGCTTTTTCGCGCATCGTAAAAGTCGCCAAAAGCCGGTTGTCTGTGGACAGGGTAGGGATAATAAATATAACTAGCAATGCCCTTTTGTGCCAGATATCTCATAAGGGCGTTTCTCTTTTTAGTCCTGATGACAAACAAATGATACACGGGTTTGGCCGTGGGATATGACTGCTGAAACTTAATCGGTAAACCCCCTAAGTTTTTTTTGTACCTTTCTGCCAGAATCACTCTCTTTTTATTAAAGGAATCCAGTTTTCTAAGTTTGATCGCGAGAATGGCGGCCTGAATTTCATCCAGCCGGCTGTTTACTCCCCGATACTTATGCCAGAATCTCTTTGTTTGACCACCGTGTCTTAAAGATTTAATCATGTTATAGATGCCAAGGTTACTGGTTGTAACCATACCACCATCGCCAAGCGCACCCAGATTCTTAGTTGGATAAAAGCTAAAAGCTCCGCACTCACCAAAAGAACCGACTCTTTTTCCCTCAAGCTGCGCCCCATGTGCTTGACATGCGTCCTCGATAACAGCAATTTTATGCTTTTTTGCAAAAGCTAAAATTCTTGGCATGTCGCAAGGATTTCCATAAATATGCACCGGCACAACAGCCTTAATTTTTTTATTCGCAGAAAAACTTTGTTTATTCGGAGAAAAGCTTTGCTTATTCGCAGAAAAACTTTGTTTATCCACTCTCCGCTCAGCATCGTCAACATCCAAAGTTAATGTTGCCTCATCAATATCTGCAAAAATCGGGACAACGCCTTCTTCAAGGATAGCGATTACCGTAAAAGGGGATGTAGCAGAAACCGTAAGGACACGATCGCCCCGACCAATACCTAAAGCCCGTAGTGCTAGCCTGATAGCGTCTGTGCCACTGGCGACCCCCACGGCGTGTTTCACACCAGTAAACTTTGCAAATTTTTTCTCGAAATTCGCAAGCTGCGGCCCCAAGATATAATTGCCTGACTTGACCACAGTATTTATTTGTTTCTCAATCTCGTCAAGCAATTTTTTATCGAGCCCTAATTCTAAAAAGGGAATCATTTTACCAATAATATTTTTTGAACTGATTGTAGTAGTCAATGGTTTTTTTAATTCCTTCTGTAATTGGTGTTTCGGCTCGCCAAGCCAATTCCTTCTCAATTTTCCGGGTGTCTGCTATGTAATCTCCAATTTCTATTTCTTTTCTGTCTCTTGGGAAAGCAGCGTTTTTTATCTTTCCATATCCCAAGATTGCAATCGTTAACTTCACAAAATCAAGAAGAGATATCGCAGTGCCTCCCAGATTATAGACCTCACCCGCTGTTTTTCTTGACACAGCAACAGTCAGGAGCGCGCTAGTCACGTCACTAACATAGTTGACATCCCTAATCTGCCTACCTTTTCCATAAAGCGTTACGGGTTTCCTGTCCATTAAAACTCTGATAAACCAGTTCAAAACTCCCTGTTTGGAGTGTCTCATCTGGTGCCTTGGCCCAAAAGTGTTGGTCATTCTTAGAGAAACTGCTTTTATACTATAAACTTTTCCGTACATCATATGGTACTTTTCGCCGGCAATTGCGTTAACTCCGTTAATGTCGGTTGGTTCAAGAGGATGGTTTTCATCAACTGGCAAAGACTTTGTCTTGCCGTATTGGTTACGGGTTCCGGCATAAACTATTTTTACACTGTCGTTAACTTTTCGACAGGCTTCCAGAAGTTGTAGCTGAGCCCGGCAATTAATATCAAGGTCCATAAATGGGTTTTCCATGCTGTCTATATGAGATAGCGTTCCGGCCAAGTTAAAAATAACGTCTTTACCTCTGACCGCTTTTGTAATTTTTTTCTCGTCCCGTAAATCTGCAATTGTTATCCGAAGATCCCCCTTAACCGGATCGATATTAAATAGATTGCCGCCCATACCGCCAATTAAGGCATCATAAACTTCAACACTTGCCCCCCTACGAACAAGCACAATCGCCAGGTTACTTCCGATAAACCCCAGACCTCCCGTTACTAAAACCTTTTTGGATTTGTAACTATTAGTCATACTTTTTAAGTATCATTAGTTTCCACCAAAGCTTTATTTGCTCAACCAGAGTTTTGGAAATTCTTCTAAAGCTGAAAAACTGGGACTGCCCGTAAAGTCTTGGGTAATGGGAAACGCCAATCTCGTAAAATTTAAACCTTTTGTGCTGGAGTTTTTTAACAAGTTCTACCGGCAATACCCCGCTATTAAAAGTTAAAGTAATTTTGTCAAGCGCTTTCTTCCTTATCAATCTAAAATCGCAGTCGATATCTTTTACGTTTACATTAAAGACAAGTCTGGAAAAATGATGATAGGCTGTACCGACGATCAGTCGATAAAGAGGATCATGCCGCTTCAGCTTGTAGCCTTGAACGACATCTACGTCTTCGGTCATTTTTGGCAAAAGCTTTTCTATTTCACGTACATCATATTGGCCGTCGCCGTCGGTATAAAAAACAAGTTCTTTTGTGGCGTTTCTAAATCCCGATCTTAAAGCTCCTCCATAACCTTGATTTGTTTTGTGAAACACAAGTTTAAGTTTCGGGTTATACTTGGACTTCTCTTTTAAAACCTTACGGCTGTAATCGAAAGAGCCATCATCAACAACGATTATTTCCCAGTCGCTCGCGATCCTTTTTAAGACTTCACTGGCGTCATCTATCAATTTTCCAATCGAACCTTCATCGTTATAACACGGGAAAAAGACAGAAATCGCCGGCTTTTTAATTTTTTTGTAGCCATTGAACATACCTTTTCAAGCCTTCTGCCATATTTACTCTAGGTTGCCAGCCCAATATCTTTTTAGCCTTTTCTATGTCTGCCCATGTTTTTTTAACATCCCCTAGTTGCGGTGGTAATTTTTTAATCTTTGCTTTTTTACCGATTACTCTTTCCAAAGTTTCAATAAAATTAGTCAAAGTTATCGGATGGTTATTGCCAAGATTAATAATCTCACAATCAAATCGTTTGTCCAAAACCTGAACTACTCCTTCTACAATATCATCAATGTAGGTATAGTCACGACTGCTTTCTCCATTCCCAAATTGTTTTATGGATTCTCCTTTTAGAATCGCTTCGCAAAAAAGAGCCGGAGCCATATCTGGTCTTCCTCTCTCTCCATACACCGTAAAGAATCTTAGAATAGTCGCATTTAAATCAAAGTTTTTCGAAAAGGTCTCCACGAAAAACTCTGCTGATCTTTTAGAAGCAGCATAAGGAGAAATTATGTGCAGGCATTGGTCGTCCTCCGAAAAGGGAATTTTTTTAGAGTTGCCGTAGACAGAAGATGAAGAACCAAAGATAAATTGTTTGACCTTAATTTGAGTGGCAAGTTTCAAAAGATTAACAGTTCCCAAAGTGTTGACTGCTGCATATAGTTGAGGGTCAACAATAGATGACCTAACTCCCACGGCTGCTGCCAGATGGATTATTTTATCAGGGTTTTCACCCTCAAATATTTTTTTCAAAGAATTAAAATCACGAATATCGATTCTGTGTAATTTGAAGTTATTGGACAAGAGCGCACTCGCAAGATTCCGCTCTTTAATTTTTGGTTCATAATAGTCGTTAAGATTATCAATACCAACTACCTGATAGTCTTCTGCCAAAAGACGATCGACTAAATTACTTCCTATAAAACCAGCAGCCCCAGTTACCAAAATAACATCTGATGTCATTTCTCAAAAAATCTGTCAAAAGTATCAATAATATAGTCTAGCTCCTTTTTTGTTAAATCTTGATGGCAACCGATGATAAAGCCGTTTCTATTCAAAAAGCGGGCCACAGGATATTGGTCCTCCAGATTTCCAAACATTTTTACATAAATAGGTTGATTAATAAGAGGCATTAAATATCGAGTCTCAATACCGCGAGTCTCCAGATGTTCAATGAGTTTCTCTCGGTTGATTTGGGGGTTGTTAATCACAATTGGATAGAGCATAAACGCATGCTGGGCGCCAGGTCTGATTTTAGGTAAGCCTAGGTAGCCTTCATACTTTTTCAAGTGGCGAGTTAAGTAATTGGCGTTTGCTTGACGTTTTTTAATAATGCTTTTCCACCTGCTTAGCTGAGCCATTCCTAAAGCCGCTTCAAGTTCCGTAAGACGGAAACTATATCCTAAATGAACAAAGGAAAAACGTCTCTCGACTATCCTAAGAAGCTTTCTGTGGTTAGTAGTATTATCATCGTCTATCGATAAATAAATCCCATCTCTCCCATGATTAAAATAACTTTTAATCATTATTGCCAAATCATTATCATTAGTCATCGCAAAACCACCAACACCGGTTGTGATTAAATGAGTTGCGTATGTGGAAAAACAGGCGATATCTCCCGCTGATCCAACAGGCTTGCCCCTGTATTTAACAAACATTGCTTCACAAGAATCTTCAACTAGCATCAATTTATGTTTTTTGGCAATGCGAACAATATTTTGCATGTCACATGATTGGCCGAAAAGGTGAACTGGCATAATGGCCCGAGTCCTCTTGCTGATTTTTTCCTCAATTTTGCCGGGGTCAATACCAAAATAGTCTCTTTCGACATCGACAAAAACAGGCGTGAGTCTGTTGTGAAGAACCACATTAGAAGTCGCAATAAAAGTTACGGAGGGAACAATCACCTCGTCTTCGTCCCTCCAACCATATTTATCCTTTAAAACAGAAAGAGATACATGAAGGGCAGAAGTCCCGCTGTTGCAAAAAATTGCCCATCGGCGATCGTGGAGTTTAGCCATCTGAGACTCGAAGCGCCTTGTAAAGTCTCCGTAGGAAAGCCGACCAGAGGCCAAAACGTCCATAAGGTAACGTTTGGCAAGCGCGTCAATCGTTATATTACCAATACCAATTTGTCGTCTTTTTGCCATCAAAACTGTAGCCTAAAGGTTAATCAATTTAGCTTCTTTTTGCAAATACTTTCTGATCTCTCTGTCAATTACCTCTGATGCAAGTCTGTGGCCAGACTCTCTGAAGTGGCCATCTCCTGTAAAGTAGAGGGGAAAGACGCCAGACGCCTGAAAGTCGGGAAGTAAATTTATAAATTGGATTTTCTCACCCGCGAGTCGTCTTATGAGCGCTTTTTGAAACGTACCCCTTGGATCGTGAAATTTCTCTGGCAGCCCTAAACCTTTTCTATTTGGCCATTCTTTGTCCGAAACTTGGACAGCTTCTGGCACGAGAACTACTACAAATTTAATACCTCTTTCTGCGAGTATTTCCGAAATCGTTATCAAATTCGCAGCTGGCAGTTTAAAAAGTTCCTCCCAATTATCTTGGGAAATTTTGTCTCCTCGCATGACAGCCACAATATCGCGATCTGGATCACCCTGATAAAGTACGTCTTGTTGAACTGGCTGATTTTTCTTTTTGATAAAATCCACAAAAGTTGCGTATATTTTAGAGTTAGTTCTAGCCCAGCGTTTTAATTTATGCAAAAACTCCAACGTCATTTTTTGCTTATCACTTTTGGCGGGGGGAGCATTTACTCGAAGAGAAGCTCTGCTTTCTCGAAGAGAGGCTCCGCCTATTAAGTCAAATTTAAACTCCACTTCGGCTTTCTCGATTTTTTCCAAGATGTCTTCTTCTGTTAAGTCAGGAAAACTTTGTTTTAACTCGGATAATCTTTTTCTGTCTTCCCAAAAATCAGTAAGCGAAAAAAACACTATCACCATATCTGGACTCATAGATAGCCCCTGTTTTTGTAGGTACAGGTTATAGATTAAAGGGGAATAACCAAAAACCCCACCATTGACTATCTCTACTTTTTTATTCGTAGAAAAGCTTTGCTTATTACTTACCTTATTCAAATCTTTTTCCAAAATTGAGATATACGTATCCTCGATATTAACTCCGTGACCCATGGTGAAAGAATCACCAAGTGCAAGTATTCGAAAAACACCAGCGGGTTTTGCAACAACAGTCTCGTCATCTCTATGTCCGTGACTGTTAATTTTAACGACAGTATCCCACTCATCAGTCTTAAACCTACACTCGCTGTTTGGAATAAGCACATGGTGGAAGTCACGATCTAGGCTTGTGCAGGGATCAAGACTGAAAATTTTGCGCTCGTTGATTCTCAATACGATTTCTAAAATCGCCAGTGCCACCAAAATTCCAACTGTTACTAGGGAAACTTGAAATAGGCGCTTTTTGAAGATATCCTTGTCTAAATGACTTTTGAAAAACCCACCTTTATCGCCCTTTGCTATTTTCTTTTTACTTTTGGCTACATTATCAGTACTGGCTTTTACCATATTGGAGAACTGGCTATCATTCTTACGACAACAGCGATTCTAGTTGTTTTTTACTTCAAACCGCAAGTTCTAAATCTCCTAAATATACCCAGTGACCGCCCATCATTAATCTTCCTCTTGGCGATTATTCTCTCTGTGAACATTGCTCTAGTAGGAGCGAGGTTAGGAGACCCCGCCCAGACAAATTGGCAATTCTTCTCAGCTGGCAGTAGGATTCTGGCAGCATCTGCACTGCTTCTGGCATTAAGTTTCTTTTTAAAAAATTCTCCACGCAGCCTAATTCGTTGGAGGCTGCCGGTTCTGATCGCGATCGCCATTTTTATTCGTATTTTTTCTATTATCTCTGCTCCAAATCCTACAATTGATGTCTTCTACATATTAAGAGATGGACCAAAACTATTGCTTGATGGTAAAAACCCATATGAACTCTCTTATCCTGCTCCATATGGGGTTTATATCCCTACAATAATTTTTGTCTATGGTCCTTTAGTGCCATTTTTATTTCTACCCGCCTCAGTACTTTTCAATGATCCAAGATATTTACTGATCGCCTCAGATCTGGTGTCAGCCTTCCTTATATTTAAGCTTGCACAAAAGCTACATTTAGAAAAAAATCTTGCAAACTTAATAATTTTAATATTTCTATTTCATCCGCTTTTCCCATTCATGACAGAACAGTCCTGGCTTGAACCGACAATAACCATGCTTTTTACAGCATCGACATTCTTTTTAGCGGCACATCCAAAAAGTAGCATTGGCCCATTACTTTTAGGGTCAATTCTTGCTATCAAAAGCGTTTACATCTTGCCGATATTAACCTATCTGAAAAATATTGGAGCCAGGCCGTTTCAATATTTAATTACAGCTCTAGTACCGATAATTATTAGTGCTCCATTTTTTATCGCAAACCCCTCTTTATTTTTAGAACGTACTCAAACTTATGTAACCGACCCAAGCGCCATCTCCAGAAGTCTAGCACCTACCGAGATATCTTTAAACATAGCAGCAGTTATCCTCAAGTACACTAAATTAGTTCTTCCAACAATTATCATTAGCTTGTTTGGAACAGCCGTCGCCATAGCAGTTATTGTCAAGAAACCCAAATCCTTGCCATTTGCCGTTCTCTCAGTCTTTTTGGTATTTATCACACTGTTTATGTTTGGGCCATTTGTCTTCCTGCATTATTACGCATTCATGGGCAATATCTTGCTCTTGACACTTATCCTTTTCTTGGGAAAAGGTCACAAAATAGATTCGTGAGAAAGATTTCAAAAATCGTAATCATTATTCCAACTTACAATGAAGCGCAAAATTTACAGCGCTTAACTCACGAAATTAAAAAAAACATCTCACGACACGATGAAATCTTAATTGTGGACGATAACTCACCTGATGGAACCGGTAAGATTGCCGACAAAATCGCGCGAATTGACAAAAACATACATGTTATCCACCGCAAAGGCAAAAGCGGCAGGGGGTCAGCAGTCTTTGATGGATTTAGATTGGCAAAGAAATTCTCGCCGGATTTCTACATTGAAATGGATGCTGATTTTTCCCATAAGCCGGAAGACATTCCACGTTTACTTAAAAAGGTAAACGATGGCTATGATGTCGTTATTGGTTCGCGTTATCTGCCGAAAAGTAAAATTGAAAATTGGCCACTTACGCGAAAAATTTTCTCAAGAGCTGCCAATCTTTTTGCAAAAACAGTTCTGGATGTTCCCATCTCAGACTATACCAACGGCTACAGAATTTATTCAAAAAAATCTACCGACTTTCTGCTCTCACAGAGGCTTATCACAAGTGGGTATATCTTACTTTCCGAAACAGCATATAAGTTGAAAAATAAAGGATTCACCTTTGGCGAGATCCCGATAGTCTTTGTCAATAGAAAAAGAGGACAGTCCAATACTAACCTCAAGGAAATTACTGACGCCCTTCTGGGGATTTTAAAAATTCGTTTTCCTGAAATATTCAATCGTTCTTGATAGACCTTCTTCAAGCTTAATTTTTGGCTCCCAGTCTAACGACTTTCTAGCTTTTGAGACATCAGGCTTTCTTCGCCTGGGGTCATCCTTAGGTAAGGACTCTGAAAAAACTATCTCGCTGTCACTCTTCGCCAATTTCTTGATTGTGGCTGCAAACTCAAGAATTGTCTTTTCATCGTCATTTCCGATATTGAAAACTTCCCCGGAAAGTCCTTTCTCCATTGCTGCAATCTGACCATTTACTTGGTCATCGATATAGCAAAAAGATCGAGTTTGCTTTCCATCACCATATATCGTAATGGGTTTGTTTGCGAGTGCCTGTTTTATAAAATTGACAACTGCTCTACCCTCATTAATATTCATCCGGGGCCCATAAGTGTTGAAAATTCTAGTAATTCGGCCATCCATTCCTTTTTTTCTAACAAAAGCAGATACGATTGTTTCCCCAAATCTTTTCGACTCATCATAGACAGACCTAGGGCCGGTTGTTGAAACATTTCCCCTGTACTTCTCGTCTTGCGGTGATTTTTGGGGATCACCATAAACTTCTGAGGTTGAGGAAAATAAAAATTTTGCGCCATATTTTAATGCCAATTCACACATATTCCAGGTGCCAACAGAATTAACAAGCATCGTTTCAAATGGATAAGCCACATAGGAAACTGGCGAGTGGATATTCGGATCGGCAGGGGAGGCTAGATGATAAACCTCGTCGATTTTGGCAAATTTACGGCTTACAAACGGGCGAGTCACATCATGCTTAAAAAAGAAAAAACGGCCACTACTTATTAAATGAACAATGTTCTTTTGGGATCCAGTCAAAAGGCTATCAAGGCAAATTAGCCTATCACCGCGGTCAATCAACCGATCGCATAAGTTTGAACCGATGAAACCAGCACCACCAGTTACTAAAATAGTTTTACTCATCTAAGTTACTTTTTCCAGCGCTGCCACAATATAGTCCATCTCTGACCTTTTTAATCTCGGATGCATAGGTAGTCTGATTAGAGTTGCCGCCACCTCTTCTGTCACCGGCAAATCACCAACTTTATAACCCAGCTTCTTTCCCATTACAGAGGTGTGAAGCGGTAAATAATGAAAAGCGGCCTCAATTCCATAGGACCTTAATCCTTTTATTACTTTATCACGTAGCGAGCGTGGCACCCTAACTGCAAATATGTGCCAATTTCCTTCCGACCCCTCAGTCGGCTGCGGCAGAACAATTTTTGATGAGAGTTTCAAGAGCTTCTTCAAAAAATACTGTGCGTTTTTTTGCCTGAGGCTTGTAATTTGATCAAGCTTTTTGAGCTGTTCCAGAGCTATTGCCGAAAGAATATCTGAAAGTAGTAAGCTTCTTCCTACATTGACCCAAGAATACATTTTTCGCTCTCCACGCATAAAAGAAGATCTGTTCGTGCCTTTTTCGCGAATAATTTCCGCCATTTTCGAGATGCGAGCGTCATCGGTTACAAAAGCCCCGCCCTCTCCGCTGGCTGCATTTTTTGTCCCGTGGAAAGAAAAACACCCCGTCTTCCCGATAGTCCCCAGATACTTTCCGTGGTATTTTGCCCCAAGAGCATGGGCCGCGTCTTCAATAATTACTAGGTTATACTTTTTAGCTATCTCACCTATTTTGTCCATGTCACAAGCAAACCCGGCATAATGCACAACCATAATGACCCGAGTTTTGTCGCCAATTTTTTTTTCAATTTCTATTGGGTCAATATTGTAAGATTTGATGTCAACATCACAAAAAACCGGTATGGCTCCCGCAAGGAGAATTGCATTAGCACAGGAAGAAAAGGTAAAGCTTGGCAAGATTACCTCGTCGCCTTTTTTAAGAATGCACGCGCACGCCAGCTCCAATGCTGCCGTTCCGGATCCTGTTGGGAGGGCAAAGGCGGACCCCAGATAGCCAGTCATAAATTTTGACAGAGACTGGGAAAAAGAAAGGTCTCCCACCCCTGTGCCACCCCTCATCGCGGCAACCGCAGCTCGTTCCTCTTGCCTTCCCCAGAAGGGCTTATGAAGTGGGATTGTGAAGCTTGAATCTGCCACTTATGCTTTTATGCCTTTTGGTATTTGGAATCTGAATTTAATAATTTTTATTAGGTATTCCCAGGTGTCGGGGATTAGTCGGACAGTAGATTTTTTATCCGCCCTTCTTGTAAAAAGCACTGGAATCTGGCTTATTTTAAGGCCTGCCCAAGAAGCCCTTGCGCATATTTCCGTATCCCAAAACCATTTTTTGTCACGGGTAGCCGAAAGTATCGGAAGAATCTTGCTCCTTCTTAAAAATTTGTATCCGGCTTCTGTGTCTTCAATCGGGATAGAAAGTAGCACCTGAACCATTCTTGCGTAGACTCTTGAACCTATGAGTCTTAAAACAGATTTGAGTCCGCCTCTTTCATAAAACCTTTTACCGACAGCCATGTCAACACCTTTTTCAATTTCTTCTACAAAAATTGGGATATAATTTGCAGAAACTTCTAAGTCTACGTCCAAATATCCGCAGATCTTACCTTTTGATGCCTTGATGCCATCAGCGACCGATTTACCTCGCCCTTGATTTTTTTGATGGTAAATCGCGCGGGCGCTGTCCATGACCGCAACTAACTTCTCCACTTTTGCGCGAGTGTCATCAGTACTTTTATCCTCAACGAAAAGAATTTCCCAACTCTTTTTTAATTTCGCACAACTAGCTATAATTCGACGGACACTTGCATCAAAAGTCGGCCCTTCATTGTAGCAGGCCAGTATTATCGAAAGATCAACTCTTGTCATAGTCGCGAGATATTATATCAGGATAAATGCCAAACAATACTGCAGCCAAATATTTCGCAAGATATCTGAAAGTTGCCCCCCTATCACATGCACTTTGGCGTTCAGTTGAAGCTCAAGAACTGGCAAAGTACAAACTCGAAAAACCGATTCTAGATTTAGGTTGTGGATTTGGTGAATTTGCGGGAGTTTTTTTCTCATCACAAATTGAAGTCGGACTAGACATAGATGAAAAAGAAATTGAAAAAGCTGCGCAGGGTGGCAAATATAAAAAAACAGTAATCGCGGACGCCAGAAATTTGCCCTTTGGCGACAATTCTTTCCAAACAATTATTTCTGTCAGCACTCTGGAGCATATTCCGGACAACTTCCAAGTTTTTAAAGAGGCCAAGAGAGTGCTAAAACCAGGAGGGAAATTTATCTTTATGTCTCCTGCAGAAGAATTTATGAGAAGCTTACTGCTTGTCAAATTTTTAAATTTTCTAGGTCTTGGTAAAGTTTCTGAGATTTATTGTAGACTCTTAAATCGGGCATTCAAGCACGTTTTTATACCTCCAGAAAAAACATGGGTTAGTCAAACGACCCGTGCAGGACTTCAAATTGAAAAAGTAGAAGGGACTATTCCTCGAATTGCGCTCTGGATTTGGGAAGCCGGTTTGATATTTGCTCTGCCATCTCAAATCACGAAACTTATATTTGGATCTCGCCTAGTACTTTTTCCAAAGTTAAGATTTATTTTATTCAAACCTCTAATTCCGTTTATAAAGAGTGATCCAAATTTTCGAGCAAACATTGTAGTTGTCGCCACTAAACCAAAATGAAAAACATTTGTCCTAACTGCCAAAGTACGAGTTCTAGATTAAAACTAAAAACTAAAAAATTTGTCTTAATGATCTGCAATTCTTGCGGCTTAGGTTATATATCTCCCATGCCAAGCGAAAAAGATTTACATAAGTATTACGATCGGGCCTATTTTAAAAGCGAAACAGACGAAATTCACGGATACACTTCATACAGACAAATGGAAAAAGTTTTAACTGCCGAAGCACAAAGAAAAATTAGATATATGCAAAAATTCACCAGTGGTAAAAATCTTTTGGACGTTGGTTGTGGTCTAGGGATATTTCTCAAAAACGCCAAAAACTCCGGGTATAAAATAAGCGGTAATGATATCTCCGGTTATGCAATAGAATATGTTAAAAAAGCACTGAACATTCCTTTTTATGAAGGTCCTCTAAATGATGTCAAACTACCCAAAAACTACTTTGGTGTGGTTTGCGCTTGGGATGTGGTAGAACACATTCCAAATGTAGCAGCAACATTTCTTGCGATCAACAAAACTCTGAAGAAGAACGGCTATCTTTTTCTAACTACGCCGGATCTTACCAGTATTGATGCGCAAATTTTAGGAAAGTTTTGGTATGGTTACAAAAAAATCCCTGAACATTTAATTTTTTTTGATAAGAATTCGATTAAAAAAATTTTAGAAAAATCTGGTTTTGTTGTAGTGGAAATTAAACCATGGGGATTTGAAAGAGATTTAAACTTTATTGCAGATAAAATTCATTTCTACTTACCGCCTTTAGGAACTTTATTTAAAATTATCACTAAATTCTTAAAAATATCTGATAGATCTATCTATCTGCCTCTAGCCGACATGATGGTTGTGGCCGCCAAAAAATGAAATCCCAATCAGTCCTAGTCGTCATTTTCATTTTCATAGTCTCAACGGTTCTTCTTTTTAGTCTTTTTCAAAAGGGTATTTACAACTCACATGATGGTGAAGTCCACGTAGCACGCATAGCGCAATTTCGCCAAGCCTTAGAAGACGGGCAATTGCCTGTCAGGTGGTTAGGCAATTGGAATTTTGGTTATGGATACCCCGCGCTTGTTTATGCTTACAGCCTGCCGTACTATATAGGCACTCTTCTTAAGCAATTAAATTTGAGTTATGAAGAGATCTACAAAGTTTTAATTTTCTCATCACTATTTTTCTCCGGTCTTACTTTTTATTATTTTTCAAGAAATTACTTTCCAAAAACCGCCTCCATTATCGGTTCCTTATTTTATATCTCAGCACCCTACAGACTTGCTGACATATACGAAAGAGGTGCTCTTGCAGAATGTCTCTCTTTCATCTTCTTGCCACTACTTTTCCTAGTAGTAAAATTTTTGAAAAAAGAATATTTTGGTGGTTTTCTTGTCACCTCACTCATTGTTTTTGCCGTACTTACAACTCACGCTTTGACTTTATTAGTTTTTCTTCCATTCTTACTTTTATTTTGGATTTTAGAAATTAAAAAAGATAGAGTATTAGCTGCAAAACTTTTGTTTGCACTTTTATTCGGGGTATTGCTTTCAGCTTTTCAGATCCTCCCGATGATTTTCGAGCAAAAGTATGTCGAGCTTGATAAAACCTACTTTAATATTTTTCAGGGAACATTTATCAGTATCAATCAACTTTTGAGAATTCCCAAGGAGGGTGTAAATATTGGAACTGGTATTCAGTTAGGATTGGCTCAAAGTAGCGTTATTCTCTTAAGCTTGGTCCTGGCCGGTTATGAGTTTTTGTCAAGAAGATCTTTCGACAAGTTTACAATCTTCTTCTTGATTACAAGCTTGGTAGCCGCGCTCTTAACTCTTGATATTTCCAAGTCAGTATGGCTTACTTTCAAGCCGCTGACAACAGTTCTTTTCCCATGGAGATTTTTAACTCTTACTACATTTTCTGCTGCCATCTTAGCAAG
>JBBTZR010000042.1:0-7468 GCA_038078475.1 Patescibacteria group bacterium
TTGCTTATGAATTTCAAAATGCGATCACTGACATACTGGTTGTTAAAACTTTGAAAGCAGCCAGGCAGTTTAGAGCAAAATCGATTGTTGTCGGGGGAGGAGTTGCAGCGAATGAATTTGTTCGCTTGCGATTCACAGATGACTGTTCACAGTTAGGGCTGCCTGTTTTCTTTCCGCCTAAAAATTTATCGATCGATAATGGCGCAATGATCGCGGCTGCAGCTTTCTGGCAAAAAAATTTTGTCGATCCACTAATCCTGCAAGCGGATCCAACATTGTACTTTGTTTAATTTCCCGAAGTATACATATAATATTAAAGTTATCAACACGACTCGGATTTTGAAAAATTTCTTTACACGTGGCTTACTGAGGACAAAATTGTCCGCGACGTGAAAGGATTTTGGGGACTCTGATGAAACGAATTTTAAAAAGTTAAATTAGAGAAGTTTTACTTCGTAAAATGCAAAAGACTTACGACCAAAAAGTTGCCGAGGAGAAGTGGTACAAGTTTTGGGAAGTTAACAACTTTTTCAAACCGCAAATTGTTAAAGGGGAAAAACCATTTGTGATAATTTTACCGCCGCCAAATGCCAATGCTCCTTTGCATTTCGGTCATACGATGTATGTTATCGAAGATGTTTTAATCCGTTACCATCGATTGTTAGGTTTTCCATCATTATGGTTGCCCGGAGCAGACCATGCTGGTTTTGAGACGCAATTTGTTTTTGAGAAACATTTGACAAAAGAGGGGAAATCTCGTTTTGACTATAAACGCGAAACTCTTTACAAAATGATTTGGGATTTTGTGCAAAAGAACCGTCCAATAATGGGGTCACAACTGAGAAAGTTAGGGTTTGCTCTTGACTGGTCGAGAAACAAATTTACTTTGGACGAAGACATTGTCAAAATTGTCCACTCGTCATTTAAGAAAATGTATGACGACGGTTTAGTTTACCGGGCAAAAAGATTAGTCAATTATTGCACCCGCGACGGCACCAGTTTCTCCGATCTTGAGGTTGTTTATAAGGAGAGACAAAGTCCGCTTTACTTCATTAAATACGGGCCGCTAACTTTAGCCACTACCCGACCAGAAACCAAATTTGGTGATACCGGCGTGGCTGTTCATCCCAAAGACAAAAGGTACAAAAAATATATCGGTAAAACAATAGAGATTGAGACTGTTCTTGGAAAAGCCGCGATTAAAGTTGTAGGGGATGAGTTGGTAGATCCCGATTTTGGTACCGGTGTTATTAAGGTAACTCCGGCCCATGATTTTGACGATTTTGAAATCGGACAACGACACGGTTTGGAGATGAAGCAAGTAATTGGCTTCGATGGTAGATTGAATAAAGCCGCTGGTAAATTTGCGCACATGACGGTTGCTGATGCTAGACAAGCAGTTGTTGAGGAGATGAAGAAGAAAGGCCTTGTAGAAAAAATCGACACCGATTACAAGCATCGCATTGGGCTTTGCTATAAATGTGATTCGGTAATTGAACCTCTGCCACTTGAACAGTGGTTTATAAAAATTGAGCCTTTGGCAAAAAAGGCAATAACAGCCGTAAAAACTGGGAAGATCAAAATTTTCCCGAAAAGTTTTGAGAAAATCTATTTTCTATTTTTAAAAAACATCCGTGACTGGAATATTTCCAGACAAATTGTTTGGGGGATTAGAATCCCTGCTTGGTTTTGTCTGGATTGTTCCGGCTGGACGGTCACTGGCGGGGCCAATCCTGATTCTTGCCAACGGTGTCAGTCAAAAAAAATTAACCAAGACGAGGATACCTTCGACACTTGGTTTTCTTCGGCCCAGTGGCCATTTGCCACCTTAAAAACTACAAGTCCTGGAGATTTTGAATATTTTTACCCAACTACGGTGATGGAGACCGGTTACGATATTTTACGCTGGTGGGTGGCCAGAATGGTGATGGTCGGGCTATATGTAACGGGCAAAGTTCCTTTTGAAAATATTGTCCTCCATGGGCTTGTAAAAGACCCGTATGGCAAAAAGATGAGTAAATCCCGCGGCAATATCATTGATCCAATGGAGCTTGCCGATGAGTACGGTGCCGATGCCGTTCGGATGGCTCTCTTGTTCGGGACCGCGCTGGGCAATGATCAGTCGCTTTCTTACCCGAAGCTACAAGCAATGAGAAATTTTACTAATAAAATTTGGAACATTGCCCGGTTTGTGTTGGGATTCGCGCCTAAAGATGCGAAAAGGGATTTAAAGGTAAAACATAAAGATGATAAATGGATTCGCGACGAGCTTGAAAGATTAATTGTTAGGGTTACAAATAATCTTGAAAGGTATGAGCTGCACTTAGCTGTTGATGAGATTTACGATTTTGTCTGGCATAAGTTTGCGGATAAGTACGTTGAGAAATCGAAAGAGAGGAGAGCAGAAGCCCAGCCAACGCTTGAGTACGTACTGAGGAGTGTTTTGGTTATTTTGCATCCTTTCATGCCTTTTTTAACAGAAGAGCTGTATCAGAAGTTTGACCTGGAAAAATCTATAATGCTGGAAAAATGGCCCACCTAGAATCACCGCAGATTCCCCGCAATATTTCCCGCATTGTTGTCTGCTTAGCCATTTTGTCATCTCTCGTATTTGTTTGGTATCAATCCAGTTTTGAAGGCAAAATCCCTCAGGTTTTGGGCACGGGTAATACTGACGGCGGTGTTGATGTCTTACTGGAGATAGAGAAGACTCGCGCAATTATTGAAAAAAGGCCTGATTATGCTGCTGCTTGGTTAAGGCTGGCAGTTTTGTACGAACAAATCGGGGAGCTGCAACTTGCAGGAGAGGCTCGAGATTATGCTGGTCGCTTGAATCCTGATCTCTCGCCCTAGAGCTACTTTTCTTTTTTGGGCTGCTCCTGGGGTTTTTCTTCCCTTTTAGCTGGTTCTTCCTTCTTCTCTTTGCGCCCTTCGGAGCGAGGCTCGGTTTTGGCGGCACTCTCGGCTTTGGCTTCCTCACCTTCTGCGGGTGCGACCTCTGCTCCTTCTGCTCCCGCGCCTTCCGCAGGAGCTTCGGCCGGGGCTTCACCTTCTGCAGGCGCTTCGGCGGCAGCTGCTTCTGCTTGCTCGGCTTCAATTTCGGCTTCGACTGCTTCCATTTCTTTGGTGACAAGCTCACCGATTTGGGCAACTACTAGCTCTTGATCGGCTTGAACTTCGATTTTGGTGCGGTCGATGTTTAAATCTTTAACCTTGATCTCGTCGCCGACGTTTTCGAGCTTTGAAACATCAACCTGGATGCTTTCCGGAATGTCCGTTGGCAAGGCTTCAATTTCAATCTCATTAAGGGGTGTTAGTAGTAGTCCGATTTTCTTCTCGACAGCCGACGGTTTACCGACAATCTCGATCGGCACATTGACTTTAACTTTTTCTTGCAAGTTGACTTGATAGAAATCAATGTGTAAGGGCTCATCGGTTACAGGGTGGACTTGAATGCTTCTGATTAAAGTTGGATGTTTTTGGCCGTCGACAGCCAGATCAACGATGCCGGTTTCCCCGGCTTCTTCAAAGACTTTGGTAAAGTCGGACTTTTTAACTTGAACATGGATAGTTGGAACCTTGTGGCCAAAAACGTGCGCAGGAATTAAACCTCCACGTCGCAGGGTTTTGACTTTGCGACCTAAAATTGTTCTTTTTTCTGCTGCTAGCGGTATTTGTTGCATTTGAGAAATACTAACAAAAAAGACTAGTTGGATCAAGCTGAACAGATTATACCCTATCTTTTAGCCAACTCTATTGCAAAATCGCGATCAGTTGAGAGTTCGGTTTTGATGGTAATGTTTTGGTTGCCTTCGTATTGATTGTCTTCGTTAATATCTTTGACAGATAAATACGCTGGCAGATTGAATTTGAACTCGAAAGGGTCGCGGTCGGTACCGGGTTGCTTGGAGGCGTAAAGCTCGTAGGTGGGGGCGGTTCCCAGCTTAATGTTTTTGGGGATGCGATAAGTGAAGGTAACTTGGCGCGTTGATGAGATGGGAACTTCCACATAAGTGGCAAAGACGGTAAACGGTCCCTGGAGGCTGACTTCTACAAGTTTGGTGTCGGTATTGTCGCCGTTTTGAACAGCTTCGAGGCCCGCTGCGAAAGGCACATAAACACGCAGGAAATTGACGTATTTGCCTGCCGGCCAAGTTTCGGCGATGCTTTCGTTGGTGTAAGTGATTATAAGTTTGCCCATAAGATCGGCATCGCGACCAATGGTTGCTTCGTAGGCGATTGTGCGTTTGAGGAAACGATTAACTTTATTGGCGCCAAGATTGGCTTCGGAGATGGCTAAGAAGTCCCGGGTAGCGGTGTTATCATCGGCGGGATCGAAATTGGCTGGCGGCAACGGTTGGTTCCAACCACGAACGGCGATAAAGGTGGCTAAATTTGAGTCATCAAAAGAGGCCATGATGTGTTTTTCCAAAAGGCCATCCTTGACTTGTGATAGAAGCTCTAGAGTTGCAGTGGCATCTTTGGCATTAAGATCAGCTACGATTTTGGTAATTAGTGCTCGAGTGAGGGCGCCGAAAAAATCCCTTTTTTGGGTTGATCCGGGAAAAGAACCAATCTCGCTGTGATATTCGCCGCGCTCAAAAAGGTTGTCTGCTGTTATTTGTTCATTATAATCGGTTAAGGTTATTGGACCAGTCTTTGAGAGAACATTTTGCAGAAAGGACAGATCTAGGGCGATGACGCCATCGACATTTTTGCCGGTTTCTTTCTTGAAGAAGTCGCGGGCGGTTTGGGCATTGAGGGTAAAATCCAGGCTCCAGTTGGAGTCGCGAAGATAAAACCTAACAGTCCCTAACTTCTCTTTAAGCTGTGGCGGAGGCTCGATGACTTCCGCTAGCTGGCCGTCGATGGTATAAATATCCTCAACAGTAATATTTTTGAGGCGGCCGGCCTCGAACTCGAGGAGGGCGAAATTGCCGATAAAACCGCCGCCAGGGCGCAGCTCGGTATTATTCTGTAAGAGTACAAGATAGATTTTAGGGGTGCCGCCACCGGTGAAATCATCGATCAGATTAGTAAGCTCGTAGGCGCTTTGGGTTAAATGATTGAGGGTGGTAAAGGATTCCCGCGCTTGTTTGATGAGGGTGGTTATGATTGGTAACTTTTGCGCCAAAAGTTGGGTTGCTTGGCTGGACTTTTGGTAAGCACGTCTGAAGTCGGCGGCGGGGGTATCAAGATCGGTCTGGCGCCTGGCATCGGGGCCCGTGACTACTGCCAGATACTCTTCAAGTTTTTGGACACCATCTATCGTATAGATGAGGGAGGATGAACCAAGAATTAAGCCGTCAAGAGTCGCGGTGAGCGCTTGAGTTTGGCTTGGGGCAATGAATTTTAAAGGGAAGGTTAAAATGGCAATCTTGTTTTTGGCTGCTTGGAATGAGGAGACAGCGCTTTCAGCCTGTTTTTGGGCTTTGGATAAACTGGCGGTAGTGAGGCTTTTTTGACTATTTTTTAAGCTGCTCGCGCCTAAGAATAAGTCTAAGGCTGTTTTGGCGACGGTGATGAGTAGGGCGGCAAGAATAATGACGGCGACTTTTTTAAGGTTGAAGCTCGCGGCAAATGCTGGGAGTCTTGGCAGGTGGTGGCGCGCGATTTGAGGCTCATGGGAGGGCAAGGCCGGCGGCTCGACTGGCCGGGTAAACTGCCAAGTTGGCTTTTTGGTCGTGACGATTTGGTCTTTTTCATGAAAGTACTGGAAGGTTTCTTTTAACGCCTCCTTGAGCTGAAATTTTGGTGTGAACTCAAGATCGCGAGTACTGATTATTAGGTGCGAGAATTGGTCGGAAGTCGGTTGGAGTCCTGCGAAAAAGAGACCGACATCCTTGTCTGAAACCTGGGCGAGGGCATTTTGGATTTCGTAGGCAATCGAAAGAGAGGTTTGGGCTGGCTCGGAGACGATGACGTGAACCTTTTTAGAAGTATCTGCCCGAAAGGCAAGACGGTTGATAGCAAAAATTACGTCCTTGATATAGGCAGGATAGATGGGCCTTAAGCCTTCGTCTTTTAAAATGATCTTATCACCTTTGGTGGCTTGGCCTATCAAATCTTCAAGTTCCGACGTCGGGGCGGTGGCGAGGTCTGGCATGCCTGGGCCATAGACATCGCCGACTAGTAGAAGTTGACTATTTCTGGTGTCAAAAGACTGCGGGTCGCAAGTAACTGGCGCCACCATAAAAAGTTGGGCTGACTGGCTCAGATTTGCGGCAAGAGAGGTAGCGCGTGTGGCCCCCTGGATGTGAATGCTCTCTTGGCGACTGTTGGCCAGCGGTGTTAAATCGAAGATAAGATCAAATGACGGCAGGTAATGGGGCAATGGTTGGGCAAGATCGACATCGACTAAAGTAAAATCGGGGCTTGATAATAATTCACTGGGTAGCTTAGTGGAACTGACTCCATAAACAACGCAGTTTTGATCAAGGAATGATTTGGCCAGGCTTCTGCCTAAAAAAGTGCCGACGTGCGTTACTAAAATGTGGGTTTTCTTGTTGGTGTGGGCAGACATAAGATTAGTGAGTAGTTGGTAGTCATAACTTAAAATATGTCTTGAGACTAATGGTAAATATGGCAAATCCGAATCCAAGAATAGCGCCGGCCAGTGCATAAATTAGCGGGGTTCCCAAGATAGCCTGAGGAGTTTGGGCTGGTCCAATTTCCTTAAGGGTCGCGCCGGGCGAGCCGAAACGGCTGTTGAAAAGTTCCTTTGATTTGACTATGAGGGCGCTGGCTTCCTCCCCTGTTGGGGCATGGGCCGAGATGGTGAGAACTTGGGAAGCATTTTTGCGGACAGTGAGTGTTTGGCCGCTTGCTGTAATCTGACTTTGGAAATCGCTGCTGGCGATGATAGCTGTTGCGGTATCGGTAAAGTTACGGGCCATCTCTTGGGCATTATTAGCTTCAAAATTAGTTTGACCAGCAGGGGCCGGAGCAAGAAAAAAAGTTTTTGTGGCGCGAAATCCTGTTGGGAGCTGGCGGGTGTAAAAATAGCCCAGGACAGCTCCAAAAAGAATTAAGATGATAACTACCGGCCAGTATTTTTTAAAAACTTTTAAATAAACTTTCAGTTCCATAATTTTTGGTCAAGCGCCAGATTAACCAGCTTGTCGGCCTCTTTGTTTTTGTCTCTGGGAATATGATCATATCTTACCTGGCCAAACTGATTTTCTAAGGCTTTGATTTCAAAAATTAAATTTCGGATTCCGGCGCTTTTGATTTTATATAAACCCGAGAGTTGTGAGACAGCCAACTTCGAATCCAAGAAAAAATTTAGGTCTTCTCCCCCATAGTCTTGGGCGAGCCATTTTAAGGCAGCAATAACGGCAGTATACTCGGCAAAATTATTGGTTGCAATCCCAATGGTTTTGCCCTCTCGTTTGACGGTTTGCCCACCTGCCTTAACCACGAATCCGTAGGCAGCGGGGCCGGGGTTGCCGCGGGCACCACCATCGCA
>JBBTZR010000043.1:0-8546 GCA_038078475.1 Patescibacteria group bacterium
CTCCGTAGCCTGCCGGGCCAAGAGTGCGGCTGATAATTAAGGTGATTAGAAGAGTGATTGAGGCAGTTATTCCTTTACCAACAATTTGCGCACCTGTATTGAAGAAGACTTTTTTGAACACTTCCAAAGTATACAATTGACCACTGACAATTGACAATTGACTCAAGATTTTTTCTGAGAGCTTGCTATATAAGCGAGGGTTAAGAAAAATAGGAGTTGGCCTTGGTGGAGTGTCCAGAGGAAATGGTCGACGCTGGCGAAGATTAAAAGACCTATAAAAAGTAGGGTTTTAGTTTTCCCTTTAACGGAAGATGCAACAGTGAGCAAAAAAATTGCAAAAAGTATCAAGCCTATAATGCCGTTTTCTGCTAATATCAGCAGAAATATATTGTGCACCGGCTGGAGAAGCCTGGTTTCGGCAAGAGAGAAAAGATCAAGTTTGGAAAGCTCCAGAATAAAATTGTTGCCGCCGACACCTACTATTGGACTTAAAAGCGCAATATCCAGAGCCGCTTGGGTTAGAACTAATCGCTCGGCAAGAGAGGCGATAGAGGCTGTGATTAACCGCGGTAACAAGAGAGCCATTAGGGCTACTGAGACTACAAGAATCGCGCGGCTTTTGAGATATTTCGAGTGCGCGGCAAGCACTACGGCCGCGTAAACAATGGATGTTTTGGCGAAGGTTAAAACTGTTGAGAAGACTGCCGCGAGAGTGCTGAGACGAGTTGGTAAGATGATAATTGTCGAAAGTACGAGATAGGCAGCGGCAACATTGGGATGGGGAAAGGTACCATAGGGACGCAGCAGCTCGCGGCCGAAGACGGTTATGTGGGCTATACCTGTAGTTGAGGCATCAAATGTGCGCTCACCTAAAAACCAAAGCCCAAGGGACTTCTGTAAGATAAATTGGGAGGCAATAAGTAGAGACTGCCAAACTGCCGAAAATTGGATTACGCCTCTGGCAATTTTGGCGACTGTAACCTTGGCGATGGTTGTGGCGGCAAAAACAGACAAGACGCTTGTGGCCGCGATCTTTGTGGCAAAAAGGAGTGAGGCATAAGTTGATGTCGAAAAAAAGAGGCTGGTTACCAATAAGTAGGCATTAAAGGTGACAAGGGCGATGATGGTGGCTTTTTGATTTTTAAAAATTTTAGGAAGATTCCTTTGGTTTTCAATAAGAAACGCTGCTAAGTACAAGAGGACTGTAATGTCGGAAAGGTAGACCGAGAGGGCACGATAATCGATAGGTAAGCCTAGTACATAGGAATGATCGAGAAAGAAGAATTTGCCCAACTGGACAGGTAGAGTGGCAAGAACGAGGAGGAATGAGAGCTCGGAGATTTTCACCTAGGACGAATGATTATATGTCTGTCTTCGCCTTCGCCTTCTGAGATAGTCGTGACTTTATCGTGATCCGTCAAGATGGTGTGGATAACTCGTCTTTCCGATGGTTTAAGGTTGTAGAGAGGTTCGGGTTTGCCGCTGGCGGCCACTTCTTCGGCTACCGCCAGCGCCAGTTTTTTTAATTTTTCTTCTTTTTGTTTGCGCCAACCGTCAACATCCACAAAGAGCTCGAACTTGTCATCGTCGGTTAAGGTTTTTAGTCTGACGGCTAGAATAAACTGGAGGCTATCGATATTTGAGCCGTATTTGCCAATTAGAAGCGAGGAGTCTTCTGAGGCGATATCGACAAAGAAGGTACCCTCGACTTTCTCAACTTCGGCGCTGGCGGAAACCCCCAGTTTTTCGATGATTTGCTTAACTTGATCGGCAACAAAATTTTCGTCCAGTTTTGGTTTAGCCATAACTTAATTTACTTCCTCCATTTCTCGGGTAAATATTTTGATAATCCTCCTGGCCCGGCGATTAGATACTGTTGGACGATGCCGATAACAGTAAAGGTGTTTAGGTAGAGTGAAAGGCCAAGCGGGAAGGTGTAGGCGACATAAGCTAAAGTTGCCGGGATGAAGAGAACCATTTGGGATTGAACCTGGGACATAGTATCTTCAATATTTTGCTTACCGTCCACTTTAACGGGAAGTTTAGCGGATGTGGGGGCCATCATTTTCGAGAGAATAAATTGTAGAACGCCGGTGGCGATAGGGATCAGAAGGATCAAAAGACCGACCTCTCTCCACTGGCTGGGCTTAGTGGCTAAGTCGAGACCAAGAAAGTCGGTATTGGGGATTTCCTTTAGATGGAGCAACGGTAGGTAGAGTCTTTCATTTATCTTAGCAAGCGCATCGCCTGAGTTAACTTGAACGATTTTGATAAGAACGTTATAGAGCGCGAAGAATGGCACGGCTTGCAGGATGGCTGTTAAGCAGCCGGAGAGGGGGTTGACGCCATGTTCCTTGTAAATCTTGGTGATTTCTTGTTGATGTCTGACCTTATCGTGGCCATGTTCGGCCTTAATGCGGTCGAGGTGTGGTTTGAGGGCGGCCATTTTCTGGGTACTTTTGAGTTGGCTTGCGGTGAGAGGCCAAACTAGAAGTCTAATAATAATGGTCAGAAGTATAATGGCAAAACCTAGAGCACCCGGAATAGCCGCGGCCGCCAAACCTTTATAAATGGCGATGAGTAAGTTGAAAAGCGGGTTTACAAATAGTAAGTCAAATGGGTTCATTGTACTGGGTCATAGAACGGTCTCTTGCTAAATGGGTGACAGCTGGTGAGTCTTTTGGCGGCAAGCCAGGAACCTTTGACAATCCCATATTTTTTGAAAGCTTCCCGGGCATATTCTGAACAAGTAGGCGTAAAGCGGCAGACAGCGTTGCCCCCCTGGAAAATACCTTGATAGACAAAAAAGAGGAAGCTTGTGATTTTTCGGGTCATAGAAGTTTCTCAAGCATTTCTTTAATTTGTGGTGTTTTAAGACCGGCGATATTTTTCCTAATTATAACTGTGTAGCCTGTTGGCATGTTGGCGATTTGTCTTGCTGCTTCCCTGGTAATTCTTTTAATGCGGTTCCTGTCAACCGCTTTTTTGGCCACATTTTTGGAAACGGCAATTGTGTTTTTGACCCCCTTACCCTCGTGGAATTTTAAAATTAACTCTGTTTTTGGTGATTTAGGGTGATTATTCGCGGGTAACACGAGATCGTCTTTTGGCTCGCCTGCGCTTTATGACACGACGGCCAGACGTAGTACGCATCCTTTTTCTAAATCCATGCTTTTTGGCTCTTTTTCTTTTTTTGGGTTGGTATGTGCGTTTAGGCATCTTAGGTAATGTTTAGGTTACAAGAATCAGAACAAGATATCAAGCCCACAGAGAGTTTTCAACAATCGATTTTGCATTCTTGACAATTGTTTATAAGTTTTGCAATTATGGATTGGCGCTCTAAAAAATTCTCAAAGATCTTCTGCTGCCAGATCTTCTTCGCAAGATAGCGAAAACAAGCCTGTTTAGAGCTATTTCAGAATAATTTAAATATGATAATGAACGGGCAAAAAATTTGGTCCGGTATTTTGGCAGGGGTTAAATCTCAAATATCTTCCTCGATGTTTAGAACCTGGTTTGGCGGCTCTTATGTTGTGGACTTTACTCGCGGCGAGGACAAAAACGTTTTGGTGGTGGGGCTACGCAATAGTTTTATTAAGGAACAAGTAGAGTCGAGATTCCTACCGATTATTACTCGTGAGGCCTCTCGCAATGGGGTCAGGAAAGTTGAAATTGTTTTTAAGGTTTGTGTCGTGCCAAAAAAGGTTGAAAGTTTGCGCCGCGAACCTTTGTTTACTGGTGTGGCGCCGACATATTTGGGGGCAAGGCGCCTCAGCGAGCATCTTAATCCCGGCCATACACTGGCCAATTTTGTGGTTGGCCCCTCCAATAACTTAGCCTACTTGGCTTGTCAAAGCGCTGTGGGCGAACTGGGGAAAACTTACAATCCACTTTTTATTTACGGCCCTACCGGCGTAGGTAAAACCCATCTTTTGCAGGCCGTCGGTAATGAGGTTTTGGATAAATATCTTGACGGACGTGTGCTTTATGCTTCTGCCGAAAAATTTACAAATGACTACCTTGAGTCACTGAGGAATAAAACTATGCCCGCTTTCAGGAATAAATATAGAAATGTAGATCTCCTCTTAGTTGATGATGTGCAATTTTTGGCCGGCAAGGAAAGTACTCAGGATGAATTTTTTTATACCTTTAACGAGCTCTCATTGTCCGGTCGCCAGATAGTTTTGGCGGCCGATAGACATCCAACAGAACTCGCGAGAACCCAGGAGCGCTTAGGAAGTAGGTTCTTGGCAGGCATGACTGTTGATATTGCTCTCCCGGATTTAGAACTACGAATTGCCATACTGCGCGCAAAATGTCGCGAGCACGGTATGACCCTTGACGACGAGGTGATTTCTTATATTGCCCAAGTTTGCCAAAGTAATGCCAGGGAACTTGAGGGTGTTCTAGTGCAGGTTTTGGCTACTGTCAAGTTGTCCGGTGGAAAAACTTCCCTTGAGACTGTCCGCGGAGTAGTTGAGAAGCAAAGGGTGATCGAGCGGCCGCCAGTGACTCCAGGCAAAATTATTGAGGCGGTTTGCCGAAATTTTAAGGTCTCTTCGGGCGAGTTGTGTGGACCCAAAAGGAAAGCCAGGCTGGTGCGTGCGAGACAAGTGTTGATGTATCTATTGCGACAAGAGCTTAATTTACCGCTTGGGGCAGTAGGAACTCTAGTGGGGGGTCGTGACCATTCGACTGTCCTTTATAGTATTGGTAAGGTAGAGCGCGAAGTCTTGGTTGACCAAAATAGACGCGACCAGGTTATGAGAGTTAAGATGGCTATTTAGTAACAAATTTTAGCGGTTTTCAACAAAAAAATCGAGTTATCAACAATGAACCGGAGCTTATCAACACTAATTTTAGGATAAAAATCAGGCGTGAGGTGAACTTAATTATTAAGATATACACATTATCAATAATAAGACGAATATTCTGTAATTAGTTATTGAATATCAGAGGAGTTTAAATGTATAATCGCGGGGAATCTCCGGGTAATTTCTGCTCCTTTTAAAATGAAGCTCTCGATAACCCAAGAAAACGGCGCCAGGGCCCTGACTGCAGCTAGTAAATCATTATCAGCGAAGGTTAATTTACCGGTTCTAGCAAACATGCTTTTGACGGCAACAAAGTCGGGACTTGAGGTGTTGGCGACAGATTTGGAAACTGCAACCCGCGTGATGATTCCAGCCAAGGTGACAATAGAGGGCAGAGCGGCCGTGCCCGGCAGAATGCTTTTGGAATTTATGGCGCAAATTCCCAGTGGCGAGGTTTCTATAGAGAAGCTTGGTGAAGAGTTGGTTATTGGCGCGAAGGACTTGACGGCGCGTTTAGCAACAATGCCACCAGAGGATTTCCCGGCGATACCTAAAATTGAACACGGTTCGGTAATTCGCTTGGCGCCCGGGGACTTTTCAATGGCGGCTTCGCGAGTGGCCTTTTGTGCTGCGCAAGACGATGGCAGGCCGGTTTTAGGCGGGGTTCTCTGCGAGGCCAGCGGTAGTTCATTTTCGATGGTGGCGACTGACGGATATAGGCTGGCTTTTCAAAAAATCTCGACTAACGGGAAGCCGATGGCGGCGGCAATTCGCGTGATAGTTCCGGCCCGGGCGATGGTCGAGGCGGCCAAATTAGTATCAGAGTCGGCTGAGTTACTTGGCGAACGAGATGTCGAGCTTGAGATCGCTCAAACCCTGAATCAAGCGAATTTCAGGATTGCTGATGTTCAGTTTACTACAAGGTTAGTTGAAGGGAATTTCCCGCCATGGCGAAAGATTATTCCCGAGAAATTTACTACCAGCGCCAAGATTGGGAGAGAGGAGTTGGTGAGGGTAGTGAGAATTGCCTCTATTTTCGCCCGTGATTCGGGGAGTATTGTGAAGTTTACACTCTCGCCGAAGGACTCCTCAGGCGCGAATGTTTTAAGGATTGCCAGTGGCAATAAACAGGTTGGTTCAAACGAGGCGGATGTGGTGATTGGACTTTCGGGTCGTGGCGGGGAGATTGCTTTTAATTACCGTTACCTACTCGAGATGCTCTTGTCAGTAGCCAGTGAGGATGTGAATTTTGAGATGATTGAGAGTCTCAACCCCGGGAAGATAACAATTCCCGGCGAGGCCGATTATTTTTATATTGTAATGCCGGTGAGGCTACAAAGCTGAGGGATCGTGTTTACTCCAATCGGAACTTTAATAAAAACCCTGCCTCGGCGCTCGAAAACGCCAGAAGCGATTGTGGCCCTCCATGTGCGATTGGCTTTTCGAAAAGCACTCAGCAAGGTTTTTGCTGATTTACCAACCGAGTTTTTGGTCAAAGTCAAGCCCCGCAATTTTAAAAATGGCACACTGACTATTGGCGCCCCGACTTTGACAGCAACAGAGCTCTCCATGCGTTCTGAACGGCTCAAAAAAGAGATTAACGAAGCTTTAGAGAAAAAGTTGGTGGAGAGATTAAGGTTTAGGGTTTCTTAATAAATTCTGGTCTAATTGCGGGTACTACATACGATACTGGAATTTTTTCTTCTTGGGCAAAAGTTTCTCCTTCGAAGACCCAAACAGGCTGAAGATTTTCAGGAGTTTGAGTTGGCAAATAATACCCTAAATAAGCCTGCTTTAATACGACTGCTATTCCCCTTAACTCACCGATGCTTACCTCCTCTGGTTCTTTAATTTGAACAAGTGAACCGCCCCCAGCCAGGAGTATTTTAAGGGCATCTTGTGCTTGAATAATCGGATATTCAAATAACATTTGTGTTTCACCCAGTAGTCGGTAGTTAAGATAGATTAGCCCCCCTTGCTTGTTGAAGGTTATAGAAATTGGTGAAGTCGGCATAATGACTGGGATGTTGGAGAGTAGATATTGGTTTTGGAAATTTATGGTGCTAGCCTCTTGGAAATTTATGGCACTGGCGATTTTACCGTTTTGAGTTTTTGAAAAAGTCACAACGGGTTCGTCTAGGGAATAGATAAGAAGACCTAGACTGGCAAGAAGATTTTCAGCATGACTTTGGAGCTCTCCAACTTCTGAGAATTCTACCTTATTTTGTAATTGAGCAGTATTTGTGTAGGAAATCGCATTTTTATAAATGAACAGTGAAGCACCATTGTTTGAATAAAACAATGATTGGCCAAAATTGGTATCGTCTAACTGAGAAGGCTGTTGGGCGAAAGAGAGTTTTTGGGCAATACTGCTTGCATTTAACTGTAGATCTTGGGTGCCAACAATTTTAAAAACAGATAAGCTTTTGGGGGTACTTTGAGGGAGACTTATTTGGGATGTGTCAAGGGAAGTTGTCGATACTGGTAGGGCTTCGAATTTAGGTTTTTCAATTGGAGTTAAAATTTGATTTCCATCAGTTCTCGTGAAACGGAAATATATTAAGAAAACCAACAAAAAAAACAATAAGATAATAATTATGGGTAAGAATATTTTTTTTACAACTGAAGCAGTGTCTGTAAGATTGGGCATAATTATGGCGCACTAGTGATAGTAACCCCACATTCTATTGCCGGTTCATTGCAATCACGTCTTAAAACATTTTGGGGGATGTATGGCTCCTCAATTCTGAAGCTTCTATCTGCAGGCCTGTTGAATTGGTAATGAATATGAGGTTGGGGTACTCCATTTATTACAAATCCACCCGTTCGGCCAATTTCTTGCCCGAAACTGACTATATCACCAGGCGAGACTAGGACTGCCGACAGATGCCAATAATTGACCACGTTTAGGCCGGGGCAGTTGGCTGGCTGGATGCCTATTCTTTGGTCAAAATTATTAATCGAGATAATTTCGACTACTGAACCCTCGACTGTCGCATAAACACGGTTACCCATACTTTGAGCGGTATCAAGAGCTTCGTATTCTCCATATTGAGGACTGGAATGGGAGAATGAACCTTCTGGTCCTTGAGTGACTTCGCCGACTGCTGGCCAACCCCTGGGGCAGGCGGCAGGCGGGTTGCCGATAATGACAGTCGCCGTGTCGTGGGCGCTGGTTAAGGGTTGGTTTTTGGGAATAGCGGTAACCTCGGCAGTATTAGTGACGATTGAGTCCTGGAAACCAGCGTCTGTTGTGATCTCAAAAACATAAGTACATACTTGGCCGGCAGCCAAGGAGGGGGGACAAGGGATTAGGGAAATTGGTTTGCCGTTGATATCCCGGTCAACGCTAAAACTTTTATCTTTGGTTTGGACATTGAGACGATCGATGACCTTGACGCCCTCCAGTTCAACTTTGGCGGTTAAGGTAATTGTGAAGGTAATATTGCCACCGGCAGTGGCCATTTGAGTAGGATTGGCCGTTTTATCGAGAATCAGAAACTGATTTTCATTGGGAGGGCCGGGGCTTATGACTTCGGATTCCGGATTAAAGAAAGTCGTGGCGGTGACGATGCCGACAATGGTACCACCAACGGCCACGGCGCTAATGCCGCCGGCTACAGGGATGGCAGCAGCGCTGGCCGGTACTACCAGGCTGCTTAACCCTCCGACGACAAAATTGGCGGCACCGGAGAGAAATCCCAAAGCGCCTCCGGCGGCAGTAGTGAGGCC
>JBBTZR010000044.1:0-7920 GCA_038078475.1 Patescibacteria group bacterium
CAGACTTTTGTATCGGGAATCGGCAATATTTATTCGGATGAAGCGCTGTGGCGCGCAAAAATTCACCCTGCAAGATCAGTAGCAAGTTTGGCGGATGCAGAAATAAAGGCGCTTTATGGGGGAATTCGCGAGAGTTTAGAGCTGGCCATTGAAAAAGGTGGATCTTCGGCTTCTGCTTTTGTTGATAGTAGAGGCGAAAAAGGTTTGTATTTGTCTTACGCTCGCGCTTACCATATGACCGGTAGGCCTTGCGCACGTTGCAAAACGCCAATTGTGCGCAAGAAGATGGACTCGCGAAGCGCACACTTTTGTCCTTCGTGTCAAATGCTCTAATGGCTTTTGGTATAGTTGTCACTATAAACAGATACTTAAATGATTTTGTTGCCTTCTCCTTACCGGCAGATTTTTAAGAATAAAGATTTTTTAGATTTAACTATAACCAACATTTTTGCTCAGGCCGCTTTCGCTTTTTTGACCTTAATCTTGGTGACTTCGGTTTTTGCCGTTACAAAAAGTAATTTCGGGGTTTCCGGAGTTGTGCTTTCGTTTGTATTGCCCGGACTCGTTTTGGTAGCTTTCTCCGGAATTGCCGCCGATCTTTTTGACAGGAAGAAGATCATTTCATTTTCCATTTTGGCGATAGCAGTTATGGTTCTTGGTATTTTACTTTCCTTAGGGAATGTTTTTTTAATGATAGCTTTGTCTTTTGCCTATCATGGGCTTTTGGCATTTTATTTGCCGGCTTTTTCGGCAGCTTCGGCGCAGGTAGTGCAAAGAAAACAGCTTTTGGTAGCTAATTCAGTTTTTACTTTTTGTGTGGTTGGTGGTCAGATTGGCGGTTTTTTGCTTGTTTCGGTTTTACACTTTTTTTTACAAGCGCGATTTTCTCTTTGGGTAAGTGAGGCATTACTGCTTTTGGCTTTTTGGCGGTCAAGATCACTGCCTCAATTGTTGCCAAGAAAAAAGGTTGGCCGCGGCTTGGAGTACATTATTAAAACTACCAAGCAGATCTTGTGGGCCTTTTTTTATATTTATAACCGTAGACTACTTTGGTTTTTCGTTTCGATGATTGCTTTGATTTACGGCGTTTATTCATTGGGAGTTACTTTGGGTCCTGGGTTTTTTGATGAGGTTATCGGTTTGCCTATCAAAAGCAGCCCGCTTTTTGTTTTTCCGTTTGTAGCTGTCGGACTTTTGATTGGAGGATACCTTGTACATTTAAGTGTTACTGACGAGGGGACATTGGTAGGTTGGGGGATAGGACTGATGGGAGCTTTGAGTTTACTTTTGGGTTTGGTCCTTAGATTTGATCATGGGAAAAACATTTTATTTTGGGGGATACTGGCTCTTTTTATTGTGGCAGTAAGTTTTGGGGCTGTAACTGTGATTATTGCTTCAAGGACGGTTTTACAAAGACTAGTTGTTCATAAATATCAGGGAACAGTTTTTGCAGCCGTCATTACTCTCTCGGCTTTTGCGGCTGCCAGCTCCTCAATTCTGGGAGTCGTGATTGAGGCGGTTTTAGGTTACGTTAATATTTTAATTTTTGGAGGAATGCTGTTGGTAAGTATTGGCGGTTTGATAGCGGCCGTTTCTTTTAAATGGAAATTTTGAGCCTAACCCTAGTCAATTTTCGCAATTTTACCAAGAAAAATTTGGCTTTTAGTGAGTTGACGGTGATTATTGGTCCTAATGGATCAGGTAAAAGTAATCTTTTGGAAGCAATTAGCTTGCTTGCTGGAGTTAGATCGACTCGGGTTGAGACAGATTTGGATTTAGTGAAGTTTGGTAAAAGTGAGGCAAAGATAGAGTCGAAAGTCGAAAGTTCCTCCTTCGCCAAGGCTTCGGAGGACAAGCAAAGTGAAAAGAAGATGTTGACTATTAATTTTCAGGTTATTGATGAGCTTTATGTCAAAAAGGCCTATTTTGTAGATTCAATTAAGAAAAGATTAGTAGATTTTGGACAATTTTTATTTGTTGTGGTTTTTGAACCGGTGGATTTAGATTTGGTAATTGGTTCGCCAACATTGCGGCGCCACTTCTTAGACAATGTACTTGCCACCACTGACCGAGCATATTGGCGTTCAATTAATGCTTTTAACAAGATTATTATCAGAAGAAATAAGGTACTGCAACGAATTAAAGAGCGGAAATCGGCACCTGTCGAACTTGATTTTTGGGATGAGCGGTTACTTGAGCATGGTAAGTATATTTCCCAAAAAAGGCAAGCGTTTTTTGAATTTTTAAGCTTACCTGTAGAGAATGATTTTTTTTCAGGGTTATCATGGCAGCTCAAGCAAAGTTTAATTGATAAAGAAAAGCTGTTTAGAAATAGAGAGCGAGATATTGCGGCGGGTATGACACTTTCCGGGCCGCAAAGAGATGATTTCAGGTTTTTGTTTAACGGGCGCGATTTGGAGTATTTTGGGGCACGTGGGGAGCAGAGGACGGCAGTTTTGGCGCTGAAGATTGCGGAGCTTGAATATTACACGGTCAAAAAGGGACAGCGGCCTATTTTGGCTTTGGATGATATATTTTCAGAACTCGATGAAGAGCATCGAGAAGCAGTGCTTTCGGTTATTGGTAAACAGCAGACGATTATTACTTCGGCAGATCCTGACTCGGTGCCAAAGAAGATTTTAAAGAAGACCAAGGTTATTGAACTTAATTGACTTGGATTCGAAATCCGGTTTGTGGTTACTCCCCGATGGGCAACTTTTGGAAATCAGGGAGCATGAGTTAAGAACACTACCCTCATTTGAGGCTCGAGACCAGGCTAATCTTGTAAAAGCTTCGGTCGAGGAATATTTTGTAAACCAAAGTGTATCTTTGGTCCCTCCCTGGTTTCTGCGGAAGCTCGAATAGATAATTGTAACGGGAACAGAAAAAGATTCAGTTCCCAAACAACTACTCAAGATGGCAAATATTGTCGAATTGTGATAGAGGAGCTTTTAATTTGACTAGCAATTACTCCGTAAATAACCATTTTTACCTCTAGGGGAACTCGTTCGTTTCTAAAAAACTGGTCAACTCGGATGACTTCTTCTGGGTAGTTGACGACTTTAAGCCCGAGGAAGGTATAAATATCGCTGCCCAAAGCTTTAGCGATATTTCTCATGATACCCATTTTCGGGTTTGTCACCTCGCCATTTTCTATTGCGGATAAATGTCCTTGACTGATACAAACTGCGTCAGCCAATCCTCCTTGGGAGAGTCCAAGCATTTGACGGCCTTGTTTAATCTCTTCTCCGATTGATTGGTCTTTCGGGAATTGGTCGATGTAGGCCAAATTGGAAGTCTCCAATTGGGGCATTTTTCCCCTAATATAGGTCAATAACGACATTCTTTCTGGCAGATCGATTTGTTGGGAGAGGGCCAAGACCTGCCGCGCTTCAGGCATCAGAAAGACTCTACTATCCTTTAGATCAAGTTCCGAAAAATTAAGACCAAGACCTAAGGCTTTGGCGAGACCGATTCTAGTTCGGTAACCGGGTTCATGGACTTCGCCATTTTCCAATTGAGAAAGATAACCTTGACTTAAATCGGTCATTTGAGCTACTTCAGACTGGCTGAAACCGCGGAGTCTTCTTACTTCGCGGATTAGCCGTGTGCCGGGAAGTGATTCTAAAGGCTTACTTTCTTGAGGCGCGGTTCCTGTAGGCCTTTCTCCTGCCATAATCGGGGGAATACTAGCATCTTTTAATTCAAGATGCAAACCCACAATGCCATCAGTGGTTTTTAGCCAAAATTGTATTGCAGAGTTGCGGTAATTGTGCGATAATTAGATGCGAATGTATTCTCCAAGGTTTACGATCACAAATAGAATCCTTAAAGACATTGGCAGGATTGAGGCTTCCAAAGAGATTATTGAGAATGCGCCGCTGGTGCCGGCGTATGAGGCTAAGTTTAGGCAAGAGGCGATAATACGGACGGTTCATCATGGTACCCATATTGAAGGCAATGCGCTTGATACAGGGGAAGTGGCAGCGGTTCTCGAGGGTCGGGAAATTTCTGCAAAGGACAGGGATATTCAAGAGGTTTTAAATTACCGAAGAGTTCTCAACTACATTGATAGACGATCAAAGGAAACCAGTGAAAAGGATCTTTTGGCAATTCATAAACTGACCGTTGATAAGGTTTTAGGAGCGGGGCAGGTAGGGAAGTATCGGAAGACACAAGTTGTGGTTAAAAATTCCAAAACCGGAGAGATTAGTTTTAGGCCGCCGGAGGCGTCGAAGGTGGCAAGCTTAGTTGGCGATTTCTTCGGGTGGTTATCGTCGAATGAGTCAGCTGACGTTCATCCAGTTCTTGTCGCTGGCATCACCCACTATGTTTTGGCCTACATCCACCCTTTTGTCGATGGTAATGGCCGGACCTCGCGGGCTTTGGCAACGATGGTTCTATTTACACGAGGCTATGATATTAAGAAGTTTTTTTCTCTTGAGGAATATTTTGACAAAAATGCTGGTCGCTATTATCACACTTTGCAAACTGTGTCGAATCAGAAAGTCAGAGATCTTAGTGAAAGGGATTTGACGATTTGGCTTGAGTACTTTTGTGAAGGGCTTGCAGAGGAACTTGCAAGAGTTAAAGAGCGGGTTCAAAAACTTTCATTGGATCTTAAATTGAAGGGCAGAACCGGGCAGATAACCCTTTCGGAGCGCCAGATGAAGCTAGTAGAATATATGGAGGCTTATGGATCAATTAGTAACAAGCAGTGGCGAGGCTTGCTGAGAGAGTATAGTGATGATACGATCTTGCGTGATCTTAAGGATTTGCAGAAAAAGGGACTCATCAAGAAAAAAGGCAGCACCAAAGGTGCTGTTTATGTTTTGAAATCATGAAATTTAGTAAATTAGCTCAGTATTACGAAAAACTTGAGGCTACTTCTAAACGTTTAGAACTTGTCGATATCCTTTCAAAATTATTTAAAGACTCGAACGCCAAAGAAATTGGCAAGATTTGCTATTTAATTCAAGGGAGAGTGGCGCCGTTTTTTGAGCCGATTGAGATTGGAATGGCCGAGTCGATGGTTGCGCAGGCAGTGGCTAGAGCTTACGGCCCCACTTCGCCAAGGCTTCGAGGGGTAAAAAATCCAAAAGACGAGGTTTTGAAGCTTTATCGGCGCAAGGGCAACATGGGGCTTGCGGCTCGCGAGTTGGCGGCAAAACATCATCACTCTGGAGATCTGACGGTTGGGGAAGTATTTGAGGAGCTTGTGAAGATTGCGAAATTTACTGGTAAGGGAACAGTTGAACAAAAGGTTTCGACTTTGGCTGAGATTTTGAAATCTCTTGATCCTGTTTCTGTTAAGCACGTTGTCAATATTCCGCTTGGAACTTTAAGGCTTGGTATTGGTGATCCAACGGTTCTGGATGCGCTCTCGATTGCTAAAAAGGGTGATAGAACGCTTCGGCCAATTCTAGAGGATGCTTATAACAAAACTTCTGACCTCGGATATGTTGTAGAAACTTTCTTTAAGCATGGGGAATCGGGGCTTAAAAATATCAAGCTGGTTGTGGGCAAGCCAGTGCGACCGGCTCTTGCGGAAAGGTTGCCATCAGCAGAAGAAGCGGTCAAAAGACTGGGGTCTGAATTTGCAGCCGAGCCGAAATTTGATGGATTTAGGGTGGCTGCGCATAAGGACGGGGACCGCGTTTCTCTTTTTTCCCGTAACTTGGAAAATACAACTCATGCCTTTCCGGATTTAGTTGAAGGAGTTAAGAAAGAGGTTCGCGCCAAATCGGCAATAATAGAGGGTGAGGCGATCGCTTATAACCCACAAACAGAGGAATTTTTGCCGTTTCAAGAGACCACTAAGAGGAGAAGGAAATACAAGATTGAGGAGATGGCAAAAGAGCTGCCTTTGGTTTTATTTGCGTTTGATCTGTTGTATCTGAACGGCAAGAATGTGGCAGATAAGCCCTATCGTGAGAGGCGAAAACTGTTGAGCGAGATTATTCACAAAGAGGGTCGCGTGGTAAGGTTGGCCGAGGAGAGGGTTTTACACAAAGCGGATGAGATTAAGAAGTTCTTTGATGAGGCGGTTTCTGAAGGACTGGAGGGTTTGATGCTTAAAAAACTGGATAGCCCCTATGTTGCGGGTGGCAGAGGATTTCATTGGATTAAATTTAAAAGATCACAAGCGGGGGAACTGACGGATACTGTCGATTGCGTGTTGTTGGGCGTTTATGCGGGCAAAGGCAAGAGAACCGAGTTTGGGGTTGGAGGACTTTTGGTGGGGGTTTATGATAAGAAAAAAGATGAGTTTGTAACAATATCAAGAATCGGTACAGGGTTGACTGATGAGGAATTTCGAAAAGTAAATGTTATGGCCCGAAAATTGAGGGTTTCTCATAAGCCGGCAAGGGTTAATGCCAAAATTGAACCAACATTTTGGGTCAAGCCAAAGGAAGTTTTGGAAATTTACGCTGATGAGATTACCAAGTCACCAGTGCACACCGCAGGAGAGAAGAATGGAGTAGGTTATGCCTTAAGATTTCCCCGACTGGTTAAGTTTAGAGAGGACAGGCGAGCTGAGGATGCGACGACAGTTAATGAGATTGAGAAAATGTACCATGCACAATTTAAGAAAAGATAGCCATCTACGGCGAAAGTAATGTCTCGGGAAAAATTTTCTAATTACCTGAAGCCGCGATATGTTGATGAGGTTTTGGCATACATTGAGAGTTACTGGCCGAAACTTATAAAAACTAACAAAAAAGATCTTAAAACTTTAATTGGTTTGCCCCATCCCTATATTGTGCCCACAGATGCTGGCGGGGTTTTTCAGGAACAGTACTATTGGGATTCGTATCCTGTTGTGAGGGCTTTAATTGACCATCCCAAATACCGGCAATTGGCGATCGGGATGGTTGATAATCTTTTGCACTTAGTCGAACGATTTGGAATCGTGCCTAATGCCTCACGTTTCTATTTTTTGTCAAGATCAGAGCCACCCTTACTTTCAAGCATGGTTTCGGTAGTATATGAGGCGACCCATGACCAGAAATGGCTAAGTCGCGCATGCGAACTTTTGGAGATGGAATATAACGATATCTGGATGGGGAAAATACATTTGCGAAATTACCGGCTAACTAGCACCGGCCTTTGCAGGTATTATGACCTTAATGCGTTTGATCTATTAGCAGAAGCGGAATCCGGTTGGGATATGACTTCCAGGTTTGGGGGTAAGTGCCTTTCTTATTGTCCTGTAGATTTGAATTGTCTTTTGTATATATACGAAAAGGACTTAGCTGCTGCATTTAAAATTTTTGGCAAGACGGATAAGGAGGAAAAATATCAAAAAGCGGCAGAAAAACGGGCGAAACTTATTAATAAGCTGATGTGGGATGAGGCCAGTGGCTACTACTTTGACTATAACTTTGAGAAGAGGCGTATAAGCAAGCTTTTAACTATTGCGGGCATTTATCCTTTGAATGTCGGGATTGCAACTTATGTGCAAGCGCAAAGAGTGATTGCGGTGGTTGAAAGGGTATTACAGAAAGACTGGGGGGTTGTGCAGTCCGTGCGATTTGTTGAGAATTTCCAGTGGGATTGGCCTAATGGTTGGGCCCCCATCCAACTTAGGGTGGTTGAGGCACTTTTGCGTTATGGTTATATTAACTTGGCGAAAAGGTTTATTACAAAATGGATTGCTTGCAATGTGAAGGTTTTTCGTGAGACTGGTGAGCTTTGGGAAAAATATGATGTTGTGCACGGAAGGGTGGGGGAACCTGATAGATACCCGACTGTGCCGGGATTTGCCTGGACGAATGCAGTGTTCGTGATTTTTGTCAAAATGCTTGCGCAAATTGAAAAAGCTCCAGAGGGCGCAACACCGGTTTTTATGGTAAGAAGACTGGGATGGTTTTGATTGTAAGTTGACAAGTTGCTTTTCATAGCACAAAATGTGATCGG
>JBBTZR010000044.1:8020-9783 GCA_038078475.1 Patescibacteria group bacterium
ATGAAATTCGTCGCCGATTTACACTTACATTCGAAGTATTCAAGAGCAGTTTCTCAAAATATGACCCTTGCCAATTTGGCCCTGTGGGCAAAATACAAGGGGATTTCGGTGGTGGCGACAGGCGATTTTACGCACCCGTTTTGGTTGGAGCAGTTGAAGAATGAGCTTGAGGAAAAAGGCAATGGCCTTTTTCGACTAAAGACTAATGAGACCGTTTTCTTTCGGAAAAGCGAACGACTAAAGCAAGAAATTTCCTTCATGCTCAGTTGCGAGATTTCGTCGATATATTCACAAGGCGGTCAGACAAGGAGGATTCACAACTTATTTTTCTTTCCCAAACTAACATCAGTCGAAAAGTTCAACAGTGAACTTTTAAAACGTGGGGCGAATTTAAGGTCAGACGGCAGGCCGATTGTGGGGATTACATCAAGGGATCTGGTGGAGATTGCGCTTTCGTGTGATAGTAAGGCGCTTGTCGTGCCTGGGCATATCTGGACGCCATGGTTTTCGGTTTTTGGCAGTTTTTCCGGTTTCGATTCAATAGAAGAGTGCTTTGACGATATGAGTCAATATATTTATGCTATCGAAACGGGACTCTCGAGCGATCCGGCCATGAATTGGCAGATTGGGGATTTGGACAGGCGGTCGATTCTTTCTTTTTCCGATGCGCATAGTTTGGAGAAGATGGGCCGGGAGGCGACGGTGTTTGAGGGAGAGGAGATAGGCTACGATTCAATTTACCAGGCGATTGTGGATCCTGGTAGTGAGAGCGCTAAAATCGCATTTACCATTGAATTTCATCCGGAAGAAGGCAAGTATCACTTTACTGGTCACCGTGATTGCAATTTTTCGCAAAGTCCGGAAGAATCGAAGAAGAATGGGAATATCTGCCCCGTTTGCCATCGGCCTCTGACGGTTGGGGTGATGCAACGCGTCAAGGATTTATCTTCACGCGAAATTTCAAATTTCAAATTTCAAATTTCAAATGGGGTCAAGTGGGTGAATTCAGAAGATGGTAAAAGACCTTCGTATGTCTCACTCGTGCCGCTTGGTGAGATATTGGCTGAGGTCTTTGGAGTAGCCGCCGGTACTAAGAAAGTAAATGATGTTTATTTATCACTCGTTAATGGCTTGGGAAGTGAGTTTAGTGTTCTCATGAAGGCAAGTTTATCGGAAATTCGAAAGTTGTCAACCGAGCGGGTTGCGGAGGCAATTTCTAAAGTTAGGATGAGAGATATTGTGGTTGAGCCAGGCTATGATGGGACGTATGGAGTTGTTAAAATTTGGAGTGAGGGACAAGAGACTGCAGATGATAAGCGAGCAAGCACGGAGGAAACTCAACTGAACCTGTTTGCATAATTGGGGGAGGTGATTTTGTATGGCAAGAACTGACACAAATCGCAATCTCGTGGCTGCCCTTTCGTACTTTTTGGGATTTATTACGGGAGTTGTAATTCTTTTGGTCGAAAAAGACGATAAGTACATTCGCTTTCATGCAATGCAATCCACATTGATATTTGGTGGTTTGTTTGTCATCAATCTTGTGGTAGGTATGGTTTTTGGTAATTTGAGCTTTTTAGGTTTGGCAGTAACTACTATAAATACTTTAATTTCTCTTGCAGGACTGGTATTTTGGATTGTTTCGATGGTCCGTGCTTTCAAAGGTGAGGTATTTAAATGGCCGATTGTGGGAGATATCGCAGAAAAGCAAGTCGGTAGATGAGAGAGCTGTTTTCTCGCGAGCTCGAAAATAAGAGGGCTTG
>JBBTZR010000044.1:9883-11595 GCA_038078475.1 Patescibacteria group bacterium
AAGAGGGCTTGTTTTCTCAAACATGGTTTTCGAAAATAGAGTCCATGCAGGTAATCTTCTTACTGCCGAAATTTCCAAGTTAAAACTTGATCTTAAAAATGTGACTGTTTGTGCGATTCCGAGAGGAGGAGTTGCCGTGGGGGCGGCCGTAAGTCAGAATTTGGTGGTTCCACTGGCAGCTCTGGTCATCAAAAAACTGGGAGCCCCAACTAACCCTGAGCTCGCAATAGGCGCCGTAGCTTCTCATGGAGAACCGGTTCTCGACCGGTGGCTGATAGCCGATCTAGGTGTTACGAGTGACTTCGTGAAAAAGGAGGTCAGAACCAAGAGAAAAGAGGCGGCTCTTCGGGAGAAATTTTTGGGGGTGGCGCTGGTTCGTAGTGAGTTTGAGGGTAAAGTGGTCGTGGTGGTCGATGATGGGCTAGCGACAGGACAAACTGCTAAAGCTGCTGCTCGAATACTGCGACAAAATAAGGCTTCAAGGCTGATACTGGCTGTTCCTTGTGCGTCGCCATCAACGATTGATTTTTTAAAAGATGACTACGATCAGATTATTTGCCTTGTTGTGGATCCGAATCTTGAAGCTGTTGGTCAATATTATCGGGATTTTAGGCCGGTTGATGACGAAGAAGCTAAAGAGTTACTTCAGCGAAATTGACAATTAGACCACTCGCAATTAACAATTAATTCAGTGAAACTCATAGTTGGGTTGGGAAATCCCGGTAAAAGGTACGCCAACAGTCGTCATAATATTGGTGTTGTCGTGGCTGAAGTTTTTGCCGTCGAGATGGGGCTCTCATGGAAGAAGAGTCGTGATTTGATGTGCTATTTGGTGAAAACTCGAAGATTTGTTTTGGTTCGGCCGACGATTTACATGAATGAGTCTGGAGAGTCGGTGAGAGCAATGGCTGCTTATTACAAAATTGATCCTGATGATGTTTTAGTTATTCATGATGAGCTGGATTTGCCATTTGGGAAAATCAGACTTTCTTTTGGCGGAGCGGCGGCCGGTCATCGCGGGATCGAATCGGTGATGCGCGGTCTGGCAACCGGAGATTTTGCCAGGCTGAGGGTGGGTATAGGGAAACCCGAAGGAGATATTGATGCTGAAAAGTACGTACTCACAGATTTTGGCTCAGAAGAGAGAGTAAAGTTGCCAGAGGTCGTAGCCAAATGTCAGGAGGCAATAATGTCCTATCTTGACGATGGACTTGAGGCGACGATGAATCGGTTTAATTAGTATAAAGTCTGCCCGCTCGTGCCACCCCTCGCGGATTTCACTATAATTAAGGCATGCCATCCGCAGAGGATCTTTTGAGATTTGCAGAAAATTTAATTATTAGATGGGGAATTATTATTGTCCCTGTCGGCGCTTTTTTGGAGAATTCAGTAATCTTAAGCTTCATTTTTCCTGGTGTGACTGTGATTTTTCTTTCAGGCTTTGTGGCCAGAGGCGGTGAAGTTAATTTGGCGGCTGTGATACTACTTGCTGCAGTCGGGTCATTTTTGGGTGATAACCTTGATTATTTTATCGGTAGACGTGCGGGGAAAATTTTGGAGGAAAAGCCGCTTTTTGCCAGACCGATTTCTAAGGTTGAACCGCTTCTTGCCAAACATGGGATCTGGGCGATATTCGGGGGCAGGTTTAGCGCTTGGAGTAGGGCTTGGGTGGCTCTGGCCTGCGGGATTTTGAAGTTTAATTACTTTAAATT
>JBBTZR010000045.1:0-1697 GCA_038078475.1 Patescibacteria group bacterium
TTCAGTGACATCATGCGTGCTAGGTACAATTTTAAAAACGCCTTGCTCCATTTCTACAAACTCGATGCGATCACCCGTATGCAATCCCAATTTTTCACGGACATTTTTCGGAATGGTCACTTGGCCTTTAACAGATAAAGTGGCGCTAGACATAGTTAAAGCCTCTTAATCTTACCATTTATATCATTCCTTACTTTAGTGTAAGAATTATTGCTTGTCAATACTTTATGCAGGGCAATCGCATATAAATCACCTTGCAATTCCCAAGACTTTGAATAAATAACTTTCGTCCCAGCCAGATTTGAGCCTCTTTGTTTTTATCCCGCGTTTTAGAGTTGTCTCCTGTTTAAGAAGATTTAGTGCGATATGGCGTAGCATAGTCATATTTTCTGGCGCATGGTCTTTTCTCACGCGATTCTCATCCTCCCTAAACGCTACGTCCAATACCCAATGGAGGTTGTTCTCAATTCCCCAATGTTTTCTGACAGCATTTCCAAATTGTTGGGCATCGTTGCCAAGGCTGCTAATAAAATAGCGGCGCTCAATGGTGAGTTCATCGCCAATGTGTCGTTCTGATTCAGCTAATCCGATGCTGTTCAGACCGCTCCATTGTCCATGTTGATCTAGCCAATCAACATCATTACAAATCCAGTAGCGACGTATTTCGATGCGGCCATGATCTGCATTTGTTGATTCATGATAATCAAATGCATTTTTCAATTCACCTTTATTTATAGCCTCATTCAAGTATAAGCTTACATCGTCGTGGAGCGCCCCTTGATTGCCTTTTAAGGCGAGTACGTAATCTGCACCCTGATCTTGTATCGTTTGCGCAATCTCTTTTTGGCATCCCATTGCGTCGATGGTCACAATACAATTGTTTAATTCAAGTAATTTTAGCAGCTTGGGAATGGCCGTTATTTCATTGGATTTCTCCTCTGTTTTGAGCTGACCCAAAACCAATCCATGGTCACACGCCCAGGCACTGACCATATGGATAGCGGCCGTCTTGTTGCTACGATCATGGGAACGCCTTAGGGTCTTACCGTCAATCGCAATAATTTCACCTTGGGTCACATCACGGATTGACTGAATCCACGCCATGAAGCATGTTTGAAATTCCGATGGAGATAACAAAGAAAATACCCGCCCAAAAGTATCATGGGAAGGAATCCCATTGGGAAGCGACAAAAATCGTTTGAACCACTTTTCCTTAGCTAAACCAAATTCAACAACTTCTGTCCATTTATCTGCCCCACAAATAAAAGCGCATATCGCTATAAAAAGTATATCTTCTAGGGAATGGCGTTTGTGACGCTCTATTCGTGGGTCCTTTATTCCTTGAAACGCTTCAATCAGATCCATTTTGCACTCCTTGCCAACAACTTGAGTGCGCTTTTTACTAAATTTACTTAGGCTTGTCTAATATCAGACTGATTTATATGCGATTGCCCTGCGTTACCCCTTGAATTTTCCCTCTTTCAGGCCGATACTATGCGTAGCTCATCTACCATGTGTAGTAAAGAGTAACGAGGCCGTCCTTCGGGGCGGCCTCAGCCTTTCTGGCCATTATTCCGGCAATATTCCTCATATTCCTTTTGTAACTTGCGCTGCCTATGGGGCTGCTCTACCAGATAAGCTGTCCAGGGCAAGATGTATTGTCCCATTTATTTTTTCATCAAATAAAAGTTCTTTTG
>JBBTZR010000046.1:0-4740 GCA_038078475.1 Patescibacteria group bacterium
GCCAGAATGACAAGTGGTGGTTTGAATGCTAGATATTAAATTTATTCGCGAAAATCCAAAATTAGTCGAGGAAAAAGCCAAACAAAAAGGCTATGTCATCAGAGTCGAAAAACTGCTGAAGGTTGACGGACAGCGTCGAAGTTTGATTGAAGAAATAGATCATTTAAGATCCGACCGCAAAAAAGCAGCCAATGCTCGTGACGAGAAAAGGGGCCAACAACTCAAAAAAGGACTAAAAGAAAAAGAGGATAAACTTGAAAAGCTACAAGAAGAATTTTATGTGCTAATCCGAGAAGTTCCCAACATACCAAAAGACGATGTACCAGAAGGCATTGATGAAACCGATAATAAGGTTTTAAGAGAAGTAGGAGATAAGCCAAAATTAGATTTTAAGCCAAAAGATCACTTAGAGCTTGGAATAGGGTTAGATCTAATTGACACCGAGAGAGCCGCAAAAATATCCGGATCAAGATTCGGATATTTGAAAAATGAAGCAGTAATTTTAGAATTTGCTTTAGTCCAACTAGCGCTTGAGACTTTATCAAGAGAAGGATTTATTCCTATAGTTCCACCTGCCCTCATCAAAAAAGAAATAACAGACCACCTTGGTTATTGGCATGGAGGTGGGAACGAGGAATATTACTGGACACATGAACCTCGAGAAAACCAAGGCCTATATCTTATTGGAACAGCTGAACATTCAATTGCCCCAATGCACATGGATGAAACCTTTAACCGAAAAGATTTACCTCAACGCTATGTCGGTTTCTCGCCCGCCTTCAGACGTGAAGCCGGTTCTTACGGCAAGGATACTAGGGGAATCTTCAGGGTTCATCAATTTGACAAAGTCGAGATGGTCTCGTTTGTTTTACCTCAAAATGAAGACAAGGAGCATCAATACCTACTTTCTCTTGAAGAAAAAATGGTTAAGGAATTAGGACTTCCTTATCGAGTCGTTAATATCTGTACAGCCGAATTAGGTTTCCCCACAGCGCGAAAATATGATATTGAAATGTGGCTACCTTCTCAGAACAAATATCGAGAGACCCATTCGGCTTCAACAACTAGCGACTTTCAGGCTAGACGGCTTAATATCAAATATCACAATGGGAATGAAAAAAACTACGTATGTATCCTCAATGCCACCGCCTTTGCCATAGGCCGCACAATAATTGCCATCATGGAAAATTACCAGCAAAAAGACGGCTCAATTGTAGTTCCCAAAGCCCTCCAAAAATACACCGGCTTCACCAAAATTCCTCAGTAACTTGACATCAACATTTTCATGCCATAATTTGGAATGAGGCAAGCTTTCAGAATGCTCTTGGAAGCTTGCCTTTTTGCTAAACCTGGGGCTCATAAGTTAAAATTGCTCCATGCTCAAAACTCTGCCCGAAGAGGAAATTATCAGACTCAGAAAACGCAATCGTATAAAGCGGCTTTCTCCTAAAATCCACAAAGTTCATCACGAATCTGGTAGATCAATAAAGGATTTATGGAGAAGAATCATCGAAAGGAGTAAGTAATGCTCGGATTTTTAGGCAAATTTTTAGATTCAAACGAAAAACAGGTAAATAAACTAAAGCCACTTGTCGATGCTGTCGCGAGCCTTGAGTCAAAAATCGCCAAACTTGCCGATAATAAACTAGCGGCCAAAACTGCCGAGTTTAAACTTAGGCACCAGCGCGGCCAGTCTCTTGACGAGCTTTTGCCAGAGGCTTACGCGGTGGTGCGTGAAGCATCAAAGCGAACACTGGGTCAAAGACACTACGATGTGCAAATCATGGCCGGTATTGTTCTGCATCAGGGCAAAATTGCCGAGCAAAAAACCGGGGAAGGTAAAACCCTTACTGCTTCGCTGTCGCTTTACCTTAACTCCCTGACTGGGCGCGCAGTTCACTTAGCCACAGTTAATGATTATTTGGCGCGAGTCGGTCTTGGCTGGATGGGCCCGATTTATCACGCCCTTGGAGTCACAGCCGGTTGCATTATCCAAGACAAATCATTTATCTATGATCCCAAATTCGAAGACAAAACCCAAATCGACTGGAGACTCAGACACCTCCGGCCAGTTGACAAAAAAGAAGCCTACAAGGCCCACATCACTTACGGTACCAATAATGAATTCGGGTTCGATTACCTTCGCGACAACATGGTTTGGGATCTGGCAGATAAGAGTCAAACCGACCATTACTTCACGATTGTTGACGAAGCCGATTCCATTCTTATCGACGAAGCCCGAACTCCCCTTATCATTTCAGCGCCAAGTTCAGAAGCAACCGAAAAATATTATCAATTTGCCAAGCTTGTCAACGAGTTATCGGGAGCGACCGATTATGTCATCGACGAAAAGTTAAAAACCGCCAACCTTACCGAACATGGAATTACCAAAGTCGAAAAACGTCTAGGTGTCCCCAATCTTTACGAAAAAGATTTCGCCACCATCCATCACATCCAACAGGCGCTGCGGGCCCACACTCTCTTCCACAAAGACCGCGACTACGTTGTCAAAGAAAGCGAAATTGTGATAGTCGACGAATTTACCGGCAGACTCATGCCAGGCCGTCGTTGGTCGGAGGGTCTCCATCAAGCCATCGAAGCCAAAGAGGGTGTCAAGATTCAACAAGAATCGCAAACACTGGCCACCATCTCTTTTCAAAATTACTTCCGTCTTTACGAAAAATTAGCTGGCATGACCGGTACTGCCGCCACCGAAGCCGAAGAATTCCACAAAATCTACAAAGTTGAGGTGGTTGTCATTCCCACCAATATGCCGATGATTAGACGCGATTTGTCAGACGTCGTCTATAAAACCGTAAAAGCCAAATTTACAGCTGTTGCTAACGATGTTTTGGAAAGGCACGACCGCGGACAACCCGTTTTGATGGGTACTACCTCAATTGAGAAAAACGAATTCCTCTCCGGGCTTCTAAAGCGCAAAAACATCCCGCACCAAATTTTAAACGCCAAAAATCACCAGAGGGAAGCAGAAATAATTCGAGATGCCGGTCAAAAAGGAACCGTTACTTTGGCCACCAACATAGCCGGTCGGGGAGTCGACATCATCCTTGGCGGTACACCGCCGACAGACAAACTCGGCAGACCAATCATGCGCGGCCCGCTATACCAAAAATGGCAAAAAGACCATGATGAAGTTGTCGCTCTCGGCGGACTTCATGTCATCGGTTCCGAACGCCATGAAGCCCGCAGAATAGACAATCAGCTTCGCGGTCGTTCCGGTCGTCAAGGCGACCCCGGCTCGGGCCGCTTTTATGTATCCTTGGAAGACGACATCATGCGACTTTTTGGCGGCGAACAAATCGCCAAGATTATGACCGCTTTTAAACTTCCCGAGGATACACCAATCGAGCACTCAATGGTCGGCAAAGCCATCGAAAACGCCCAAGTCAAAGTCGAAACTCACAATTTCGATATCAGAAAACACTTAGTCGAGTATGACGATGTTGCCAACAGACAGCGGGAAATTATTTACAAATCAAGAAAAGAAGTCTTAGAAGCAGCCCAATCTAAGGAAGCTGCTCGTCAGCTATCAGAAGAAATCAGGGCCAAGATCATGGCCGAAATAGAAAATTTGGTAGCCATGAACTCACCAGAGGGCATCTCAAAACCCGAACACCAAAAAATCACCAGCGAAATATCAACGATTGTTCCCTTTGATGAGGTCTCCTTAAATAAACTGCTCGAAGATTCTCAAAAAATTACGGAACCCAAAATGCTTACAGAATTTTTACAAAATGTTGCCACCAGAGTTTACGAAGACAGAGAAAAATCTTTAGGCGACACAGCTCGCGATATTGAAAAATTCGTTTGTCTTTCAGTAACCGACACTCTTTGGATTCAACATTTAGACACACTGGACGATCTGCGTGAAGGCATAGGCCTGCGAGCTGCCGGTCAACGCGATCCACTGGTGGAATACAAACAAGAAGCCTTCAACCTTTTTGAAAAGCTAATGGCCACCATCGATTACGAGATAATCCACCGCATCTTTAAAGTCCAGGTCCGTCAAGAGCCGACAATTGAAAAAGTCGAAGAGCAGGGAATCGAGGTCCACGAGCAACCTCGACTGACGGCAGAAGAAAGTTTATCGCCACAGCTTGCCCCGCGAAGCTCTGCGCAGCAGAGCGAAGTTGGGGATAAGGATTCTACAGAAATGACCGACCAGGAACTCGACGCCGAAATCACCCGTCTAGAAGCACTCGAGCAACAAAAAGAACAAGGAAGTTCCCTGACCGTAGGCCAGGATGCTTCCTTGGCTAGTAACCCGTTCGCCAACCTCAACAAACCACTAAAAGTTGAAAAAATCGGCCGTAACGAACCCTGCCCATGCGGAGCGATCAATCCCCAAAGTGGTAAAGTCTACAAATACAAGAAATGTGGCATGATTAATGCGCCGTATCACAAGGGTTAAAGTGCTTGTCCTGAGCGAGCGATAGCGAGTCGAAGGAGAAAAAATGTGGCCTCATTGGCGCCCCACAGCATAAAGGCTAAAGATCTAATACAATACTTAAGTCTCACCTATGTTGCCACTGGTCACAACATTACTGGCAGCCGCAGTCTTGCGAATTTATTTAATCGCCAGAGATTCTGTCCCTTTTGCTTACGACATGGGACGGGATCTGCTTTGGACCAAAGACATCGTCTTTTACCAAACACCGACATTGATCGGCCCTGCCGCCAGTATCTGGGGTGTTTATTTTGGTCCATTGTGGTTTTACT
>JBBTZR010000047.1:0-3797 GCA_038078475.1 Patescibacteria group bacterium
ATATCATTTTCTGGGATCGCTACGTTGATTCGTTCTACGCCTCTAATCGCGAGATGAACGTGGAAGAGGCAGAACGCATCACGACTGGGTTGCCGAAACCGACGAAGACGTTCTTCCTTGATATCGACCCGCAGTATGTCTTCTCGGAGAGGGCTCAAGCGATCGACCACCACTGCGATCCCAAGTGGATGGAGATGAAAGCAAGCCGTTACCGCGAGCTCTTGGCTCGCTACCCGGAAAGGATGGTGCGAATCAATGCCAGACAAGAAGAAGGCAAAATTACCGCCCAAATCCTTCGAGAGATTCTAGCAGCCTGCTGAAAAGCAGGCTGCCGTTCATTCTCTGCTCAACCTATCGCGAAAAGCAAGCAAAATATAACCCTTTACATTGGGTGCGAATTGCATTTTTTTCACTTCGGCGATATTTGCCCAACGGCAATCAATAGTGTCTTCCAGAGGAGTGGCTTTCCCGCTCTTATATTCGCACGAAAAAATCATTGCGACCACGTGCTGCCCAGTAGATCGCACGAAGGTATTGTTTGTTATCAGTCGGATTTTATCCCTGACTTTTACGCCGGTTTCTTCCATGACCTCATCTTGAGCGGTTTTCTCCAGAACACCAAAGACCTCTTTATTGGTTCTTTCAACCTTGCCACCAGGAATCGTCCACTTGCCGGGCTCATGCGGTTCCTGCCAGCTCCTCTGAGAAACTAATACCCTATCTTTATTGAAAACCACTACGTTCACCAAGAGTAGGTGTGTTTTATCTTTTGCGTGATCGTACATGTTATTTCTGCAGTATTAGAGTTAACCCGGGTTTTCGATTCCCGTGATATGAAGTAAACGTTCTATGCTTCACTGAAAGTACTTTGAGCTTAGCATTTTCGGCTAATGTTACCAATTCTTTCTCGGTGAAATTGTGTGTTCTGTATATTTCCTTATCATCGTCATTCCTTACCGAGAGGGTTCCGTATTCGCCAGTTATCTTATGATCATTTTTGTATCTTATGATCATAGATTGTTTTTTCATCATGCCGAACTCTGCTACATGAATAAACCCTTTCGGTTTCAAAATATTTCTGACCTGCTCGAGTGCTCGCAATCTTTTTCCCCGCGTAATAGCCCCTAACACCCCCTGCATAAAAGCGCCATCAAATTTATTTAGAGGTAGCTTCGTCTCGCAGATATCATCTTTTAAAACATTCACCCGATGTTCCATTTTGGTGGCCTTTATTTTACTTCGGAGATTTAGTACTGCGGAATTATTAATATCCGAGCCCGTAACCATGAATCCTCTTTCTAGGATTTCCGAAATTACACGACCACTCCCACACCCCACCTCGCACAATACCTTCCCGTTTCGCACGAGTTTCCAAAAAAGACCCTCTATCGGAGTGGTTCCAGGCACTTTCTTCACGAGAAAGTTTCGCCAGAGTTTTTCGCTTGCAGAGCTACGTTTCACTGCCATTCTATGGTTGCTGGGGGCTTGTTTGTTATGTCATAAACTACTCTTCCTATTGGGGTCTCATCAACTATACGATTCGAGATAATTCCAAGCAAAGGCAGCATGCTCTCGGAAAAATTAGCTGTCATCGAATTTTTGGACTCTACGGCTCTCACCACAATTGCGTATTTATTTTCTACCCGCTGATCACCCTTTATTCCTAAGCTAGGAGCTTCAATCAAGATAGCGAATGCCATCCATACTCTGTCTGCAGTACTAGAAGAGGAAACTACCTCTTCGATGATTTTCGTACATTTTTTAACCAAAGATACTTTCTCTAAAGTAACTTCGCCTTCGATTCTTATGGCAAACCCAGGGCCGGGAAAAACCTTCTTTTGTACGAATTTCTCAGGCATCCCCAAGTATCTGCCGACTTCCCTTACTCGATTCTTGAATAGATTTCTTACCGGTTCCAACAATTCAAATTTCATCCGCGAGGGCAAGCCCGCCACGTTGTGATGCGGTTTTATTTGCGATGAAAACTTTGTAACTCCGCTTTCTACCACATCCGACCATATAGTCCCCTGGGCAAAGAGATCAACATCGTTGTCTTTTGCTATTTTTTCAAATTCTCGAATAAACACCCCGCCTATCGCCATCCCCTTATCTCGTGGGTCAATTAATCCTCTCAGTGCTTGGAGGAATACTTTTGAGGAGTCTCTAACAATCAGTGTTACCCCTAGTTTTTCGCAGAACTCTCTTATCTCTTCTTCGGTCTCATCGGGCATTAAACCGCTATCAATATAAGTAGCAATTATACTTTTCTTCGGCAAAATGTGGGCGAACAAGGCAAGCATCGTCATCGAGTCTACGCCTCCCGAAACACCACATAGAACTTTTTTATTTTTAATGAATTTGTATTTTTCTCTAGAAGTTTCAATAAAAACCCTAGGGCTCCATGGCTCAGATCTTTCTATGCCACAAATATTAATAGCGAAGTTACTAAGGATCTTAAGCCCATCGGAGGTGTGTGAAACCTCGGGGTGGAACTGAGTTCCGTATATATTCTTATTCTGATTTTCAATTACTGCATTTTCCGCTACCTCAGTTCTAGCTAAAGACTTAAATTCTTTCGGCAAAATAGTTACTGAGTCTCCATGACTCATCCAAACGACAGAGTTGTTTTTTACCCCCGACAATAAAACCGAAGCATCTTCAATGCTTAGGGTTTGTCTACCATATTCTGGCGTTCCTTTTTGCACTTCTCCCCCCAAAAGATTTGCCAACAGCTGATGCCCGTAACAGATTCCTAGGATTGGAATATTCGAATCAAGCCAGCTTTTGTCGAACTCAATACCGCCGTCATAAACAGACTGAGAACTGCCAGACAAAATAACCCCCCTTATGTTGTAGCCCGAATATTTTATCGAGAAATTGTTCTTTTTTATGTCTGCTGGCTCAATTACGGAGAAGATCCCAATTTCTTCTAGTGACGATTTTATCAAATGCGTAAACTGACTCCCAAAATCGAGAATTACTATTAGGTTCTTCATGCTAACCTTCTAGAATCGATATCAGGTTTTTCTGGAACGCCCTTATGTGGGGTATTAGTAATTCAGATAAATCCGAGTTGAGCGTTTCTAAAACGTCATCTATTTGATAGAGAGAAACGACTTCAATGTTATATTTTCTGGCTATTGTTTTGTCCATCCCATAACTCAGAACGGAGGCGAATTTAATCGTTCGATGACCATTTTTAATAGAACGTATGGCTTCTGTGATGGAGTTCCCTGTTGCCAAAACATCATCGACTATGGCAAATTTACCGCCTTCTTTTTTGGCGTATCCCGCTAGGTACCCCAGCGACCCCTTCGCTTCTTTTCGCAAAAGGATCAGAGGAATGTTCAGGTCTTTCGCAATCAAGCTGGCGTATGGACTACCTCCCGTTTCTACGCCTACCACATGGTCGCAGTCTCGACACAGGCTCTTAATCTCATTTACGAGGCGAAATAAAATAGACGGAAAGCACCACAATGCTTTCATGTTTATGTAGACTGGCGAGAACCTTCCCGGTTTTACTTCTATGCCGGGCCCATCAACGTCATAAGTTAAAAAACGAGGAACGCTTACAACCTGGCTCAGTAAGCTTTGCTCACTAACTTTGTCGCCCCGAGGTCCAAAGCTACTTTATAATTAGCATATTTTTGTATTGGAACACTGCTTCTAGTCTTTTGCAATACCCCCGATTTGGTAAGGTTTTACGGGGTTTATAAGAATTGTTTGACAACGTTGATTTTTACACGCGTCATCTCGCATAATTACGCACTATCAACATTATTACAATTATCACCGCT
>JBBTZR010000048.1:0-1725 GCA_038078475.1 Patescibacteria group bacterium
GGGGAGCCATTCGACTCGTCACAATAAATTGTGACTCGCTCATGGCTATAGCCATCTCCCTAGTTGTGATGAGTCGAATGTCCTGAGCGAACTATAGTGGTGAGAGTAATCGAACCACGAAGTGAGTCGAAGGAATGTATTACTTCTATATTCTCCGCTGTTCTGATAACTCCTTGTATTGCGGCATGACATCAAATCTAGAAAATAGAATAAAAGAACACAATTCTGGTGGCAAAAAGGGTGCTAAGTATTTGAGAGGGAAGAAACCGGTCAAGCTTGTTTACTCAGAACAATTTCTAGATATTAAAACTACAATGAATAGGGAACTGCAAATTAAAAAGTGGACGAAAGCAAAAAAGGAAGCATTAGTACTTGGAGATTTGGAGCTTCTTAAAAAACTTTAGCCCTTCGATTAACTCAGGGTCTTCGACCTCAATTTTTTGTTTCTGATATAATTCAATCTTTATGAAAGCGGTGCAAATTAACTCATACGGTGGAAACGATGTTTTGGAAATAAACGAAAATGCTCCAAAACCTTCTCCTGCCAAAAGTCAGGTACTTGCGGAAGTTTATGCGACAAGTATTAACCCCATAGATTGGAAAGTTCGTGCAGGGTATTTAAAAGAGATGGTGCCTCTGCAATTTCCTGCAACTTTAGGTGGAGATTTTGCTGGTGTAATTTGCGAAGTCGGAGAAGGCGTTGGCAATTTCAAAGTTGGTGATGAAGTGTATGGACAGGGTGGGATTTTAAACGGTGGGTCTGGATCTTTTGCAGAATTTGTGGCGGCAAATGTTGGGAAAGTAGCAGTAAAGCCCAAAAGCGCTGATTTTATCGAGGCCGGTGCATTGCCACTTGCGGGAGTAAGTGCGCTGCAAGCCTTGGAGGATCATATCCATCTTGCGAAAGGTCAAAAAATTCTCATTCATGGTGGAGCAGGAGGGATAGGACATTTTGCCGTTCAACTTGCTAAATCGCAAGGTGCGTATGTTGCAACAACAGTCAGTACAAGGGACATGGAATTTACCAAAAGCTTGGGTGCTGATGAGGTTATTGATTACGAAAGCGAAGCTTTTGATGAAAAGCTTACGGATTTTGATGCGGTTTTTGACACTGTTGGAGGAGAAACGACAGATAAATCTTTCAAGGTACTTAAAAAGGGAGGAATTATTGTGTCGATGGTGGGGCAGCCAAACGAGGAACTTGCCCAAAAGTATGGGGTTAGCGCTCTCGGACAAAATACGGATGCAAACCCCGAGCGTCTTGCGCGTTTATCTAAACTCGTAGAGGATGGAAAAATCAAGGTTCATATTGATAAAGTGTTTCCACCAGAGCAGGCAAAAGAAGCATTTGGACATCTGGAAGAAGGTCGTCATCAAGGGAAAGTAGTTTTGAAGATCAGATAATTAGTTCGAAAATCGTTCCATCGGGAGCAAAATGACTGAGAAATTTTATCCTGCAGAAGAAAATTTAGGCAAGAATTGCCGATTTTGGAATTTTTTTGGCAGACTTGTCGGTTGCAATTTCCCAAAAGCTGAAATGGAAGGTAGAACAAGTTGTGAAGGAGTAATCGATGAAAGATGCCTATATTTAAAGGATGGCAGGGTTCCTAAGAATTCAAATATTAACATCGAGAGTTTAAAACTAGAGCCTCCGAAGTTTGGTCAAAAGCCACATATCCCAGCCTAATTAACAACTTAACTTGATACTTCGATACACTCAGCATC
>JBBTZR010000049.1:0-6089 GCA_038078475.1 Patescibacteria group bacterium
CATAGAGAAATCAGGCCTCTGTTAAATCAAGCAGAAGCTCCCGAGCCGTCTCAGACTTCCGTAATTTTTTAAGTGCCCTGACCTCAATTTGGCGAATTCTTTCTCGTGTAACATTAAACTCACGCCCCACTTCCTCTAAAGTCCTCTCTCTGCCGTCTTCTAATCCAAAGCGCAGCGTTAAAACTTTTCTCTCTTTAGGCGACAATTCGGCAAGTATTGACCTTACCGCTTGTTTTTGGGCCATTCTTTTAATTGCTTCCCCAGCATCGTCTTTCTCGTCTGCTATTAATTGCCCCAGCTCTGTGGTTTGCTTAGAGCCTATTGGTGAATTTAGGGAAAGAATTGTCTTTGCAGCAATTGCTTGTCTTATCTCCCGTCTTCTGTTTGAATTTTCAACCAATTTCTCAAAATCTATCTCCTCGCCGGACTCTTGAACCATTTGTTGTTGCCTTCTTATCAATCCTTCAATCTCTTCGTCCAAATGTAAAGGAACGCGAATCATTGAGCCTGAATTTACCATGCCTCTGGCAATTAATTGCCTTATCCACCAACCTGCATAAGTTGCGAATCGAAATCCTTGTCTAAAATCCCACCGAGCAGCAACAATCATTAATCCCTCCTCTGCAAAACTTAAACGGTCTTCAAATGGGAAATTTTTCCATCTGCCGTTTGAAAATTTGGCCGCTAAACGCAGATTACTGTTAACTAGCTTCTCATAAGCTTCAACTCCTTTTGTAACTCGCCTAATTCGAGTATCAATTAAAGCTTGTAATTGTTGCTCGCAGACTTGCCGGCTGTCATTTTCAGCAATTGCTGCCAATTTAGAAAGTATCCAGGTTTTGTATCTTTGGGAAGTCTCTACAAATTCAATATCAGCCTTTCTTGCTTTACCCGTTGCAATTCGTTTTTTTCTTTCAGTAACTGCTGAATTAAACTGGTCCAAGAGAAATTTTGGCCTGCCACTTTCAAGTATTTGGGCAATCTGTTCCTGCTGTCTAGTTGTCACCAAATTTGAGTTGGCAATTTCTGACAAACCAAACAAGGCAAGCTGGCCAGTAAAAATTTGGGCTCCCCAAATCTCGTGTTTTTCAATTGCAATTGGAATCTTTTTAATCTCCCTAAAATGAATATCAACCGCACTCATCTCTCTGGCCCCGTCTCCAGAACCATTGCCAAACTTTAATCTATTAAAGCCTCTCCTTCGACGAATTTGGGCTCTTTGTTCTTTGATAGATTCGACATCCTCTTCACAATAATATCTAAGCTTGCCTATTCGCACAGTACTAATATCATGATGTTTTTTTACCCAATACCAACCGGATGATGAAATGCCGAGAATTTCAAGCAGCTTTTTTCTCGGAACGAAACCTTCAGGCACCTTATTTTCACCAACATCCTGCCGATTTTGCCAAATTATGGTTGGGATTTCTGCTAAAATATTAACTTGACCATCCCCATTTTGAGGTGCCAAATCAACTGGCAGTTTAGAACTAATACTTCGTTCAACAGAACTCATTTTTAAAGACTATAATACTATCACGAACCAGCTTCAAGAAGCGAGGAAGAGGCAAAAATCACTATTGCTCCAATAATAAGAAGTAAGGTTTCAATAGCGGCAAATCCGCGTCGCCTCTCATAATGTATTTCCGGAATCAAATCGGAAGTGGCTATATAGATAAAGAAGCCGGCGGTCACAGCCAAAAATACCGGCAGTTTCCCCGCCAAAACGTCCCCTGAAAGATAAGTCGCCATTGCCCCGGCAATTGCCACAGCGGCAGAGAGAATATTAACCATGATTATTTTTCCCCTTGTTAGTCCCTTATGCAAAAGAAGCCCGAAATCCCCGACTTCTTGAGGTATTTCATGGGCGGCCACAGCTATTGCCGAAACAACCCCAAGCTCAATGCTAACCATGAAAGTAGCGGCAATCACCACACCGTCAATAAAATTGTGCACCGTGTCCCCAAAGATAATCAGAGGAACAGTTGATTTCTCCTCTTGCTCGCGTTTGTGGTACTCGTGGTGATGATGAAACCAGTGAATAAAGCGCTCTATCAAAAAAAATAAAATAATCCCCATAAATGTCCACAGGAATATATTTGTCCCGGTTTCTTCTGCGGCGTTTACTGCTTCGGGCAAAAGATCGAAAAAAGCGGCTCCCAAAAGTACTCCGGCGGCAAATGAAGCCAGAAAGTGGGAGATTTTAAGAGCAAACTTTTCGCGCGCCAACAGCACCAAACCCCCAACCAGCGCTCCGATACTGCCTACTGATGTAAATAGTAAGATATAAGTTAGCGTTGACATTGCCAATCTTTTTACTGCTTAAATCTTCCCCATGTCAAGAACCCAAAAATCTATTGCCCGAGAAACTGCCGAGTTCCAGCCGCCCGGGACCAAATTATGGTCACTGCCAGCGTAAGTAAAATACTCTACATCCTTCCCTAATCTTTCCAGCTCATCAACTAATTGATCGGACCACTTTTGCGGGACTGAATCATCAGCTGTCCCTTGATGGATCGCCAGCGGGGCATTGATCTTGTCAAAAAAGTTCGTAACGTTATAAAGTTCAACATCGTAATCTTTTTCAAAATCGGCAACTGTCCGCCGTAGCATCTTGCCGCGATCATCAAAATCATCAGTATAATACAAAACCGAGTACGGGAAAGGTTTGGAAACCGGTGCCCATAAAACTGTAGGGTAAGATCGACCTGTCACCTCAAGAACAGTCAGAGCAATTTGGCCACCATTGCTGTGTCCCCAGATTCCAATCTGATCGGAAGCAGCCCTTGCCGCCAAATTATTCTCGGCAAAAGTGGTATTCAAATTTTTAATTGACTCAAGAAGGACCAACACTGTGGTGTGAGTTTGGAATCTCTCCTCAATGGGATTCTCACTGGGCATATCGGACTCGCCATAGCCTAGAAAATCGGGGGCCAAAGTTATAAATCCGCTTTTGGCAAAAACTTCCCCTGCTCTTTGTGTTCCAGCACCCATGGTGTATGTCTCCCTATCCACATATCCCCGAAGCATCACAATGACTGGATACTCGCCTCTCGCTTTGGGGACATTAGCCAGTCCGCTTACTTTTTTGCCCTCAACATCAAAGTAGAAAACATAAAAGGTCGAATCACGTCTCGCTTCAATTACTTTCCCAAGTGTGATCGCACTTGCCCTAACTTGTGTCTTCGAGAGAGCATCAATCGTGTACTTGTCAAGCGGTCTTTCCTCTTGCACCTGCTGCTCGGAAGGCCACCGGCCCAGGGAGCCTTCTGGCCCGAAGGGTTTGATCACCCATTGACCATTGTTCCTTTGCCAAAGAATAAACCCAGTCGTTACCACCAAAAGTACTAAAACCGCGATTATAAATTTACTCATTCCTAAATTTTACCACCCATGATATAATAACCCAGTCCTGACCCTCTGCCCCTCTATATTCGAGTGAAGCGAGAATACAAGCCCTCTTATATTCAAGCGAAGCGAGAATACAAGCATCTTATGTTTCGAGATTTAAAGATAATCATTCCGGCCGTTGTCATTTTCCTCCTGGCACTGGTGGGGGTTTATCAACTCTACCAGCGAACTGTTGTCCAGAAAAGCGAACCTTCACCTTCCCCCATCTCTCGATTTCCAAGCGAACAGGCTCCGAGCCCTACTCCAACCCTAGATACCACCGCTCCCGATTCACAGCCAGCAACAGGAGTAACCTCACTTCCTGAAACCGGCGGCCGCTGAATATTTCTCTCTGGTATACTATATTCTAATCATGCCTCTTCCTCGAGAAATAGCAGGGATTAAGGACCTCCCAAGCGCATTTGTAATTTTCGGCGCCACCGGGGATCTTTCCAGAAAAAAAATCTTCCCTGCGCTTTTTGTCCTTTTCAAAGCCCAACTCCTGCCTGAAAAATTTAAAATCATAGCCGCCGCCAGAACCTCTCATACTCGTGAAAGTTTTGCCCAAATCCTCAAAGAAACAATTGAAGTCAAAGATAAATCCTGGAATAATTTTACCCAAAAAATCGATTATTTATCTGCAGATATCGCAGAGAATAAAAACCTGCAGGAACTCTCCAGGTTGCTTGAAGATTTTGAAGAAAAATCAAATGTTTGCATAAAAAGAATTTTTCATATGGCCGTCTCTCCTGCAATTTACCAGAAAGCATTGGAAAACCTTGGACGAAATGGATTACACCTCGGTTGCACAACTCACGGATCTCGCGCCAGAATTGTTGTTGAAAAACCATTTGGTACAGATCTAAAAACCAGCCAAGAAATTCACACAAAACTGACTAAATATTTTGACCAAGACCAGATTTATCGTATAGATCACTATCTCGGCAAAGAAACAGTTCAAAATATTTTCGCCTTTCGCTTCGGCAACGAACTTTTTGAACCGGTCTGGAACAATCATTTTATCGACCACGTTCAAATTACCCAAGCCGAATATCGTGGTATCGAAAAAAGAGGAGAATTCTACGATCGGACCGGTGCTCTGCGCGACATCACTCAAAATCATCTCCTACAACTTCTTACCCTCATTACCATGGAAGAACCTCACAAGTTTGAAGCAAAAAGCATCCTAAAAAAGAAACTCGAAATTATCAGTTCCATTAAAAAGCTCACACCCGAAGATGCTCTAACATCCACAGCCCGCGGGCAGTATCAGGGTTACCTTGCAGAAGAAAAAGTGACTAGTAATTCCCAAACTGAAACTTACGCTCTCACCAAACTGACGATCGAAAATCCTAGATGGCAAAGTGTACCTTTCTATCTAAGAACTGGCAAAAAACTTGAGGGCAACGTGACATCAATCATTATCCAATTTAAAGAAAAAGGGCACAAAATCTTTGAGAACTTCTGGGAAAAACCGCTACCGAATCACATCACACTTCAGATTCAGCCGAACGAAGGGATAGGCATTAGACTCGTTGCCAAAAAACCAGGTCTGACTACTCAGTTGGAGCCAGTTGACATGGAATTTTGTTACAAAACTTCTTTCGATGTACCACAACCTGATGCTTATGAAAGACTGTTGCTCGATATTGTCTTGGGAGATCAAAGCTTATTTCTTTCCCAAGATATCATTGAAGAGTCTTGGAAAGTCATAGACCCGATAAGGCAAGTCTGGGACAGCGGCAAACCGAAACTTTCTCTATATAAACCCGGCTCTTGGGGACCAAAAGAGGCAGCTGATTTAATCGAAAAAGACGGCCGCCAGTGGCTGGCCCCGCTTTTGACAATTTGTAAGATTTAACCCTTCTTCCTTACTTCGTGTCCGCCAAAAGCTTTTCTTAGAGCAGCGACCATTCTTGCAGCGAAAGTCGCAGCAATGCTTTTGTCTTCCCTAGACTTTTCCCTATATTTTAGGGCTTGTTCAATATTCTCTACCGGCACATTCTCTTTTTTCGCTTGATCTATCGCCCAATCGGCTTCACCAGATGCTTCGATATATCCTTCGGTTTTCTCGAGTTTTGGATCTTCTTCTAAAACCTCGACAGTTCTATCCATCATAAATCCAGAAAGAAGTGTCCCCTTGGTGTAAAGCTTGGCAACTTTAACTAAATCCAAATCATAGGGGGCTTTATCCATCATGCCAAACCCTTCACCAATCGCCTGCATATATCCGTACTCAATTGCATTGTGCACCATCTTTGCAAAATGTCCTGCTCCACCTTCTCCAAAATATTCGTGACCGCCAGAAGGCTTTGCCAAACTATCAAGAATCGGCTTAATGTACTCATATGCTTCCAAGCTACCACCTGCCATTATTGGATAACCTGCTTTATATGCAACAACTCCGCCAGAAACCCCGATGCCTAAGAATAAAATACCTTTTTGTGTCAGCTGGTCGTAGCGTTTTTGAGTATCTGAAAATCTGGAATTCCCTCCGTCAACAACAACATCGCCTTTCTCTATAAATTCGGCAACTCCACCGGGTCCCATGATAATTTGCTCAGTCGGGTCACCGGCCGGCAACATTGACCAAATAATTCTTGGTTTTTCTAAACCATTTACAAGATTTTCTATCTCGGTGGCAGCTGACAGTTTCCAGTCTTTTTTCGCCTGTGATATCAGCTCGTCAACTTTTTCGC
>JBBTZR010000050.1:0-4834 GCA_038078475.1 Patescibacteria group bacterium
GATGGCGTGGTGACTGCTGTTGGCTTTTTGGTGGGAATTTCTGGAAGCGTAACAGATCAATCCATTGTGGTTATTGCGGGTACTTTGGGAATCATTGCCGGTGCTGCCTCAATGGCTTTGGGCAATTATTTAGCAGTCAAATCACAAAAAGAGTTTTATGAGGCAATGGAAGCGATTGAGCGCTGGGAGATGGATAATAAGCCTGATGTCGAACGTGATGAAATTAGGGAGATTTATACAAATTACGGTTTTGATAAACCGACTGTTGAGCTTTTAACAAAAAAGGTGACGGCAGACCGCGAGTTGTGGCTGAAAGTGATGATGAGAGATGAGCTAGGATTGACTCGCGCGGAGTCACCGGGAATTGCCGGATTTTTAATCGGACTGTTTTACCTTGTGGGGGGTATCCCACCGCTTTTACCATTCATTTTTATTACTCCTTTGACTCGGGCTCTCTCAGCTTCCCTTTTTGCGGCGATTTTAGTCATGTCTTTAATTGGTTTTATGAGATGGTGGTTAAATAAAGGTAGTTTGGGCACAAAAATTGTGGAGACAATAATCATTGGTTTGATTGCCGCAGGGATTGGATTTTTGGCTGGCGAAGCGCTTAATTTCTTCGGAATAAGCGGGGTGGCAATATAATTTCTAATGAAATCTGTTGATTCCTTGATCGTTGGTGGTTCTGCTGCCGGAACTACGGCTGCAGAGGTAATTAGATCTCTTAAGCCTGAGTCGTCGATCACAATCGTCACTGACGAGAATCACGAACAATACTCGCGCGTGCTTCTTCCCCACTATATTCGCCATAAAGTAACCCGAGAGCAAGGTTTTTTGAAGAAACCTGAGTGGTATCAGGATAAGTTAATTGAGTTAATTAAGGGAACTAAGGTAACTAAGTTAGATTCAAAAGGGCATAAAGTTACATTGTCGAGTGGTGAGGAGTATCAATACGGAAAGCTTTTGATTGCAATTGGCGGTTATGTAGTGAAGCTGAAGGTGCCAGGGGCGGATTTGACGAATATCCTGTATATGCGCACAATCGAGGATGCTGATCGAATAATTGAAGCAGCGTCTAAAAGTAAAAAAGCGGTGATTGTTGGGGGAGGTTTCATTGGGCTTGAGTTTTGCAGTGGTTTTAAGATGAACGGGGTCGAAGAAGTAACAGTTTTGGTTCGCGAACCGTATTATTGGGAAGGAAAGTTGGATGAAGAGTCTAGTAAGGTGTTGGTAAACACACTTGGGAAGAATGGAGTGACGGTTTTGGTGAATGAGGAAGTTGAGAAATTCGTCGGCGATGGTAAGGTCAAATCAGTTGTGACTAAATCTGGGAAGACTTTTGAGGTTGATGTGGTAGGTGTTGGGATTGGGATTAAATCGAATCTGTCTTGGCTTGAGGGATCGGGGATAGAGATTAACCGCGCGATTGTAACTAACGAGTATTTAGAGACAAATTTGCCCGATGTTTATGCGGCCGGAGATTGCGCAGAGTTTTATGATGTTACTTTCGATCGCAAACACATTATGGGCAACTGGGCAAATGCCACTTCCCAAGGTTCGGCAGTCGGCAAAACTATGGCCGGAGTTAAAACTGTTTTTGAAACAGCCTCTTCTTACTCAATCAACTTTTTTGACGGATCATGCTCGTTTATAGGGGTGACGGACGATAAGTTTGCAGATGAGGTCATCAGCCGAGGCTCTGTGGGCGGCGACAAGATGACTCGGATTTTTGTTAAGACTATCGATGGGTCTATGCGGATTGTTGGAGCCACAATCATCAATAATCCCGCCGAGGTTTCGCCACTAACCAGTGCTGTAAAGGGTAAGGTTGACATTGCCTCTTCGCGCGAAAAACTTGCGGATCCTAATTTTGATTTAAAAAACTTAATTTCTTAATTTGCGATTTTTGCTGAAAACTTGTTAGGCTATAGAAGGAGGTGCGGTGCGCCTTTTTTTGATTATATCAGCAAAGCTTTATTTATAACTTTCTGATATTTTTCTCTCAGAGCTCGAAAAATGAAAATATATATAGCAGCAGACCACGCAGGTTTTTATCTAAAGAAAGCGCTGATTCAGTATTTGAAGCTTAAAGGCTATGAGGTGGAGGATTGTGGAGCCTATGATATGAATGAGGAGGATGATTATCCAGATTTTATTATCCCGTGCGCGCAAAAAGTAGCCAGTGATGGCGGTTCTGTCGGAATCGTGATTGGCGGAAGTGGTAACGGCGAGGCGATTGCAGCCAATAAAGTAAAGGGGATTCGGGCGGCAGTTTACAACAGCGGTACACATTTTATTGCCAAAGCGGCCAAAGAACACAACAACGCCAACATTCTTTCACTTGGGGCACGGTTTATTACTCCTGAGGAGGCCAAAAAGGCGATTACGACTTGGCTTGAAGCCGAATTTGAGGGCGGACGGCACGAGCGACGAATTGAGAAAATTGCAAAAATTGAGGCCTCATGGTGAAATTGTCAAAGGAAAATCTGCCGAAGGTAAATTTACTTTTTATCTTTATCTTTCTTAACATTTGGGATTTTGTGGTGAGCAGGGAGATTTTGAATGCGATGGTTCTTGGGATAATTATGTTCTCGCCGGCGGCATTTTTATGGTATATAGGAACATTGCGCGCGATTGTACTTCTAACAATGATATCGATTTTTGAGTTTACGGTTATATTAGTTTTTATATTGCAAGGCTTTGAACTTGGGGGGTTGGATACCACAATCAAGTCTATTTTCTGGTTGCCGTATCTTGCGATGGCTGGGGTAAATGGCTTTTTGGGGCTTAAAATCTATTCGGAGGTAAAAGAGAGAAAAATCAAATATCAGCAAAACTTAAAATGATTTTACTTAAAAAAAATTTATGGAAGTTTTCTGATATTTTTTTCGCTTTGCTCAAAAAATGACTGCGAGAGATTGGTTTGCCAAAGCTCAATCAGAAGGGTTTGCAATAGGTGCGTTTAATGTCGATAACCTTGATATTTTGAAGGCGGTTTGTGAGGCGGCAGCCAAGAAAAAATCACCGGTTATGCTGGAATTTTCGCAGGGCGAGGTTGGCTATTTCGGACTTGAGAATATTGTTGATTTGGTGGCAAATGCGCGTGAGCATTATGATATTCCCATACTTCTGAACTTAGACCACGCCAAAAAAGTCGAGGAAAGTCTTGCGGCTGTCGATGCGAGTTTTGATGAGGTGCATTTTGACGGGTCAGAGCTTACGTTTGAAGAAAATGTTCAGTATTGCAGAAAAATAGTTGAAGCTGCGCATACCAAGGGAATTCTGGTAGAAGGAGAAATTGACAAGATATCCGGTTCAAGTGAGGTGCACGCACAAGACTTGAATCTCGAAGTGCTGAAGGCTTCTTATACTGATCTGGAAAAAGCTGCCAAGTTTGTGCAGGCAACGGGAATGGACATTTTTGCGGCTGTTTTCGGCAATGTTCACGGGACCTTTCCTAACCAACCTGATTTGGATTTTGAGCTCTTGGCCGCGATTCGTGAAGTACTATACAAGACTTTTCTTTCGATGCATGGGGGATCGGGGATTCCCGCAGAGCAGGTGAAGGAAGCTATCAAAATCGGTAAGATCGTTAAGATCAATGTAAACACCGAGATTAGGCAAGCTTTCCGTGACGCACTGGTCGAAGAGATGGGCGAAAATCCAGAGCAATCAACTTATTACAAGCTGACGCCGGATATAGTTCGCGCGGTGATGGCGGTCGTTGAGGCAAAGATTGATGTTTTTGGAAGTGAAGGAAAAGCATGACTTCTTGTGGGGGCAGAACCCTGTTTTGAAAAGTAATTTGGTTTCTGTTAAAGTGGATTTCAACAAAAGGAGGTGAATTTATGAGCTTTAAAAAAGCTTTAGGTATTGGGATAGTTGCTTCATCCGCCTTGATTCTTTCGGCCTGTTATCACAACAAAACTACGAACCAGACTTCAACCAGTGGGCAGCAACAGAGCCAATCTCCACTTCAGGCGACTTCGGAAAAAGAAGAGGGAGTTGTTGTTGAGGTAACTGAGGATGGTTTTAGCCCGGCTCAAGTGACGGTTCAATCTGGCAGCAATTTGACGTATAAGAATACTGGTAGTGCAAAGGTGCAGATTGCCAGTGATCCGCATCCAACACATACGGCAAATAGCGAGGTGACGGAAGGTGATTTTGTAATTGAGATTGCGCCTGGGGCATCGGCAACAGTCACTTTGGCTAAAACCGGTACCTGGGGAATCCATAGTCACTTGAATCCGGGTACGAGAGCTAAGGTGACAGTTAATTAACGTTTATCAAGTTTGAGATTATGGGTAACTTGAGAATACCGCTTTTAGTCTGGTTTTTAATACCGACTTTAATAATAATTGGAGCCGGAGTCTGGTTTCTATCTAAAAACCAGGGAATGAGTGAAATGAGTGAGGGGACTGGAGGTGCCAAACCGGTCGCTGTCTCCAAACCTGTTGAGGGGACAGTTGAGTATGATATTGTGGGTAGAAATCATATAGCAACAGGCACTGCTGGGTCAGGATACAATTCTAATCCGCCAAGCTCAGGTCCTCATTGGCCTAGTCCTGCCAAAAACGGGGTGTATGATCAGCCCTTACCTGATGAACAATTGATACATAATTTAGAGCATGGTCATGTCTGGATTGCCTACAAGCCCGATGCACCAGATGAAGTTAAGAATAAACTGAAAGAAATAGCCAAAGACGATGATTGGAAGGTAGTACTTGAACCTCGAGATAAAAACGAGACGATGATTGCGCTAGCTGCTTGGGGCAGGGTGTTGAAGATGGATCAGCTAGATGAGAATAAGGTGGGAGATTTTATTAGAACCTACAGG
>JBBTZR010000051.1:0-4387 GCA_038078475.1 Patescibacteria group bacterium
ACCCCCAACCACTCGTTCCGAAGACGAGTGCTCTATCCATTGAGCTACAGGCGCATGACTGAGAAATTATACCAAAAACAACTACTTTTTGGATTTACTTCGAAGATTTTTGAAAACTAAAAACACCAGAAAACCTAACCCAATGGCAGCTACATATACGTGGTAAAAGTGCCCACGAATATCGGAGAAAAAAGGATGTTCCTCGAAAATTAAATGAAGAAGCCAGTTTACTAAAAAATTTCCTAAGATTATTATCCCAGCCAGAACCAGCGGGTTCGCGAGAAATTTCATCAGTAGAGCTAGATTCTCACTTTCGCGAGAATGACAGTAGGGTTATTATTTCATCCCCAAAAGCTTTTGCATGCCGGAGGCATAACCAGCCCAGACTGCAACCACTAGATGCAATATATGATCAAGTGGTGTCTCCAAGTTGGCCAGACCAAAAGTATTTAGCGGTGGGTTGCCTCCAACTACAAACCCGTAAAGACCAAAAAATAATGCCACAACGGCTACAACCTGGGTCAAAAGTTTCTGAGTTTTCGCGTCGGCCATGTAGGCTGCTCCGACAGCTACCACCCCAAGTACCAAGTGGGCGACGTTTTCGCCGGGTGTTAAGTACCAAGAATCACCCAGTATTTGGCCTCCAGGTAACACATACCCTAAGGCACCCAAGACCAATAAAACAACACCACCCCACGTCAAAAATTGCTTTGGATTCATCTATCTCTCACCTCCTTACACTCTAACTATATGAGAAACGAAAATTTTTTACAAATCCAATGCGGGATGAGAAACAGTAATTCCAAACTTGCCGAAACTATAATCTAAAATCTCTTTCATTTCTCCACGTCTGTCATCACTACCCAAGATAACCGCCACAATCTTCTTACCCTCGTTTTCGACATAAGTCACCAAACATAAACCTGCCTCCCAGGTAAAACCGGGTTTGATACCAAGAACTCCCGGATAAGTAGTCAAAAGATTCGTGTCGTTATACAAATCAAAATCGCGATGAGTACCAGTGGCTTCAATATAATGATGAACAGTCGCAGTGATTTGCCTAAATAGCTCATATTTCTCCCAGGTGTAATGAGCGATGACCGCCATATCATAAACAGTTGAGTGGCTGTTGCCGCCTTCCTCATCGAGTCCTGTAGCATTTACAAAATGAGTGTCATCAAGTCCCAACTCACGGACCTTGTCATTCATCATAGAAACAAAAGAGGACTGGGAACCGGCAATCCCTTCTGCAATCGCTACAGCTGCATCATTTCCCGAAACAAGCATGAGTCCATACAAAAGTTCCTTGAGTTGCAATTTTTCACCCGTTGTTAGTCCCATGCTGTTTTCTCCTACAGCAGAAGCTGCCTCGGAAACAGTAAAAACCGACAAGGAATCGGCATTCTCAAGTGCCACCAGAGCTGTCATAATCTTGGCTGTTGAGGCAATAGGGAGCCTCATCTCGGGTTCTTTAGCAAATAAAATCTCGGCGCTGTCATAGTCAACGGCAATTGCTCCTCGCGCACCAACATACAAATCTTCAAAGTTTCTGAGAGACGAATCCTTTGGAAACCAAACATTAACCTTAGCCTTAGTATCTGTTCCAAAAACCTTTGGAATTGGGGAAGAAAGAAGAAACTCATCACTTTCACGAAACCAAAACAAAATACCCCCGACTACCAAGAGCAGCAAAACTGCCAAAATCCGCAGCATAATCCCATCGTATCACAACTTTAACCCTTGCAAATTCTTATTTTTTTAAGTTATGTTAGGTGACCACAAACCGTGTATACCCGGATAATTACCATCACATTTCTTTTTGCAATCTCTCTCTCCGTTAACCTATATAGACTAGATGATCACCTTTTCTTTAGTCATGAGCAGGGCAGGGATGCGACAGCAGCCCGCGGAATCTACACACTTACGGATCTAACCCTGATTGGCCCGAAGACAGAAATTCCCGGGCTGTTTACACCGCCTTGGTACTACTATTTACTGGCGATACCATACGGACTATCAAGAGGCAGTCCTCATTTCGCAAGCTTCGTGCAAATAATTTTGATGTCGGCAACCGCACCGATTATCTATTTGCTTTTCCACAAACTTTCCGTCTCAAACCATTGGGCATTTGTTGCCGGGATTTTTACTGCTTTCAGCTTCGAATTTATCTCCTACACCCGTTGGCTCACTAATGTCTCACTGGCAATCCCAATCTCGGCCCTAGCTTTTTATTTTTTGATATCTCACTGCCAAACAAAAAGTCAAAAGTATTTGGCTCTTTATGGAATCTTGGCAGTCGCTGCATCTATTTTTCAAGTTGTTTTGATTTTCCAATTCGTTTTTATCTGGCTAGTTCTTACAGTCTTAAAAATCACCAAACTGCCGCAGGCAAGAGCCCTAGTTTTTATTGCCGTCGCGGCAGTACTTGTCGCTGCTCCACTGATACTTTTTGACTTCAGAAATCAGCATATTTCTGCCAATGCGGCAATAGATTTCTTAAATGGCTCGTCCGACTATCCGTTTAGATTCAATCCAACCAATGCTCTTTCTCTCTACTTGCAAGAATTCACCACTATCGCCAAAAGAACTCTCTTCAACTACCATAACCCCATCTTGCTTCTCACCTTCGCAGCTCTCCTGACTTTTGGCTTAGCTCAATTTGCTAAAACTGCTAAAGTTAGAAATCTTCTAGTGATTACGGCCACAATGACGTTGATGGGGTTGGGGATTGCCTTATTCAACATCGGCCTGACTCAACTTTATCTGGCAACTGGCATCGGTCTAATTTTGCTTTTCACAATGGCCATGCAGGCTCTTTGGACAAACCCGAAAACCAGAATCGCAGCCGTTATTCTTAGTATTTTATGGCTCGTATCCCTGACTAAAAATCTGCAACTTTTAGACCAAAATCGAGGCATGTTTTTTGTAACTATCGCCGAGGGGCTTAATTACAAGGACCAAAAGGCAGCCTTAAACTTTATAAGAAACGACGCCGCGCAACAAGAATACCGGCTAGAAGCCTTCACCATACCATATCTAAAACCTCAAGGCTGGGAATACCTCCATCAATATTTTTTTGGCGAAGGCGACAACAAAACTGCCAAACTCGTCTATATCATCATTGAAAAAAACGTCGAGCAGTTTTGGAGACAGAAATGGACAGAAGAACTTGGACCGACTGATTTAATTTTGAGCGCAAAGTTTAACGATATAACTGTTGAAAAGCGCATATTGAAACTGTAGGCTCAACCTGGAGCAGATTGAGACACCAATTTGTAGTAACTCGTTTTGGTCTTGCCGAATTTGGAGAGGATACCTTTTTTGACAAGCGATGCCAAAAGTGCATGTGCTTGCTGCCTGGTAACACCTAAGGCCTCAACAACATCAGTCGTCTTAACAGCTTTTTTGTCGAGAACGACCCGAATCACATCTTCTTCACGACTAGTCACCAGAACCCGTTTTTCTCCAGTAACTTCATCGACACTTTTGCCTTTAAGCTGATTGATTCGGGCACGAGCAGCTTGCAGCGAGTAGGCAATACCTTCCAGAAAGTACTCAAGCCAGCGAGTTTCATCGCCACTGTCGGCCAAGTGGAGCATGTCCGAATACTGCTGCCTGTCAATATCATAATAATCATCAAGTATAAAGAACCTGACAATTTCATACTGTTTTAAAAGCAAAAAATAGGCAGTCAAAATCCTCGCAAGCCTTCCGTTTCCGTCGAAAAACGGATGAATATAGGCGAATTGGTGATGCAAAATTCCGGCCCGAATCAAAGGGTGTAATTCTTCTTTTTTGCCAACCCAACCAAAGACTTCTCCGAGTGTGCCTTTAATCTCACCAGCTGTGTGATATGGCGGATTGTGCTTAACCACCAGTTCTGTTTTGCTTTTGCGACCAATAAAGACCTCACTACCCCTAAATTCACCAATTCTATGAGTTAAAAGACCCTTCATCAACTCCTGGTGAAGCTTGCGGGCCAAATCCGTAGAAATTGGCTCTTTCTTTTTCGCCAAAACGCTTATTTGGTTAAGAACTGCGAAGTAATTTTTAACCTCTCTTTCCGATTTTGTAGTCGGAATTTGATCTCCTAAAATAATATTGGTTACATCACGAGGCGAGAGGGGATTGCCTTCAATACTAGTTGAATGGTGGGTTGCCAAAATCTGATTCTCTTGGGATAGCTTTAGGGCCAGCGATGGCATTAATTCCTGTTCAAGAAGAGACCCATATAACCTCTCAATCGAGGCTAAGGTATTGACAACCTTAGGCGTGAAGCTGAACTTAGGCTCAAACATACATGCCTATTATAGACAATTGTCAACATATTTGTCAAGTTAATTGTAAAGTATCACGATTGTAAGGCTAATTGTCAAGATAATTGTAA
>JBBTZR010000052.1:0-2573 GCA_038078475.1 Patescibacteria group bacterium
CTACGACTGCTCAAACTCCTGCCTAATAATGTATGCCTGAGAGATTAAACAGGACTGATCCTATGTCAATTATAAAACGGCAAATAGCACTACTGGGAGTTGAGGCAACGTTTGGCCTGCTGGTTTCTGGAGTGAAATTAGAGGGTCGCGAAAATCTTCAGAAGTCGAAGGAATTACAAGACGGGGGAAAACCGCTATTTATTATGGCCAATCACCTCAGTAATCTTGATGGCCCCCTTGTTTATAAAATTCTTGAAAAAGAAGGATTTAGGGAACCAGTATTTGTTGTAGGAATAAAACTACTACGGAACCCAATGACTAAGTTTCTCGTCGATAGAGTGAGATATATTCTAGTTTGGCCTCCTAGTCCGGAACCTAGAAATATAGAAGAAAAAAAAGAAAAATCAAGAATTAATCAAAGGGCTTATCGTGATTCAAGAAGAGTTGTTAATGAGGGTTTTGAGATTGTGATTTTTCCGGAAGGTACTAGATCTAGAACAGGTTATTTAGGCGAGGGTATTACTGAGGTGGCAGCTTACGTTGAACACTACAGTGATGCAGTGATCTTACCTGTAGCTCTTATTGACACTGACAAAAGAATACCTGTCGGGATTCCGGAAATTAGAAGACCATTGTCGGTGTTTAAGCTAACTAGGGGACCGGTTGGGGTTAGAGTTGGTCAACCAATTCAGGTCTCGGATCTATCCGAGAGGTTTTGCCAGTTAAGCAAGGGTGAAAAAAGAGAAATGTCGATGAAATATGTGATGGGTAGAATAGGCGAGCTACTTCCGCCAAGACATATAAAAAGTGCTAGAATAATTGATAATTAACTTCTGTCCTTCATTTTGAGAGATGCCCAAAAGACGCCGGATAAATTCTTCTAAGAAAACAGGAAAGCCTAAACATCAGGAAAGGGTAATGGTAGTTGCCAGGGCAGACCTTTTTGTCGATGGCATTTGGAATGGACTGAGGACGGACAGTCTTCAAAGATATATCAATTTAATTTCCAAAAAACATAAATTCTTACCAAGAGGCCAAGTCGAACACGATCCTTCTTACAAACAGATAATCCCTTATTTGGTTTTTGAAAAGGGCGGCCGCATATTCTTGATGCGAAGACGCGCCGACCATTCCGATTTGAGAATTGCCAACTTATATTCTCTGGGCATAGGGGGGCATATTAACAAGAAGGACTTAAATGGACGTGGCGGTTTGATTTCTTGGGCCAGGCGTGAGTTTGAAGAAGAGATTGATTACCGAGGGAAATATAAAACTGAATTTTTGGGTCTAATAAATCACGATGCCAACGATATCGGGCTTGTACATGCCGGGTTGGTTATTAAAGTATCCGGCGATTCTGACTCGATTGCTATCCGCGGTGAGCACAAATCCGGTGAACTTGTAACTTTGGAAGAAGCCGGAAGAGTTTACAAGCAAATGGAGACTTGGAGCCAGATTGTTTATGATTACTTGGTTAGAGGTTCAACCCCTGCGGCTCTATCGGATAGCTTTTCCGGGATTTTGCCTGATTGGCTGATCGAGAAATATATCAGGGAGGGTGTTATTAAGATTTCGTCCTTGTCTCGAAATTGGCAGGAGGTGATTGATCAGGTTTCCATAGATTTTCATTTAGGCGGCAGCCTTAAACTTTTTCGCGGTGGGACTTATCGATTTGTGGATACGAGACGCGGGTTGCCGGAAGATGCCATGGAAGAGGTAAACTTACAAGAAGGTGACCCGTTTATTTTAGAGCCCGGTTCTTTTGCGATTGCCAGCACTCGCGAAATTTTAAAGTTGCCTGCGGATATTTTGGGCAGGCTTGAGGGGAAAAGTTCGCTGGCACGACTGGGGATTTTGGTTCACTCAACAGCTGCCAGGTTTGATCCCGGATGGAACGGGGCGCCTGTTTTGGAGCTTGGTAATCTTGGCCCCAAACCGGCGATTCTTTATTGCGGTATGCCTATTTGCGCTTTTACGTTTGAAAAATTGGCGGCTCCCGTGAAGATGCCATATGAAGGCAGCAGATCAGACCGCTATGCTGGCGCCAAAGTTGCCGTGGCCTCAAAGATTCACCGGACGAATTTGAAAGTAGTTAGACAGAGAAGAAAATAAATGGAATTGAAAACTGAACACCCAGGAGTCTCTCTCAAAGAGAGAGGAGCTAAATTGAGGGAGCTGGCTGAAAAAATAAATCTCAAAAACCCAGACCAGTTTCCAGATGCGGATATTGACTATTCAGTACCTTTCTTCCGTTGCCGCCGGGAACTTAGGCAACGAATTGCGCAAGGCCGTAATGATATTGTTGTTTTGGTGCAACTTAAAGGGGAGGGTCTCAAATTAGAAACCTTTCTAGGTAGGAGATTGCCTGCGAGGATTTATGGGGACACTTGGGCACCTATCATGGGCAAGATTGAGGAGAGAGACTTGAAACATGAGTTTGCCAAACTTCCCAAAATTAGATTTGGAGAGTTTATTCGGCTGGTACCTATGTTGCGCGAAGAGCATGAAGAAAAGGCCACAGCCCAATTATTGGCGCCTGCTGGAATTTTGGCTAAACCATATGTTGATCAAGA
>JBBTZR010000053.1:0-6157 GCA_038078475.1 Patescibacteria group bacterium
AGCTTGTCAATAACAGCCGTTATCCCCAAGGCCAAAACGACAGACCCAAACATGTTCAAATTAGCCAAAAATCGATAAGGATAAGGCAGTATCGATCGCCCATAAAATAGCCAGCCGCCGACTATCACCAGAAAAACGATAAGTAGCAGAAAAGCCGCAAAGATTGGCTGACGATCTTCTCTTTTGGCAAAAAAGGCATAAGAGAAAAACAGTGATATGATCACCATTACCAAAGGCAAAGGCACCAAAAGATCAATATTGGCGATAATATGCCTCGTAAGCAGCCAAAAACTTTTTAACAAAAATTCTGGAGTATACCAAAATGAGGCCAAACCTGAAGAAAGTAATAAAACTTGCCAAAATCTCTTAAATTTCTGGCTAGGACTCCCTAAAAAAAGTTCCGTTGCCACTATCACCAAAAACACCAAAAACAAACTTAACGATTGCGACCGATTAGCCAAAAGAACCAACGCAGTTAAAAGGGCCGTCACCACCAAATCATTAACTCCTCCCAATTTGATATATCGTAGGAAAAGTAGCGCCGCGACCGGAATTAAGGCTAAGGCCAAAAAATGGGCACCATCTCCATAAACTATCGAGAAGAAGGACCTAGTCGAAGAAAGCTCCGCCTCCAAAAGTCCCTGTCGCAAAAACGTCAGCACAAAGACAGGCACTGGCGGTAACATATAGATAACAGCTGCCAGTATCGGGGTGATTTGACGCCTGGTTAAAACTCGAACCAAAAGGTAGAGCCCAGCTGTCGAAGCGACAAAAGAGGTGATAAAAAGCAACCTTAAAACCGTCGAGGGCCCTAAATCAAAGTATCCTAAAATCGTCATGGCCGCTGGCACCAGAGGTGTAAAGAATGCTTCCTCAAATTCGATTTGGGAAATAATCGGCCAAAAGACCACAAAGGAAAAAAGGGCCAAAGCCATTGTCACGACAATGGTAATTTGATCAAAAAGAACGCCTAGACCAAACTGCGGCGATTTTTGACCAAACCAAAGCGTTGATCTTTCTGGTATTTCGGGAGACTCCATTTTACGCAGTAAAACTTCTCTTTTACGAAGTAAAACTTCTCTTTTACGAAGTAAAACTTCTCTTTATCTCATTCTAAAGGAGAATCTTTTTCTGCTTCAATCCTTCATCTATTCTCTAACCACCCTCGGAATAAAATCAAAAATATCTGTGGCTACCACACCCTGACCATTTCTAGTTAAAATTTGCACCGCAAAACACTTGAGCATCTGCCCAATCGGCATGGTCAGACGTACCACCATCTCCGGCATCTGTTACCACAAGCTTAATCTCGTTTTTCCCTGATACATCAAGGTTAACTTTTTGGGCCTCATCCCCTGCATGCATTATTGCGGAACTGTTCCATAACGGTCGGTCATCTCCCAAAATCCCAAAGATTACTGAAGCTTGTGTACCTATCGAATAATCATCAACACCCACATCTGCCGTGAAGGTTTGGCATTTGCCTCCCAAATAAAGTAGTACTTCCGAGGGGGCATGAGCTCCCAAGCCCTTTTTATAAGTCTTTCCGTTGATAGTTAGAACTCGGCCATCCCCAAGCAATGTTTCTCCATTGCTGGTATCTTTTTCTACCGGCCCCCAGCCATTCTTAATCTGAAACCAAGCCAAATCGCTCAAATAATGAGTACCTGCAGATGGGAGAAGCAGTGGTGACACTGATGGAGAAGTAAATTGTTTTGGGGCGGGAAGCAGGCTGGGAACAGGACTTGGCAAAGTAATCGGACCAGGGATTGGGGTCGGCGATGGTGAAACATTCAGATCGACTCCACGTTTTAAACTAATCAAAAAAGCACCGATAACCAGTAGTATAGTCCCCAAAATAACAACCATCGGTATCGGTAAAAATCCCTTATCTCTCATAAAATCAATTATCAGTCCGCCAAAATCTTTTGACAAGGCTTAACTTGCATCAGTTATGGAATTTGTGAGATATTTGATTTGCTAAATGTTCAAGAAAGAAACCTTACCTTTAATAATCGGCATTGGTCTGCCAATACTTCTAATAATCTATGTTGCCGTAACAGCTTACTTACCATCATTATTTAATAAACCCCAATATAACTTCATCTACGCCACGGGATATGACAACCAGTATGCAACCGTTGAAAATGGAACTATCAAAGTTAATCCTCCTCCCTACTCTCATTACGAATTACCTCGACCACCACAGTTCAGTTTATATCTGTATGACGTCTCTCAATCAAAAACAAAGCTAATCTCACAAGACGAGGCTAAATTATATCGACTCGATCCATCCGACAAGTCACCAGATGGCTATGTTGTCACCTCAAATCGCGACACCAGTTTCTCTGTTTTCCCGTTTTTCTACGGTGGCTATGATCGAGGATATTACTTAAAAGGTCATGGAGTCAATAAAAGGATTTCCGAACGCGATTATGACTTCAAGTTCTTAGGCTGGGTTGTATCATGAGTGAAATTAACCCAAGATCCGAGCAATTACTCACCGAGTTCTCCCAACTTATAAAAAGTGGTCAAGTTACCAAAGAACAAATTCTTTCATTTTTTGAACCAGAGAAACCAAAACTGGAAAGCGCTAAAATTAATCTTCAAAACCTTTTTTACCTATTAGGTGCCTTCATAGTTATCGTTGGCATTGTAATCTTCATCTACCAATTTTGGGGGGAGATGAACCAGCTAACAAAAGTTTTATTGACCATCGGTCCGGCCATTTCTGCCTATTCCACTGGTTTTTACTTTTATCAAAGAGGAAAAGGTCGAGATCTTGGCCTTGCTTTTTTAATAATCGCTTCTGCTATTTACCCTTTGGGTATTGGTACCACCCTTGATCTTGCCGGCATTTCAGCAAAAGAGATGTCTGGCTTAACAATTATCAGCACAGTTTTATTTATTATTTACTTTGCTTCTTATCTTTCCCTAAAAAATTGGGTGTTTTTACCTTTCGTAATTCTGGCTGGCTCAAGTATTTTTGTAACTTTCACCAACCTTTTATTTGAAAATACGCTTCCCCCGACCCACTTCAATGAATATCGAGCCTTGGTTTTGGGCATTGTCTATATTGCTTTTGCTTATTACTTTTCACTTACTCAAAAACGCAGCCTAGTTAACCTACTCTACTTCTTCGGATTTGTGCTATTTCTCGGTGCCGCTATGGCCTTAACCGGTTTTCAACCCAAAATCAGTGTTTTTTGGCAGTTTATCTATCCTTTCTTATTAGTATTGACTTTTTATCTAAGCATCCTTCTGCAAAATAAGGCTGTTCTTATAGCAGGAACTATTTTTACTTTTGGAGAAATTCTCAAATTAACCTACGAATACTTTAGTCAAAGCCTAGGCTGGCCGGTAGCTTTAATCATCGCCGGTCTTGTAATAATGGCGGTAGGGTATTTTAGCTTTGAAGTTAACAAGCGATTTATTAAAAAGCAGCCTCCAGGAGCCGGAGTTGCTCAAGAGGCTACCCCTCCCCATCCTGATCATCGACTTCCAATAATTTAACAATTTCCCAGTTTCACTATTTCGACACACCAAATAAATTATCTCTTCTGCTACTTAAGAAGACTGAATCACCCTCGGAATAAAATCAAAAATATCCGTGGCCACCACTCCCTCACCGCGCCTGGCAGCTGCCATCTCTCCGGCTCGGCCGTTGATATAGGCCGCCGCATGTGCCGCCTCAAAAACTCCCACTCCGCGAGCCAGAAGCGCCGCGCAGATCCCCGCCAAAGTGTCCCCAAACCCTCCCTTTGTCATAAAGGGTGAGCCGGAATTATTGGTTATGGAGGAGGCACCATCAGTAATAATATCTACATGCCCTTTCAGAAGCACCACCGCATGATATTTGTGAGCCGCTTGTTTGGCCGCCACAAGGCGCGCTTCGATGTCATCCGAAAGCCGGCTTTGCGCGAGGAGTATCGCCAATTCCCCGCTATGGGGCGTCAAAATAACTTGACGGCCAAAAACAACCTCAGGCTTCTGGGAAATTGCCCGCAAGGCATCCGCATCCAAAACCATCGGCACCGTAAACTTGCTAATCAGCTTATAGATTGTTTCACGAGTTAACCGATGTCTGCCCAAACCACAACCCAAAACCACACTATTGATATGGCGCACATGGGCGCAATCCAAAATATCGGCAACGTGCCGCGGCGCCAGATAATCACCTTTCAAGGGAAGCGTCATCAAATCCGGCAACGTTTGTGCCGCCACATCAGCCGCTCGAGTTGGAGCACAAACACTAACCAAATCCGCTCCGGAGCGCAGAGCCGCCCCGGCAACCAAGGTCGCCGCCCCGGAGTAAAGTTTCGACCCACAAACCACCAGCACATTACCAAAGTTACCTTTATGAACCCAAGCCGAGCGTTTTGGATATATTTTAGATAAGTCCACAGATTAGCCTATCCCCACTCACTATCTTTGAAAATCTACGGTTTTCAAAATCATTATACAAATTATCTGTAAACATCTTTTCTATGCTCAATCATCAAAACCAAAATTTCCCCTTTGGCGTGGTTTATTTCATAAACGATTCTATATTTGGCAACTCTGATTCTGAAACTTCCCTTCAAATCATAACTCAAAGACTTTCCGATATTGGGATTTTGGCCGAGTCGCAAAAGTACCGCTGCTATTGCCTTCTGATACCTCTTGTCAATGGATTCTAGCTGTTTCTCAGCCTCACGAGTTAGAAGAACTTCGAACATCAAAGGTTAAGATCACGTATGATGTCTTCAAGGGGCCTCACCTTGCCAGCTTTTATATCTTTTCGTGCTCGACGCAGAGAAGCCATAGACTGGCGACTAGAAAGGATCTCCAAAGTGTCAATTAACGCCTCGTATTCTTCCTGACTCATTAAAACTGCCTCTGGCTTACCCTTACGGGTAATTATAAATCTGGCAAACGTCTTACTTACCTCATCTACAAGTTTAGGGAATTTATTTCTGGCTTCGGTTAAAGGAAGTATCGTATTCATAATAAACCAATTGTACAGAATTCTGGCGCGGTTGTCAAGATGTCCAACCTCACTGAATCAGGCACTGATAGACCTGCCTACAGCAATAACCTGCTCAATTAGTCTGTTAGCATATCCCCATTCATTGTCGTACCAGGCAAAGACCTTGACCATATCGCCATCCACCACCTGCGTCAGCGATAAATCGACAATTGCCGATTCACTCCGACCAATAATATCCGAAGAAACCAAAGGCTCCTCGGACACTGCCAAAATCCCTTCATATTGCTTATCGCCTGTCGCCTGTCGCAATGTCTGATTAACTTTCTCCACTGTCGTTTTCTTGCTGACCAGAAACGTAAAATCGGCAATCGATCCGCAAATAACCGGCACTCTCAGCGCTACCCCATCAAACTTTCCTTTTAACTTTGGTATTGCTTGCGTGGTGGCAATCGCAGCGCCTGTGGTAGTGGGAATAATATTGGTATAGGCCGCCCGAGCTCGTCTTAAATCGCCCGCTTTACCTCCGGGCGGTGGGCCGTCTACCAAATTCTGCTCGGCAGTCACCGCATGGACTGTGGTCATCATCGCTTTTTTAATACCAAATCTGTCTTGCATTACTCTCGCTACCGGCGCAATACAGTTAGTGGTACAGGAAGCATTATTAACGATAACCGACTTGCCATCGTACTGGTTAACTCCTAAAAGAAAAGTAGGGGTATCTTTGGATGGCGCTGAAACAATAACTTTTTTAGCACCGGCGCTGATATGGACTGCCGCCTGCTCTTGTTTGGTAAAACGACCGGTCGATTCAATTACTACATCAACCTTCAGCTCTTTCCAGGGAAGTTCCGCCGGTTCCCTGCTAGCGAAAATTGGGATAATCAAATCCTCCACCTTAATCTCCCCTACCTGCTGACCGCTATGAGCATTTTTGACATCGTCCACAAAATTTTTGCCAGAAACTGGCTGATTCCAAGTGCCATAGACCGAGTCATATTTTAAAAGGTGAGCCAAAGTCGCCGCATCGCAAATATCATTAACAGCCACAACTGCCATTTCGTTCCGATGCTTCTCTAACCAGACTTTGAAAGCCTGCCTGCCAATCCTGCCAAAACCGTTAATGGCAACTTTGATCATAGTTCCACTTTACTCCAATGCTGCTAAACCCGGCAAGGTTTTCCCTGCCAA
>JBBTZR010000054.1:0-7725 GCA_038078475.1 Patescibacteria group bacterium
CTGAATACGAAAGCCTGGTAAACGTCAAAAGACCCATGATAACCCAGCGTATCCGACGAGCCAGAGAATTTGGCGATCTGGCCGAAAATTCCGAATACGATGCGGCCAAAGAAGAACAAACCCTTCTTGAACTGCGCATTACTCAACTTGAAGAAGTCCTCAAAAAAGCCCAAATTATAGAGCCCCCCAAAAAGACCGATTTCGTCATCATCGGCTCAACAGTTCTGGTCGAGATGAATGACGAAGTCCACGAATTTACCCTTGTTGGTTCGATGGAAGCAGACCCTGCTGCCCAAAAAATTTCCAATGAATCGCCAGTTGGTAAAGCTCTCTTAAGCCTCCAAGTCGGAGAGACAATTGAAGTTTCGGTTGGACCAGTTAAAAGTAAAATTAAAGTTTTAGAGATAAAATGAAAAAAAGAGCAGTAGTACACTTTAAAGTCAAAAACCTGTCGCTAACCGCTGAAGAAAAAAAGGTAGTTGACAAGCTCGTTGAGGCGGCCGAAGCCATTGCTCCAATTTACGAAAAACAAGAAAATCCCCAATATCCTGGTGCAAACTTTTATCCACACGATGTCACTAAGGAAGAAATTCTTGAAGCTGTCAAACAAAATCCAAATATACTTTCTCCTTACACAGTAGTAGAAAGAGGGAAAAACAGAGAACTAATTGCTGTGCCCTATCATGTTAAATATAAATCTCAGTTAGAAAAAGTGGCTAGATTGATAAAAGATGCTGCTAAGATGTCTGAAAACAAGAATTTCGCTAGCGGGCTTCGTGTTCAGGCCAATGCACTTCTTGATGGAAATTATGACGCTGCCCAAATTTATTGGCTTACGATGAAACCCCACAAGATAGATTTTGTAATTGGTCCCATTGAAAGATATAACGATCAACTATTTTTCACTAAATGCTCCTGCCAAGCTTGGGTTGGTGTTTGGGATGAAATTTTAACGGAAGACGCTGTTAAGTTCAAAAATTATATAGTAAGTGCAAGAAGAAAAATTTTGACTCCATCAGAAAAAGTTGATTTTCTAGACAAAATTCAGATTAGAGTTGATGATACTCTCCTCTTTTCAGGTTTAATCGCTCAGTTCATGTTTACTAGTTCCAACCTTCCTAATGATGTTAATTTGATGGAGGAACATGGTTCCGAAGTTACTATCTTTAAACCTTCTTTTAAAAAAAAATTTGATAAAGAATATCACCCAATATTCCATGCCGTGTTTGAAGAAAAATTCCAAAAAGGATATCCGGTACCTGTTTTAAAGTTAGGATCACTTAGAAATTCATATCTCCACGAGATTTCTCACCCTCTTCTAAGATATAGAGATGCAGAAAGACGATTAAAAGAGTATTTTCCGATCTTTGATGAGATTGCCGCATCGGTTTATGGTATTAAATCTTGTGGGTCTCTTCTATTAAAAGACGTTATCAGTCAGAAGGAACTTGAAGCAATAATGGTGATGTTTATTGCCAAAGCTTTTTCTTGGTGGATTACTTACCTTAGAGAACCAGGCGTCACTCACTATGCTCAAGGTTTCGCTATCGCGATAAACTTCTTTTTAGAAAGCGGTGCCCTACGAGAGTCTAGAGGTTTTTACTGGCCAAACTTTACTAAGCTTTTTGTCTCCATCGATGAGCTCAGTGATACCCTTGAAAGAATTTTAGCTATCGGTACCTATGAAGATGCTAGAAAGTTTATAGAAAAACATGCTTCATTGAAAACATTTGAATACTTTAGGCCAAACTTGGAAAAGTTGTTATAAAGATATATAATATATGTTTTGTTGTAATAATCAGTAATACCTATGTCGATTCTCTATAATCAGCCAGTGGGAGAGAGATTATTCGGTTTTTTTGCCAAGGAGCACTTTAGCCCCGAAGAAGAGCGTTTATCCAGCGAACTGCGTGGTTTTTACAGGCAGTGGGACCTTCTTGAAAAAAATGGGGCCGGTTCGATTATCGATTTTGATCTGGCTCCTTATTCTCCTGAATACGAGGCAGGCAAAAAAATCCTTCTAGGAAGACCACTTAAGGCGGAGAGAGCACTAGTGCTCAGTACGCTTGAAGAATATCTAAAAGAAACAGATCAAACTCGCTTTTCGTCCGGGAGACAGAAAGATTATCTTCTGGCCAAACTGGCAGCATCGCACGCTTATGCCAGAAGAATCAACGGTGAAGCATTTGACCCCTTTGAATATATCTATCAGGTTGATGGAGTTAGACCTACCAAGATACCTGAAGGGGTAATTGATGAGCAAAAACAAAAAGTTGCTAACATCTTAAGAGAGGCAGGATGTCAAAGGTATGATGCAGAAAGTCTTCAAGAATTTTTTAAGTCGCTGATGATCACTGACTCAAACGCAATTACCACAGAAATTAAATCTTTTGGTGATCAGACTTTGGTGATTTTAGGGCATGTTTTGGATGATAAGATTAGAGACAAACTCTCCTATAAAACTGAAGTTGTCCAGAAAGATGCCTATTGGCTTAATTGGACTGATGGCGATATCCAGTTATTTATTTTACAAATTAATAATCACCCCAGCCATCGTTTAAGATGGATTCGCGGTAAACCACCCATAATGGGAGTGCATGAGATTGGATCCCATTTTGGTGGAATGATAGTCAGGGCAGAAAGAATTGCTCAAAAAAAATTGCTGCCTATTTTTGGTGTTACGACTGTCTTTGAACCAGAGGAGTTTATTTCGGAAGGAGTAGCTCAAGCCTTACCGTTTTTCCTTGAGGACGAGTTAAGACTTCCCAAGGAATCAATGTTAGCTTTGGAATTAGATTATTTAAGGCAATTAGTTTACAACAACGTCCATGTGGCGATTAATTCTCCAGATTTTTCCAAAGAAAAAATTGCCGGAATTAAAGATTACATTTGGCAATTTTTACCGACCGAGCCAGAGGAGGTAATTTTGCGTGAAATAGAACATAGGACCACTAATCCCAAACTCCAAGCTTATCAGTATGTCTATGGCTATAGTTTTTATCTGCATCGCCTTTATGCCCAAAGTCTCTCGTACTACGGTAAAAGAGAGTTTCTAAAAGCAATATTTGAATCACCGATGACTCCAGTTCAAGAGTTCAATGTCTGGAAAGATTTATTTGCTAAACCTCAATTCAGATCAAGAGGGATCTCTCAATCTCCCGAATGGTTAAGCCAAATCAATTTAGCCGTCTAGAGTTCTTTTAATTGCCAAATTTTCCTTCCTAGCCTTTAGGCCCGCAGTCAATGCAATTGACGAGGACTGCGACGTTCTCGTATACTCTTGATCACCTCTTAACATGATAGAGAGAATTCAAAACGAGCAATCTCAATTCATTAAAAGATTAGACATTGCCCTTGAGGGTATCAACCCTGAAGAAAGAGAACTTTCAGCCAAACTCATTGAGGCGGCAATCACGATAGCTCCTATCTATGCCTTGCAACAGAATGACAACTATCTAGGCGCTAATTTTTACCCACCCGACATTGCACCAGAGGAGATAGAAGAAGCTTCAAAAAAAGACCCAACAATACTTTCAGAATATACAGTCGTCAAAAGAGATAGCGGTGGCGCACTAACAGCAGTTCCTTACCATCAAGAGTATCGTGATTTATTGACGCCTGCCAGCGAAAGGTTAATCCAAGCCGCTCAAGCCTGTCCTGATGAGGATTTCAAAAAATATCTCAACTTAAGGGCGCAGTCGCTATTGGATGGTGACTACGAAAAAAGTGAGAAGTTGTGGCTTTCAAATCCTGAGCCTACAATTGATATCGTTATAGGTCCATATGACAGGTATATAGATAGGCTACTGAGTAGAAAATTTGCTTACTTAGCCTGGACAGGAGTCATAGACAGAGAGGAAACAACCAAATCACAAAGATTTGTAAATGCTTTTGTTGAAGCCCACAATTGGCAGGGAAGTCCTATTAAAGTCCGCGCCGACAGGACCAGAATCTTCACAGGCTTGGCATCAATAGGCTGGAGCGCGAATAACTTGCCATGCCAACAAGATTGGAGGGAAAAATATGGTTCGAAAATTACAATTTTTTTACCTTCGTTCCATGAAAGGTTTGCTCAAAGACTGCAAGCACTTCGATCCATTTGGCTGGCCAGCCGTGAGGCCAGCCCGGACTATCTGGAAGGGATCTCTAGGATTGAGCTTTTAGCTCACGAAAGCTCCCATCCATTAATCAGAAGAGCAGGTGATCAACAGCGATTGAAAAGACACTATTCAACAATCTCAGAATTATATTGCGACACACTGGGCATTTATGTTTCAAAAGAATTAATCGCTAAAGAAATAAGTCAGCAAGATTGGGAACTGCTTATTCCCACATCCTGTGCTTGGGGAGTAGCATGGTACAGAGAAATACAAGCACCCTCTGTGCTCTCCACTTATTTGTCAACCAAGATTATTGGCTTTAATTATTTATTGGAAAAAAATGCAATCAGTGTCCACAATGGGACACTCAGAGTTACATCACCAGACAGGCTGGATGAATCTTTAGGAGAATTTACTCAAGAGCTAGAGGTTTTAGTGTCAGAAGGCACTGAAGAAGAAGCAGGTAAGTTTATTGCAAGATACGATAACCCGAGACAGTTTGCACAGTTAGCAGCATAGCTTTTCAAGTTGATAGCTAATTCTATTTCCCTTATACTCTAAATCACCATGGAACCACTCGATAAGCTTCGCCGCGCGAGGCTCGCAAAGCTTGAAAAAATCCGCAAGTTAAAGATTGATCCTTACCCTGCCAAAAGCAATAAAAAACAATCGATATCTGAATGTCTTAAATCTCAAGGGAAAAATGTCTCAACAGCCGGCCGCATCATGGCTATTAGAGGTCATGGGGGATCAAGTTTCATGGACTTAGTCGACGAATCCGGCAAGATTCAAGTTTTCTTTTCCAAAGATCAACTACCAACTACCAACTACCAACTACTGACTCTTTTGGACATCGGTGACTTTATCCAAGTCGAAGGTGAGGTTGGTAAAACCAAAGCCGGAGAAACAACTATTTTCGCGCGAGACTTAAGCATACTCACAAAATCCACCCGGCCACTTCCATCGACTTGGTATGGTCTCAAAGACGCCGAAGAAAGAAACAGAAAAAGATATCTGGATCTAATAATCAACAAAGGAGTCAAGGAAACTTTCCAGTACCGATCAAAAATCATAAATGCCATCCGCAAATTTTTAATCGAGGAAAAGGACTACTTTGAAGTCGAAGAGCCTATTCTTCAACCACTTTATGGCGGGACTCGAGCCAGGCCTTTTAAGACTCATCACAACACATTAAATACCGATCTCTACCTTAGAATTTCCAATGAGCTCTACCTCAAAAGACTGATTGTCGGAGGTTTTGAAAAGGTTTTCGAAATCGGCCATACATTTAGAAATGAAGGCATGGACAAAAATCATAATCCGGAATTCACAATGCTTGAGACAATGTGGGCTTACGCAGATTACATGGATAATATGAATTTAATAGAAGAAATGTTTGAATATGTTGCTCTTATTGTCTTTAAAACTACAAAACTTCCCTACCAGGGACATCAAATCGACTACAAACGTCCATGGCAGAGAATCAAACTTGCAGATTTATTCAAGAAATACACAGGTGTAAAAATTGAACAAATTGATACATTGGAAAAAACCACAAAACTCGCCAAAAAACTTGGCATTGTAGTTCATGATTACATGACAGATGGCGAAATTCTTTTAGAAATTTTCGAAAAGAAATGTACCCACGAACTCATTCAACCGACGTTTGTTTATGATTACCCGGCAGATTTTTACCCGCTTGCCAAGAAGAAAACAGACGACCCGAGATTTGTCGAAAGCTTTGATATTTATGTTGCCGGCCTTGAAATGGGAACAAACTATTCAGAACAGAACGACCCCCAAGCATTAAGAGATGCATGGACACGCGAAAAAGAAAAAGAGAAAGCTGGCTATCCTGAGGCTCAAGTAATAGACGAAGATTTTCTGGAATCATTGGAATATGGAATGCCGCCAACTTCTGGAATTGGACCAGGTATTGATAGATGGATTATGGTTATGACCAATTCTCCAAACATCTCAGACGTGATTCTTTTTCCAACGCTCCGTCCCAAAAGGGCAAAAAAATGACGCAAGATGAAGCTCTCAAAATTTTAGACGAACTCAAAAATTCCCCTAATATGAAAAAGCATGGTTTAGCAGTTGGTTTTGCTATGGCCGCCTTTTATGATTATTTTTCCGGCAAAGTTAAGAATCCGGATCTAACAATTGAGGACTGGGAAATAGTCGGTATGCTGCATGACGCAGATTATGAAATTACTGGCAAATCACTGGAACTTCATACCGAGCAAACTTCTAAAAAATTGCAAGCAAACGGAGCAGACCAACAAATAATTGATGCCATCCGCGGCCATTGCGACAAGGTACCAAGAACAACACTCATGGCAAAATCTGTTTACGCAGTTGATGAACTAACTGGACTAATCGTCGCAGCAGCCCTTGTCCAACCGGACAAGAAATTAAAGTCAGTCAGTGTTGATTCGGTACTTAGGAAACTTAAAGATAAATATTTCGCAGCTGCCGTCAATCGCGACCAAATCAAAACCTGCGAAACAGAGTTAGAGATTCCCCTAGAAGAGTTTGTTGAGATTACTTTAAAATCGATGCAAGACCATTCAGACGAATTAGGCCTTTAACAAGTTTAAGAAATATGAAAAAAGACGTTCTTAAGAAAATCCTCAAGGTATTTCTAACTCTGCAATGGGCCAAGGAACTTCCACGTCAGGGATTCATCGCCCTCGGATTTAAAAGAAATGAAGCAGATTCAGTCGCAGCCCATTCCTGGGCAACTGCCATGCTCACTTATCTCTTGGCAATCGAAATGAAAAAAGAAGGCCAAAATATCGATGTCGATCGCGCCATTAAAATGGCCCTTTTCCACGATATGGCCGAAACCATCGTTGGAGATGTTGGCACCTTCGTTAAAGGTATGGCCAAAGGTGCGTTTGCCGGTATTGAAGAGGAAGGTCTTAAATGGTTAGTTTCTGATCTTCCGTCAAACAGAGAAATTACGGATTTAGTCCGAGAATATGGAAAAAGAAAAACTCTTGAGGCTAGGCTCGTCAAGGTTGCAGACAATCTCGACGCTCTAGCTCAAACCAAAGGTGTACCTGCAGCCTCGTCTAGCATAAAATATTTTAAGGAGGTCTATCACATCACTAAAATCCCCTGGCACAAGACCGCAGTCGAAATGATCCTCAAAGACGAAGTCGAGCCGGAAAGGAGCTGGCAGAAGAAGTAACCAGCCAAGCCCTGTCATTCTGGGGAGCGAAGCGACACCAGAATCGAGCCAATGATTAAAGCAATGTACGTTTACATTATGGCAAACGGCAGACCCACCTTATACGTTGGAGTTACAAATGACTTAATTAGAAGAGTCTATGAACATAAACAAGAACTAATAGAAGGATTTACAAAAAAATATCATCTACATAAACTTGTTTACTATGAAATAGTCGAAGGTCAACTCCAGTCAATCATAAGAGAAAAGCAGATAAAAGATATGGACAGAGCCAACAAATTAGAAATGATTCAAAAATTTAACTCGTCATTTGAAGATCTTTACACGAGAATAACCGCAGATTCTGGACAAGCCAGAATGACAACACCATCGACTGTCATTCTGGGGAGCGAAGCGACTCCAGAATCAAAACAGATTCTGGACAAG
>JBBTZR010000055.1:0-3955 GCA_038078475.1 Patescibacteria group bacterium
TGCGCTCCGTCCAAAATTACTCCCAGCTCAATCTCCTCAAATCGCCCTGGCAGATTACTAATATCCTCTATACCCTTTATATACTCTGTCCCTTGCGCCCCTTTGTCCCTTTTTAGGGCTAGCTCCACTGCTTCAATCGCCAATAACTTGTTTGCCAAAAGTCGATCTTGAGTATTAATTGTTATCAGCGCAGATTGCTGCTTCTTGGCAACGTCTGCTATCACTTGAAGCGCTCGACCGCTAGCTCCAGTCACAACCGACACACCTTTTTTGATAATCCCCGCCTTATCAAAAGCAATCTTCTCGATTATCTTTCCCAAAATTTCCGTGTGGTCCAGACCAATGTTGGTAATCACCGAAACTTCCGGTGCAAGAACATTAGTAGCGTCAAGTCTGCCACCAAGCCCGACCTCCACCACCGCCCAATCGACTTTTTCTTGGGCAAAATATAAAAATGAAGCCGCAACTAAAATCTCAAAATAACTTGGAGTCAACTCCGGCTTATCTTTCTGGATTTTCTCAACAATAGATTTAATTTCATTAAACAGCCGTAAAAACCTCTCCATTGGCATCAATCCCTCATCCCTTATCCTTAATCCTTCACCCTCAAATATCTGCACTCGTTCCCTGATATCTACAAGATGGGGAGAAAGGTGAAGTCCAACCTTGATTTTCTGTGAACCTTGCAGCAGCCTCGCTGCATAAAACGCCGTTGACCCCTTCCCGCTCGTCCCCGTCACATGGATCGATTTAAACTTTTCTTGTGGATTTCCTAATAGGTGAAGAAGATACTCTATTCTCGCCAGTCCCAACTCCTCTTTCCCATAAACCAGAGGAATAAACCCCTCCAACCAATCCCGAACCTGATAGTAGCTTTTGAACACTCCGGAGAGGATTCTACTACACCTGAGCTTACTTGCGCAGCACCATTCCCAACCACAAATACCACAAAGGATTGACTATAAATCCCTCAAGTAGAATTGGATAACGCAAGACTGGATCTGCCGGATTAAGAATTATGAGCCTGCCCAAATAAATCACCAAAAGCAGCAGTCCAGACGCCAGTCCCAAAGTACTCAAGCCTTTGGGGAATTGTTTGCTTCTTTGCATCAGCCAGGCAAACTTTAAGACCGCTAGTCCTGTTATTCCAAATGACAAGAGGCCTCTCGGATTAACAGCAAATGGTAAGCCTTCGATAGTCATCGGTGGATTAATCACATTAGCCAAATCATATCCTCCGTGAACCAAAGAACCGGTTGCCCCAATTATCCCCAAAACCAAAGCCACGACCACAAAAGGTGTTTCTACTTCTTTCAATTTGAAAAATAGTGCCACAAAAACCGGTATTGCCAAAAGCCCTAAAAGCATTAAAAATAAAGCCGACCACAGGGGATCACGCAAAATTACGAAGGAAACCGCATAGCCAAAAGCAACAAGTCCCGTTAGAATTGCCGACCCGCTACTATACATCTTAAAATCCATATTCACTTCTCACCTCCTCTCAGACTACTTTCTCAATCGAAAGTAAACTTCTCTTGACTGTTGACCATAATATTACCCCTAAAGACAGAAAAACTCCATTTTACTATGGAGCAGAACTCAGAAATATCAGAGAATTTGGTGGGTCTGGATGGAATCGGACCATCGACCTTCACATTATCAGTGTGACGCTCTGCCACTGAGCCACAGACCCAAATTTTTGAGCTGCGGAGGGGAACTGTCTTCACGAGTTTTTCGCTTCGCGAAAAAGACGAACCCCATCGGCAAATCTGAGGCCTGGATCGGATTCGAACCGACGTATAAGGATTTTGCAGATCCTTGCCTTGCCTCTTGGCTACCAGGCCAAACTACCGACGATTTTCCCTGAATCTTCTATGCACGACTCTTACACCCTTACGAATCAAAACTCCCCAACCTATAGCAACTGCCACTCCACCTACAGCCGGCACAAAAGGCCCTACGATAGTAGCAACTACAACCGATCCTACCAATGTCTTGTTCTCTCCTGAAGCCAAAATTCCTGGTGGTTTGGCCTCACCGGCAGTATTAGACACGTCAGTATTCGATTGCGACTCTCGTTCTCCCGCCATTTATTTTTCGCCTTTCCACAAGGCCCAAGCTCCGCCGGCTGCAATAACTCCCACAGCTGCCACCTCAGAAACTCCGAACACAGCACCAGCAACAACCAACACTAATCCAAACTTAAAGAGCCGAGATTTCCAAATATCGTTTTTTTCTTGCGAAACCGCTCTTTCTGGCGCCATGACGAGGATAATTCTAGCAAAAAAGAAAGTAAGTAGCTAGTTTCTAGTAGTGAGTAACTGGTTTGAAGTAAAAATGACTAGCAACCAGCAACTAGTTACCAGTAACCAAATTTAAATCCTGAAAAGTGACACCCATACCTTAGAGGCTATGTGTTGGGCACATAGCAACCCTGTGATTTTACGAATCACCATTCGTCACTTCTGGTCCGTGAACCAGACCTGTTGTTAGCTAACTAACCTCTAATTACTAAAGGCTAATGGCTAAATAAGCTCCTTAGAAAGGAGGTGATCCATCCCCACCTTCCAGTAGGGATACCTTGTTCATGTTAATCCCGACATTACTGCCGGGCATGGACTATATCTTCACCCTTAAAAACTGTGACTTAACGGGATGCCAAGAACCAATTATTTCTGCAAATTTCTTGTAAGAAGTAGCTCTCACAAAGAAACGAAAGTAATTAGCATCCTTATTTTTACTGGGATTATGAATTACTCCGCAACTAATACCTAGTTGCTCTAGATAATTCCTTACACTTGCAAGGTCATTCTTGTTCTTTTGTGCAAAATATAAATAATATCGCACATTTTGCGACCTTGCTATACCACCATCCGTATCAAAATAACCTCGAACATAATTAATTTTATCTTCAAAAGAATTCAGTCTTACTTGATCTAGCACGGATTTAACAAATTCGACAATGTAGTAATTTCTATTTTTGCCTTCCTTGTAAATCCATGCTTTATGTCCAAGTGCTATAACTCCCTCTTTTAGAAATTTAGCATAAGACAAATCTTTCGCACCTATCCGATAAGTTATTCTACGAACAGTAGCATCATGTAATGCTCCCAATAAATAAGCCTTCGTCATCGGGGGTTGGCGTGTAGTCTCTACGGAGCCCCTCTTATATTAGAGGGTTCCCTCGGTATTGTCCTCTCAATCCAGATTAACCGAAGATAATCCGAAAGTCAAGTAGGAGTTCCACCGATATAGCCAAATTTTACTGGAAGATTACTCCTCCAGGTCGCAACAATCAGATTGATTAAACGACTTAGTCCCCGTTACCGGTCTTGCCTTAGGCCCCAAAAGGAGACTTCGGGCACTACCGACTTCGTTGGCTTGACGGATTGGGATAAATAGAGGTTTATTCCCGTTCCCGCCCGGCGAGCCGATTTCCGGCACCGGGCGAGCCGAAGCTACAAGTACATTCATTGTACTTTTCAACTGCCGAACCATATTAAGCTCTTCTTCTGAAAGCAATCTTGTATCTTGCCGACCCTTTACAAGATCTGCAACTTTGGAAAACTTTTCAAAAGATAAGTGTTTAATGCCTTGAAGTGAATGTTTTCTAAAAAAAGGCACTATCACATTTTGAATGTGATCTTGCTTGGTCACTTCAAAGACATATGTTGGTAAACGAGTTCTTCGGTACTCTTTTCCCCATTCTTGTGCTTTTAAATGCACATATCCAACTCCAAAGTAATCTCGGATTTGCTCCAAGACTTCTTTGTTATCAAATCTCTGGGTAATGAAATACCTAAGAACTATACGGTGATCTGTTCTAAGTTGAACGTAGAAACAGCCTTCACCATCCGTAAAACCAACAATATAGTCTGCAGTTATCACTCCGTTGTTCCCTTCGGGTATTTTTCGGGTCTATCTCAATTTACACAGTTTTGATAAACCTGTCAAT
>JBBTZR010000056.1:0-4223 GCA_038078475.1 Patescibacteria group bacterium
CAGTCAAGTTTGGCGACCGTATGCTTCGAGTAAATTATCAAAACGAGAGGCGACGGCGAGGGGGCCGACGCCGCCGGGAACAGGAGAGATGGCTGTGACGATTTTGGAGACCTTGTCAAAGTCCACATCGCCCACCAGTTTTCGCGACGGTGGTTCTGGTTCAGGTTTTTCAGGGATAATCCCTGACAGGACGTTAATACCAACGTCTATTACGACTTGGCCCCCTTTAACATGATTTTTGGTGATTAGTCTTGGTTTTCCAGCTGCGACCACCAAGATGTCGGCCGTTTTCGTAACTCCCGCAAGATCTTTGGTTTTTGAATGGCAAACGGTTACTGTTGCGTTGCGATTTAGAAATGCCAGAGCGGTAGGTTTACCGACAAGTGATGAGCGGCCAATGACAACGACATGTTTGCCCAAGATAGGAATTTTGTAGTGATCGAGCAAAGTCAGGATTCCCTTAGTTGTTGCTGGAACAAAACCTGCGGTTTTTCCTTCAAACAGAAACTTGATGTTTGTTGACGTGTGGCCATCGATATCTTTTAGCGGATCGATTGTGTTTATTATTTCATCTTTATCTAGATGATCTGGAATAGGAAGTTGGACGATAATGCCATGGACATTAGAATCAGAATTAAGATTTAAGATTTTAGATTTAAGATTTTCTTGAGTTACATTTTCCGGGAACCTTTGGAGATCGACGATTGCGTCGATTTTTTGGCTGAATTTTATTTTTTGGGCAATGTAGGTATTTGACTGCGGCAAATTACCGATTTGCATAATTACCAATTTAGGTTGAGATCTGAGTTTGGTCCCGTTTTCTCTCGAAAAAGAGATCTGAGTTTTGAGTTTTTGGGCAATTTTATCGCGGACAATTTTGCCGTCTAGAATTTGCGTCATGGAAGTGGGAAGTTTTTGGTGAGGGATTTAACTTCGGCGGCGATTTTTAAAAGTTGCTTGTTTTTGTCGGCGCGTTTTTTGAATTCTTTTAAGAATTGGTTGCGTTTCTCTTTGTGCTCCGGCAGTTTTTCGTCCTTGACTGCACCAATGGCGCGGGTAATCCACTCTCCGGTCTTAATCATTTCTTCTTCTTTCATTCCTCGTGTGGTAATCGCAGGAGTCCCCAAACGGATGCCGGACGGATAAAATGGCGGTTGGTCGTCGAAAGGTACCCCATTTTTGTTGACAACAATATTGGCAACTTCCAGGGCGTAAGCAGCTATGGAACCGTTTACGCCCTTGCTTCTTAGGTCAATCAAAATTAAGTGATTATCGGTGCCGCCGGAAGCTAAATCGAAACCATTTCGTAACAGTTCGTCGGCCAGTGCTTTGGCATTTTTGACAATTTGCGTTGCGTATTTTTTGAAAGCAGGGGTTGATGCTTCTTTCAGAGCAACAGCAATTGCTGCCGTTTGGTTGTCATGCGGTCCGCCTTGAAGTCCAGGGAAGACAGCCTTGTCTATTTTTTCTGCTAGCTCTGGATCTTTTCTTAAGCCTGTTGTTGTTACCATTAGAATTGCTCCGCGAGGACCCCGCAGAGTTTTGTGAGTGGTGGTCATAACAACGTGTGCATAGGGAACCGGAGACGGGTGGACATCGGCGATGATAAGTCCGGTGATGTGGGAAATGTCTGCCAAAAGATAAGCGCCAACAGAATCCGCAATTTTTGCAAATTTTTCGAAGTCGACAATTCTGGGATAAGCGGTGAAACCGCACACAATTATTTTTGGTTTTTCCTCTCTGGCAAGTTTATCGATGGCGTCAAAATCTAAAAGTCCGTCGCGGCCAAGCTCATAGGGTACAGATTTGTAATACTTACCAGAGATTGAGACTGGCGCGCCATGAGTTAGATGTCCGCCGAAGGCCAACGAGAGACCCATGATCTTATCTTTTAATGGATTGGCGAGTGCGAAGTAAACTGCCGTATTTGCCGGAGATCCGGAGTATGGTTGGACGTTAACATGAGGGACTGCAAAAAGTTTTTTGGCGCGCTCCTGGGCAAGAATCTCTACAACGTCCGCGATTTTATTTCCTTGATAATAGCGCTTTTTTGGATACCCTTCGGAATATTTATTGGTGAGAACAGATGAGAGTGCTTTCATGACAGCACGAGAGGTGTAGTTTTCGGAAGGAATCATCTCCAAGACTTCTGTTTGGCGTTTTTCTTCAAGTTTAATTAGTTTGGCGATTTGCGGATCGGTTTTTTCCAAGCTTGTCATACTAGTTGGGCAGTTGCTCTCTATTTTGATTTTGAGATATTAAATTCCGCTGATATTGTCAGTTGTCAATTGTCAGTTGTCAACTGTTCAAGTATTTGTTGGGCTTCCAGATAGTCCGGTTTTAACTGCAGCGCAGTCGCAAGCGATTTTTGGGCATCCTCATTTCTGACCAGGCCTATCTGGATTTTGGCAAGTGTTAGGTAAGATTGAGGGTCTGTGGGAGCAAGTTTTGTCAGTCTTTGAGCTACTCTAATGGCATCATCTTCGTAGTTTTTATCAGTTTGTGAAAGCAGAAAATAGGTGTTGGCGACTTTTCGTAAAACCAGTAAATTATTTGGCGCAAGAGTTTCTGCTTTTTGGGCAAAAGGGGCGGAGTTCGCTCTATAAGCCGCATCGGCTAAATAAAAGGGATTATCTATTGGGGAGGTTGAAAGCGCAAGAGTATAAGCCGCCAGAAGTTTGGGATTATCAAGTGTCAAATTTTGCGCGCGAGTAATAAGAACATCGGCGATAAACAACCTTAAAACACCGGCAATTCCCGCGGCTCCTACTATTAAGAGTGCTGTGCCAATTATTAACTGATGTCCCTTCTTGAGAGATGGGAATTTGAAAGATACAGTAAGTGTGGGCGATTGAGCTGCTGCTACGATCAAAAACATGATAGCTTGAGTAGCTACAGTTGAGAATCCAAATAAGATAGTTACTTGGTATCCAATAAGACCTGAGAGTACGCCCTTGACGGCAATTGATGCACGAGATTTCCACAACGTCAAGACTGTTACTGTTAAAAAGGCGCCGTATGAGATAAAACCCAAAATTCCCAGATTTGCTAAATAATTTAAAAACTCGTTATGGGCTTTGTTGTAGAAAAAATTCCATTCGGTTGTCAGATTATGCGCCAGTGGTCTGTATTTGTAATATGAGTAAGCAAACGTTTCTGGCCCGGTGCCCAAAATTGGATTATTTTTGAAAATCTCGACTGCACCTTGCCAGACGATAAGTCTTATCTGGCCTGATTCTGTGGGACCTTGCCCCTTCCTGGGACTGACGGCTTCATAAATTCTGGAGAATAATGTCGTGCCGGCAACGGTAGCGATTAGGATAATCGGTACCAAGATACTTAAGAAAAACTTAAAATTTTTTTTGATTTGACCCGTGCCCAAAAGTGCGAAAAACAGGATGAGGGTGACAATAAGTCCTGCCAGTCCAGCTCGAGAATTGGTGAGTATCAGGGCAGTCAAAATTATGAGAGTGATTAGACAGAAAAGAATTCTCTTTTGAGGATTTTTGACTCTGAAAATTTGGGAGAGGGCAAGCGGCAGGATCAAAACTAGATATGATGCTAACCAGTTTGGTTGGCCTAACGTCGAGAAGATTCTTTTCGTTGGATCAAACTCTTGTTGCCAACATGACGAGTTTAAGGATCCGGTTAAAACTAGACAGTTCGGGTCGCGGCCAAAGTATCCCGGTATTCCCCAAAGAGATACTGCCGTGGCTGTCGCGATAGCGACTAAAAATATTTTTTGAGATTTGACGCGGTCCAGATTGAGAATAGCGCAGAAGAAAATAAGCGAGTAGGCAACCTGGGACAGCAGGCCACCATTAAGCCTTGAAGGATAGCCGAAGACAGAAGTGAATTTGTCGATGGAGGAGATTGTTGATGCGATCTGGACTGCTAAGAACAAGAGTAGAGTGAGAAAGATTAAGTTTTTGGGGATTGTGATTTTTTTGTCTATGACGAATTTTAAAAGCGTGGCAGTCGTTGCCACAATTGCCACAAAATAGACAAAAAGCATTTTGGGAACTTCAAAAAGTTCGGAGGTGGCGGTGGTGAATAAGACGGGGGTGACAACCACGAGTGTTAGAAGAGAGATCCAGTTAATTTGGTCAATGATTCTCTTTGTCACTTCTAGAATCTTAGCAAGGGACTTGCGATTTAACAACTTCATAAAACTTAATTTTTCGGGTATACTAACGACCGACTTCGCTGGTGATGATTTCCAT
>JBBTZR010000057.1:0-3862 GCA_038078475.1 Patescibacteria group bacterium
TTTACCTCTTCTACGGACTCCAATAATATTTGACCCATTCGATTTCACTCAGGGTCATCATGAGTAACGTCGAATGATTGACAACTGACGACTGACATTTGACAATTGACCAAACTATGGAAGCAAACATAACTATTTCTCAACTTCCTGGCATTGGCCAATATTATTCATACAAGCTCAAAAGGCTGGCGATAGAAACACTCGAAGATTTAATCTATCACTTTCCCTTCCGCTACGATGATTTCACAAAAGTCGAAACCATTAGAAATTTAACTCCCGGAGAAAAAACTAGTGTCCAAGGCATAGTTTGGGAAATCAGAAATATTAGGACTCGAGGTGGTAGGTTCATAACTCGCGCCACAGTTGCCGATGAGTCCGGCACAATCGAGGTTATCTGGTTTAATCAGCCATATCTGACCAAAACCGTCAAAGCCGGCACACCAATTTCTCTCTCAGGAAAAATCGAAATAGTTGGTCGACGCTGTAAAATGCTCTCGCCATCGTACGAAATTCTAAGATCAAGCGACCCTGCAAGGTCTCACGCGGTACTTGGTGAGACCTTGCATACCGGCAGACTCGTCCCGGTTTATCCTGAGACAGAAGGCGTAACCTCCAAATGGCTTCGGGCTAAAATCGCCAAATACCTCAAGGAGTACACAAGAAATAATATCGATTTCCTCCCTGAAGAAATCAAAAAACGCCAAGATTTAATAGATCTGGGGAGTGCGCTTGTCAAAATCCACTTCCCAAAAGACTTAGAAGACATTAAGTTCGCTAAAAAAAGGCTTTCTTTTGACGAACTTTTCACTGTCCAATTCATCGCCCACCAAAGGAAGCTGGCGTGGCAAAAACAAAAAAAGGCACCGGTTATGCAAATAGACAAAGTTAAAGTCACTAAGTTTATAAAAAATCTACCCTTTAGATTAACTGGCGCTCAGACAAGAGCAACTCGCGAAATTCTCGCGGATCTTCGCGAAGAAACTCCGGCCAACAGACTTCTGGAAGGTGATGTCGGATCAGGCAAAACGATTGTAGCCGCAACTGCTGCCTATGTAAGCCTTCTAAACGGCTACGATGTCTTAATCGCCGCACCAACAGAAATTCTGGCTTTTCAACATCAAAAAACCTTATCTGGCATCTTTGCGCCAGTTGGGATCGGAGTTGGCATTTGGACCGGCAGCAAGAAACAAGATTCAAATATCACCTGTGGCACTCATGCCCTCCTGTCTTCCTTTAAACCCAAAAGAAAAGTTGGCTTTGTGGTTGTTGACGAGCAACACCGATTCGGAGTCGCTCAGCGCGCCAAGCTCTTTTTAGACACGTCAGGCGAGTTGACACCGCACCTTTTGACCATGACCGCAACCCCAATTCCCAGAACGCTGGCACTAACCCTTTACGGAGATCTGGCGCTTTCGGTACTGGACGAAATGCCCCAGGGCCGGCAAAAAATTGCCACCTTTGTTGTCCCAAATCGTAAGAGAGATGATGCCTACAAATTTATCGAAAAACAGGTTAGAGTTGGGCACCAAGCTTTCATTATCACGCCCTTTGTCGAACCATCGGAAACTATGTCCACAGTCAAGGCGGCTACCGTTGAGTTCGCCAATCTCAAAAACCACTTTTCACCTAATATCAAACTTGGACTTTTACATGGCCGGCTTAAATCTCGCGACAAAGAGAAAATCATGGAGAGCTTCAAAAAAAACGCGGTTAATATCCTGGTCACAACCCCTGTCGTCGAGGTCGGTATCGACGTACCCAATGCGGTCGTTATGATGATCGAATCTGCCGAAAGATTCGGCCTTGCCCAACTGCATCAACTTAGAGGCAGAGTGGGTAGAGGGAAGCATAAGTCTTATTGTCTCTTATTCACCGACTCGGCAGCGCAAAATTCGTTGCGTCGACTCAAAAGCATGGAGAAGGTCCATGTCGGTTTCGAGCTTGCCGAAATCGACCTGAAAATGCGCGGCCCTGGTGAAATTTTCGGTCTTTCCCAATCAGGCTTCACCCAACTTAAAATAGCTGACCTCTCAGACGAAGTTCTAATTTCAAAAGCTCAAAATGAAGCTAAAAACCTGGCCCAAGAAGATCCTGATTTGAAAAAATACCCCAACCTTGCCCAAAAAATAAAAACCCGCCAGCTCGACTTCGTCCAACCAAATTGAATATGGGTTGACGCTTAGAAAAGCCACGGATATAATCACTGAAAGGCTGAAAGATCAGTTGTCAACTGTTAACTGTAAACTGTAAACTATTACCGTGACACCACTACCCAAGAAAAAACACGCCAAAGCCAGAACCAGGACCCGAAAAGCGGCGATTAGTTTCTCGGTACCCAATTTAGTGACCTGCCCAAAGTGTGGTAACCTCAAATTTCCACACATGGTTTGTCCAAGCTGCGGACATTACAAATGAAGCTAAAAAGTGATCCTAGACACATAGCCCGCGTGGCTGCTGTCAAAAGTCTCTTCGCAACCAGTTTCCAGTCCAGTCGCCAAGTCAAAAAATCACTACTCGCCAGACAAGCTCTGACAAACCGCACAAAAATTGACAGATTACTCAAAAAATACGCGCCGGCTTGGCCAATAGGCCAAATAGCGCCAATTGATTTAGCAATTTTAAGACTTGCAATTTACGAATTATTATTTAAAACTGAAAAAGAACCCTATAAAGTCGTCATCGACGAAGCAATCGAAGTCGCTAAAGAGTTCGGCTCGGCACGATCAGCAAGCTTTATAAACGGGGTCCTAGGCTCGATAATTAAATCAGAAGTCGAAAGTCAAGATGACAGTTAAGAAAATAATTTATGTAATTTCAAAATTTTATCTGGCTCCGCCAGTAAAATTTTGTCCATTAAGGGAAAGGGGGATATTAAGTTGTGATCGACTATCTTGAAGACATCAAAAAAATAATCGCCAAACAATTCGGGATCGAAGAGGAAGAAATTGAAGAAGATTCCTTCCTCGAAGAGGATCTTAATATTACCGATTTGGACATGGAGGATTTAATTGCCCAAATCGAAGACAAATACCAAGTTCAGATTCCTCCGAAAGTCTACGCTGGCTTCAAGCAGATCGCAGATATTGCCAATTATCTTTATGAAAACGCCGACCAAGCCTAATCGCTTTGAAAAACTCCAAGAAGCCGCCCGGGTCAAATTCAAAAACATAAGTCTTACCAAACAGGCTTTTATCCATCGCTCCTACCTTAATGAGCATAAAGATTTTAGAGGAACCTCAAATGAACGTTTAGAATTTTTAGGCGATGTCGTTCTCTCGCTTGTTGTCTCGAACCATCTCTTTGAAAACCTACCAAAATATACGGAAGGTCAATTAACTCAACTGCGCGCCGCGCTTGTGCGAACCGAAACTCTGGCCAAGCTTGCCCAAAATCTTAAATTAGGCGAGTACCTCTACCTCTCAAAGGGAGAAGAGGACTCGGGGGGCAGAACTTCAAGAACAATTCTTGCCAATACTTTTGAGGCCTTTGTAGGTGCCATTTTTTTGGATCAGGGTCAAGAGGCAGTGACTCGTTTTATTAAAAAAACTATTTTAGACAAATGGCAAACCCTAGCCAAAGAAAGCGTCTCCGATAACAAATCTAGGCTGCAAGAAATCTTACAGCGCAGATTCCACAAATCACCAACATATAAGGTTCTCTCCTTTTGGGGTCCAGACCATGACCGTCATTTTGAAGTTGGTGTATTTTTGGACACCGGTCAATTGGGGAAAGGGCAGGGGAAAAATAAACAAACGGCAGCCCAAAGCGCAGCGCAAGACGCCCTCGCTAGACTCAAGGGGTGATTTCTGAGATAATGTTGCCACTAAAAATCCAAAATCGAATCTGGCTTCGCCAGTTTGAT
>JBBTZR010000057.1:3962-11460 GCA_038078475.1 Patescibacteria group bacterium
ATTTTGTCCACTTAGGGAAAGGGGAATATTAAGGGGAAAACCGTAGGTTTGCCCCTTAAAGTATGGTTAAAATTCGGCTTGCCAGAACTGGCAAAACTCATCAAATTTCCTATCGAATCGTGGCCCAAGACACGAACGCCAAGCGTGACGGCAGATTTCTTGAGATTTTGGGTTTCTACAATCCAACCGCCAAACCGAGTCTTGCCATCAAAAAAGAACGGCTCGATTACTGGACCGGCAAAGGCGCCAAGCCCACCGCGGCCGTAGCAAAGCTTATTTCGCAAAACGACGAACGACCAATGACTAAAACAGCATAAAATGGAGGATTTAATAAAACTTCTGGTTAAACCGCTAGTTACCGATGCTCGCACCATCAAGGTCACCAGCGAGAAAAACCAGGATCAAATTAAATTTACCCTTTGGGTACCCCAAACAGACATTGCCAAAGTCATCGGCCGCGGCGGCAAAATGATCAAGGCTATCAAAAATTTACTCAAGATCAGAGCTATCAAGGAAAACGTTTTTGTAGAGCTCGAAGTCAAGGAAGCGTGACCTTCCACATCATCAGCTTATTCCCAGAAATTTTTGAAGGCATATTCTCAAAAAGTATCATCGCGCACGCAACTCATAAGGGAATTACCAAAATCCACTTCGTAAACCCACGGGATTTCGCCACCGACCGCCACAAGTCAGTCGATGATAAACCGTATGGCGGGGGACGGGGTATGGTCGCAAGAGTCGATATTATAGTTAAAGCTCTCGAATCGATTAGACCTAAACCATACACCATACTCCTTTCTGCTTCAGGCAAAAAATACACAGAAGGCTATGCCTCCAAACTTGCTAAACTGCCAAACCTTGCCCTCGTCTGTGGCCACTATGAAGGCATAGATGCAAGAGTGGAAAAATTTGCGGATGTTGTAATCTCAATCGGAGACTTTGTTCTGACGGGCGGCGAAATCGCCGCTGCCGCCATTGTTGACTCAATCACTAGGCTCCTGCCAGGCGTCATCCACCCGGAATCATTAAAATACGAATCGTTTGGTTCGGGGTCCCTAAAGCGTCAGCTTTGGGGTAATCTTGAATATCCCCAATACACTCGTCCAGAAATTTTCCGGGGCTTAAAAGTTCCGCAAGTACTCTTATCGGGAAACCACAAAAAGGTAGAAACCTGGCGCCAAAAGGAAACCCTCAAACGCACCCGCAAATTCCGCCCAGACCTCTTAAAAATTAAATAATAGGGCCCCCAAATTACCTAGTAATTTGGGGTAATTTTAAAACGGGGCAAACAGATCGGTTCTGCCTGTTGGCACTGCGACAACAGCCGAAGAAGTCACCACAGGGCTGCTGATCGCGGCTGCGCGCACGCTGGCTAAAATTTTCTCCTCCTCTGGCGTTAAAACTTCGACAGGCGCCTCGATTGAACCAAGTTCCTTTGGTAGTGGTCGGAAGTAAGCGTCAAGGGCCATCGACGTCCTCAGGGGCGCCACCTCTCCAGTGGCACTTACGGAAGCAATAGTTAGATCGCGGACAGCAGAAACTCTTAAAAGAGTCATTATCTGCTCCAAAAAAGTCACCAGTGACTTATAATCGCTGGTCAGGGAAATTTTAACCTGGACCTTCGCACCCTCAAGAGCATCCTGAGAAGCACCACCTGGCGCTGCGCCCTGCGCAGTGGGTGGTGGCGAGGCACCTGCACTCTCACCAGACAAAACCCCGGGGACAACATCTACTTTGGAAAGAATCACTCCAGCTGCCGAAGCAACCGCCTCTATTTGTCTAATGTACGAGAAAACTGCTTTGTCCGAAGGTAGCAATCTTTCAGCATCACCAAGCTGCTCTACTAATTCATTTCTATCAAGTGACGCGAGAACCTGCACTTTAGTCTCCATAACGCCGACCTTAACAGCTAGTTGTTGGTTCTCGGCCCGAATCGAAAGAGCTTGGGTAAACTTTGGCCAAATCACCAACACCAGCACAATAACCGCAACTAAAATGGCTCCCGCGGGGGCCAAAAGTAGCTGAGTACGTCCAAACTCAATCTTAGGCGGTAAACGAGCAATTGAAAGAGTTGGCAGGTTCACGCTAGTCTCCGACTACCTTTCCAGAAATCACATACGAAAAAATCCCTGTCTCGTCAGATGAGAGTGTATCGACAGACACATCTGAAATTATCTCGGTTCCTCTTGCCGAAGTCAGGGCAGATACGAGTCCGGCCACATCATTACTACTTCTAGCCTTCCCAGAAATTACAGCTTTGCCGGAGGTCACTCTGACATCAGTAAAGTAAACACCTTGTGGGATGATTGCAGCTAACTTGTTAAATAAACTATGATACTCGACTCGAGCACCAGATAAGCGAGAAGCATTACCTACCTTATCCTTAATAACCACCAGGGATTCTTCTTGCGCCTTCAGTCCATTGATCTTGGAAGATAAATCCTCTATTTGTGAAGAAAAGCCGGCCTTCCTCGAGGAAAAAGTAGTAAACATCACCAGGGTAATAATCACCAAAATCGCAGTCACGACCAAAGCCCCAACCGCAGCAACCTGCAGACGTTTTACGAGCAGGGAGTACTGTTCGTTTTCTCGCTCTTCTTGTGGAAGTAAATTAATATCAGCCATTTTTAAAAACCCTCCTTAAAGAAAACAATAATTTAGGTTTTGAAAAATATCAGAAAGCTTCCATAAATTTTTCTTAAGTACAATAAGTTAAAGCTTTGCTGATATAAACTCCTGCTAATTTCAGCGTAACAGAAATTAACTTCTCATCGCAAGACCAGTAGCCACTGCATAAACCGCACCCTGGCCAACCAAGTTAAGTACCCCACCCTCTTTGATAAAATCTGACCAAGGGTCTCCCAAGGAAACCTCAAGCGATGTTCGTTCAACCAGAAACTCCGATAGCCCAGGTAAATATGCACCACCACCACAAATAACCACTCTGGTTACCTGCCCTTCCTGATGATGGCTATGATAAAACTCAATAGCCTTGAGGACCTCGGATATCACGATATCAAGTATTGGCTTTAAAACTGCCGCTAGCTTGCCGGAAAGTTTATCCGTGACAATTCCATACGCTTGCTTATATTCCTCGGCTTGCTTTTGGGGCAGATTAAACTCTACGGCAATAGCGCGGGTTAAATTCGAACCGCCCGTGGCAATTGAGCGGGTAAAAAGTACGTGCCCCTCGTGCTCAACCACCAACTCTGTTGAAAGTGCTCCCATAGACACAATCACGGTAGGGGGATCGCCCCCTCGAGTTAAGGCCCGCACCAGCGCGGCTGACTCAGTCTCTAGTGCTTGCACCCGCAGGCCTGCGTTTTTGGTGATGTTTAAATATTTATCGATGACTCTCTTCGGTGCAGCAACCAGGAGTACGTCCATCTTTTGTCCCAACTCGCCAGCAGCGGGTCTTGCAACAACCTGGTAGTGTAAAATAACGTCTTTGATCGGCAACGGAATATATTGCTCTGCCTCCCACTTGATGGCTGCTGCCAACTCTTTATCTGTCAAGGGTGGCAATTGAATCAACCGAGAGACAACTTGCGATTCTACGAGCGATACCACACATTTCTCAGCCTCAATTTTTGCCGACTCAACCAGACTTTTTATGGCATCGGAGATTTTCGAAAGCTCGACAGCCGACTCGGTGGCAATTCCGCCCCCCAGACACGGTACAAGAGCCGCAGCTACTAAGAAATTTTTGCCAGCCTTCTGGTCGACTTGGACAACCTTAATGAAAGATCTGCCGATATCGAGCCCGAATATTCTACTTGCCATAAATTTGTCTACTCTTGTCCCGAAGGGGTTCCTTCACTTGGACTCGCCTCCGGTGACGGAGAAGGTGTGGGGGAGGGAGAAGGCAAGGGCGTGGGCGAGGGCTGTGCGCTAGCTGCTGACTCCTGGACATTTTTGGTATCTATTTGCCGCTTGTCGGTTGAAACTTGTGGAGCAGGAACATTCCTGGAAGATATAAGAAGTAAGAGAACTGACGGCACAACAATTGCCGCAACCCCGATTATTGATAGTATCAGCTTAGTCTTCTTATTCATCGAACGTTAGTGAGTTGAACAAGCTCTCTCATTTCACAATGCTTCCTTCGGAGAACAACACGTAATCAAAAGCTGCCGGCAAGGCCGGAAGAGCAGTCCTGGTAACTTGTACTCTCCTGGTAATCCCCAAATCGGTCGTCGCTGTTGAGGTCACGTCATAAGTCTGCAGCGGCAGAGCCCCAGAGCTGGTGACCCTCACCGTCGTCTTGACCCAAAACGGCCTAAGGCGCAAAACCACAGGACTCCCGGAAACTGCCACCGTTACCCGACACTTAAACTCACTAGTATAAATACAGTTGCCTCCGACAAATCCGGTTTCGTCTCGACCGGCAAAAGTTCCGCCAGAGTAGGCGTTCCTGGTCTGATTATAGTTGGGTGAGGTACCGTAAACTTGTGTAACTTCGATAGAGGCTGGTTGGGAAGACTCAACCGTATCACTATTTTTAGCCCACTCAATTGTCAAAGTACCAGAGGCAACCGGCGGGCCAGCCAAATCTATTTGACCAACCGTTCCTTCTTCAATTGTGGCCTGATAAGTGCTGTTTCCCTTGATATCAACTCTAGCTGTGATACCGCCGACCGTAACATTCTCCACCACGCCAGAAGTAATACTTGGATTTGCTGCGATTTGTGAAAGTCGGGAAAGTACATCCTCAACGCCACCCTCAGCTGCCGAAAAAGCTCTTTGGGATTGTTCAGTTTGAGTGGAGGTTCTCAAGTTCGTGATATTCCGAGAAGCAACGGAGAGTCCAACCGCCAAAGCCACAACAACAACCAAAAGAACCAAGATCAAAATCTGACCCCTACGTCTTTTCATCTCCTTAACCTAGTTTAGGCATTAAAGTATCAATGCGTCAAGATCTTACACTCAGTATCTTCTCAGGGAAATCGTTGTCTCGAACCTCACGTTTGCCTTAAAGTCCTGACGAGAAGGCGCAGCTACGCCTTGGCTGGCACTGAAGTTAATCTTGACAATCGCCGGCTTGGCAGTACCGCCTGAGGCTGGAATTACCGAAAACGTACAGTTTGTCGGGCAAGGACTAACACAACCAACATCAACACCGCTAGTGGTGTCTCTATTAGTTAAAGGGATGAACGATCCCGGACTGGGGACAGAACTCGAACTCGCGGGCCCTACGCTACCCACAAAACCGTTTGCGCTAGTCCCAACGGTATCAAAACACACCAAAAAAAGATAGGTTCCGTCAGCAAGTGTCAATTGGATCGCACTTGGAGCACCAGCCACAGCTCCGCTGGGAAGGGCCACAGCGTCTTTGGCATTTCTTATCTGGGACTCGAGCGTGTCCAGAACTGCTTGGCCATTTTGCTTAACCTCGATGGTAATATTTGCCTGATTCGTCCCTCGAAGCACTGAAGTCAAAACCAAAAGCGCCGATCCAATTGCAATCCCCAAAACACCCAGAACAACCAGAAATTCAATTAAGGTGAAGCCTTGTTGCCAAAAGCGACAGTTGACAGTATTTCTAAATCCGTGAACCGTGAACTGTGAACCATGAACTAAAGTGGGCATTAAATCTACTATATCGCACCCAACTTATACCAGCAAGAACTTATCAGTAAGAACTGCTATCAGTCAGCAGGCAACACTTGTCGTGATGCAATTAGAAAGATTTGTTACATTCGTAACCGTCTGCGTACCTCCACTCTCAACCCAGGTTACCACGACAGTCACTTTTTTCTGATTGCTATTGGCTCCATTTTCGATCGCGATTGATCTTGTGAAAGTCACCTCGGCCAAAGAAATTGACTGGGGACAGTCAGCGGAGGGATTTGTCAGATTATTGGCCAATTTCCAATTGCCAACATTCGTATCACTGGTATTTACCAGTACCCAACAACTGTTATTGGCAAGAGCTGCAAATCCCTGGCGGTCACGAAATATCCTTAAATTTTCAATGGTCTGCTGCACAAGCTTCGTCGCTTGGGTATTGTTTTTGGCACTTCTGGCTGACCGCTGCGTTACCAGAGATGCCGAAACCAAAGATACAGCCAGAACTACAACCACTCCCAGGGCAATCACCACCTCGACCAGTGACTGCCCTTGCCAATCGTTGTGAACTGTTAACTGCTTATGGCTTAATCTCATTCACTTCTCCAGTTGGCTCAATAGCCACTTGGTATTTTCTGGATAGCGTCGCATCAGCAAGCTCAATTTTAACCGTGGACGAAGGAGGAGGATTGATGACCTTGTTGGCAAAAAAGACGCCGCTGTCGTCAAAAAAATCAGGAGCTGTGTCGCTTGGGAGGGCAGAAGCAGCATTAAGAAAAGACACTTGGGAAGACAAAGGCCGAAAGAAGATAACCATCGGCAGAGTCTGGCCCGGCGGGTCGGAAACAGGGGTATAAGTAATTTTATTAACAATCAAGTCCCGAGGTAAGGTAATTGTCCGCCGCTCAAATGAAGTTTCCAGAAAGGTTACAGGGCTCATGCAAACTCCTCCTATTGAGTAAGAAGTTTGGCTTGCTCCGGATTGAATCTTTAAATACCAACCACCCAAAGTTGTCGTACCGCCACTAGGATTGCAAACCGTGCCGCGAGGACCTTTATCACCTGTAGCAGCTTTGTTCTGAATAAGTCTTACCTCATTTTTGAGCGTTGAAGCAGCATTTTTAACTCTCTGATTTTTTTCAAAATTTAAATAACTGGCTGTCACCAGGGACGCAGCCACCCCAAAAAGCGAAACCACTATCATCAGCTCAACTAACGAAAAGCCTTTGGGCATTAACTTAATTATATAGCAGTCGAAGACTGATAGATAATATCAGGAAGCTCACTTCAACTTGTTGAAGTAGAGCAGGGCTGATATATTAGCAAATTAGAATAGTCCTAGATACCACTCTAAGAGTTGTTCTCCCCAAAAAAGCGCCAGTATTGTCCCCGTCACCAAAAAAGGGGCAAAGGGGATCGTCTGGCCAAACTTTTTCCTTCCGGCAACAATTAAAGACAATGCCGCAACTGCTCCCAGGACAAAAGCCGCAAAAATCGCCACAGCCGACTTTGGCCAACCTAAAAACAAACCAATCAAAAAAACCAGCGGGATATCTCCGCTACCCATTCCACGACCTCGAGTCAAAACCACAACTAGAAGAAGAGCGACCGCCAGAACTGCCGCCACAAAAACGTTGACCACAAACTCTTGCGAAGTTAAATTGAAATAACTATAAAAAAGAGCCACAATTGCCCCGGCAAAAACGAAAGTTGTCGGCACGAGAGAAAACTTAATATCTACAACCGCCACGACTATTAGAATGGCTAAAACTAACGCAAAGTAAACAAATGCCGCCAGGGTTAAGGCCTGGTTTACGACTAAAAAATAGGCAAGATAAATAAAAAGAGTAGCAGTTGTTAACTCGACCAGAGGATACTGCCAAGAAATAGAACGCCGACAATACCGACACCTGCCGCCAAGACCCACAAAACT
>JBBTZR010000058.1:0-11365 GCA_038078475.1 Patescibacteria group bacterium
GCTCCGCAGGTAGGACTCGAACCTACAACCTTGACCTTAACAGGGTCCCGCTCTACCATTGAGCTACTGCGGAATGATAAACGACGAAGCTAATTTTAACACTTACTGGGTTGAGCTTCAACGGACAGCGATGAATTGATTTTGAAACCTTAAAATGTTATCATGCTTCCGATTTACCTTAAGAGAGATTTAACAAGTTAAGACTCCATCTTCAACTTCAAAAACTTTCCCAAAGTAAACGAGAAAGGAGGAATTTAATATATGGCAAAAAGATTATTCGTCGGAAGTCTTTCGTATGGTGTAACTACCCCACAGCTTGAAGAATTATTTTCTCAGGCTGGCAAGATAGCAAGCGTCAATCTAATTACAGATAAATTTTCTGGTCAATCCAAAGGATTCGCCTTTGTCGAAATGGCAACAGAAGAAGAAGCCAAAGAAGCTATAAATCGTTTTAATGGCGTTGAACTTGATGGTCGCAAAATAGTCGTCAATGAGGCCAAACCCCAAGAAGACAGAAACAGAGACAATCGAGGCAGTTTCAGAAGACCCAACAGATGGTAAATCTTAGCGGAACAACTAACTGCATTAGGTGCGGTAAACCGCGAATTTTTTCCAGAAGATGGAAAGATAGGGTTGATGGCAAAGGTCAGATAGTAACCCATGAGGAGTATGTTTGCCCTGATCGGGCGTGTCAGAAAATTGTTGATACCAAGTTTGAGGAGATGAGAAATCGCAGGTTAGGTCTTGAGAACCACAGAAATAACATCAAAATAACAGCTAAACCCACCTCTTAACAATTTCTCCAAAATTTTCGTAAAGCTTGGTGATTTTTGGGTCTATTATTATCTGACAATACGGATATAAACGATTCTTTCCATAAAAATCCTGGTGGTAATCCTCTGCCTTATAAAAGTTCGCTAGCGGCACAATTTCAGTAACAACTGAACTTTTGTACATACCGGATTTCTCGATCTTTCCCTTTACTTTTTCTGCAACTCGCCTCTGCTCGATATTATGGTAAAAAATCACCGATCGATATTGCGTCCCTGCATCCGAGCCCTGACGGTTTAAGGTCGTCGGGTCTACGAGTTTAAAGAAAACTTCAAGGAGAGTTTCGTAGCTGATAACTTGTGGATCAAAAGTAATCTGAATTGTTTCTGCATGACCTGTCGTGCCGCCAGAAACCGCCTCATACGACGGCTCCTTGCCCTCTCCGCCGCTGTAACCAGAAACTACATCACCAACTCCGCGAAGCCTCTTAAAAATTGCCTCTATGCACCAAAAACACCCTCCCGCCAAAGTCGCTTTTTCTAAACTCGCCATAACAGGAAAAAGTGTATCACTAGTGATAAAATTAACACAATGCCAAAATTTCGATTCTCAAAGCGCCATGATTTCGCCTGGCCACTTGTTGTCGTCATAATTGCCTTCGGGGCCTTTTGGCTCAAACCCTGGCAAGAAAAACCCCAAGAGACTATCTCTGTCCAAGCGTTAGGCAAAACTCAAGTCGTCCCCGATATTGCCAAAATCGACGCACAAGTAGAGTCTAAAAATCCAAACTTAGATGTTGCCAGACGCGAAAATGAACAGAAAATCGGGACAATAATTGCTAAACTCAAAGAGCTCGGTATCGAAGAAAAAGACATTAAAACCCAGTACTTCTCCGCCGGTCCCGGTTACGAAATCCAGATTTTCCCGGCTCCAAGGCCCAACACCAACCAGCTCACCACCACACTCGAAATCACCATCCGCAACTTTGACAACACCAATGAGGTTTTAGCTGCCCTAACCCAAAATGGCGCAACCAATCTTTATGGCCCCAACCTAACTATCAGCGATAGCAAGCTCGAAGAAGCTAAAAGCAAGGCGCGTGAAGATGCAGTCAAAAATGCTCGCGGCAAAGCCGAGGAACTGGCTATTCTTTCGTCAAGAAAACTAGGGAAGGTTGTTAAGATTGAAGAACAAGGTGATTTTGCATTTCCTCCTCCGATTATTGCCCAAAGCGAGTCAGATCTAAAGCAAAAGGCAAGTATTATAGAACCCGGTCAAAACGAAATCACTATCAATCTCTTAGTCGACTTTTCGCTAAAATGATACCCAATAAACCCAAACTTACAAGTGAGATAGTCAAGCCTACCTTGAACACCCAACTATCATAATAAAACCTCACTTCATGCTCTCCGCCAATCAACGGCACCGCACGGAAAGTATAATTTGCCCTAAAGATTTCCGTCTCATCCCCATCAACTGTCGCCTTCCAACCTGGATAAAAATTATCGGACAAAAATAAGATTTTTGGCTCACGAGACTGTGTTTTAACGACTACCTCGGTTGGTTTATATTCAACAATTTGGGCCGTTCCTGGACCAAACTGAGCACTAATTGGCGACGGTTTTTCTAAAATGATTACACTGCGCCAGTCAAAATCGCCTCTTAAAAGTTTTTGGGGTATCAACTTTCTTCTTTCCTTCTTTCGCCGAAGCCTCTCTTCGTCAGTCGCGGGCTCCGACCCAAAAATATCCGACGGCCCTTCATAATTTGAGGCCAAAAATGCTCTGGGCATTACAGTCTGATTCACAAAAACTGCATATTTCCCTTCTGCAAAAACTTTTTTGAAACTGTACAGGCTCATCACTCTTTCCTCATCACTCTTCCCTAATACGTATTTGACCCCCACCATATCCACAAGCCTCCTTCTGTTTGGGTCACGAATAAGCTCAACCGTCGTACCTCTCCCGATTCCTGCATCCGCCCGAAAAATAAAATCAGAAATATCTGCCCCTTGCATGGCATAAGTAAACTCACCATAACTGCGATTATTCAAAGAATCGTAGCCCTCCGGCCAAAAAAGCAAGTACTGGCTGGCGAAATTGTTCTCAAAAAAAGTATCGCCTACTCCCCAAGAACGAAAATAGCCCTGCCCTTCTTTGATAAAATTTAAAATCTCGTTTTCAGGAAAAATCCTCTCGCGGTGAGAAAAAGAAAAGTACTTTTGCGAAAAATAAAAAATATGCAAAAAAGACACAATAATAATCACCAGTGCCGCTATGTTTTTGAGTTTCGCGCCAGGAGCAAGAATCAAACTGGCAACAATTACAAAAACCGCAAGAGGTATGACTAAATTCCGGACTGTTACGAGCCAATTCGCCTCGGAGAAAAACTGCTTATGTTCAAAGTAAGAAATCCCAAAAAAATTAACCAACACCAGCGTCACTAAAACTCCACCATAAGCTCCGGTAATTACTAAAACCGCTTTAAAAATATTCCGATCGCCATATCTCAACCACCTATCAAAACCGCCTGCTGCCAGAACTGCCAAACAAAAAGCCGGTATAAAGAGCACTCTGTTGGGAATTGAAGTTGACAAAAATGGAATCGGTAAAGACAAAAAAAGCCTGGCGCCAAACCAATCAATTGTTGCAAGAAGGGCCAAAAGTCCAGAAATTGCCAAAAATCTGACTAACCATTTCTCCTTTCCCCTCAAAATCATATAAGTGGCAAAAACTAAAGTCGCCACACCTACAAACATAATCCCCTCGTAATATTGGGCATCGCCGAATCTAAAAAAGTTATGCGTTGCCGGGTGACCAAAAAAATCCGGCGCTAAATAGGTTAATAGAGATTCGATAGGAAGAAGAAAATTTAAAAGTTGCTCTCGCAGCGTGACTTGGGACCTTGCCGCATTCAAAAACAACTCCGCCGCGGGCATTAGCTGCACAGCTGCAATTCCTGTCCCTAAAACAAAAGCAGAAATTATCCCAAATACTTTTTTGATCTCGAATTTCTTTTCAGCTTTGATTCGGAAAAGGAAGTAAAAAGCCACAAAAATAAACATATAAATCGAGGTCTGCATGTAACCACCGAAGAAACTTGCTGCCGTCGCAAGCGAAATAATCACTAGGTATTTTTTATTGTCATTGCGATCCAGTCCATTCCTGTCATTCCCGTGAAAGCGGGAATCAGATCCTGAAACAAGTTCAGGATGACGGGAGGGAGAAACCAAAAATCTTTCAATTGCAAACAGAATTAAAGGCAACCAAATAATCGAGTGAGGCGACATCACCACTTCTTCACCCCACGTCAAAATAAAAGGGCTGAAACCAAAAGTTACTGCGCCAAAGATACTTGCCAACCTTGATAGCGCAAGTCCTAATGAAAGGTAGAGAAATGTAAAAAAGGCCGCCAAGATCATCGGCGTTATCCGCAACAAATGCCAAAATTCGATCTGCGGTAAAAACAAGCCAAAAATATTAAGCGGATAGAAGACCGCACTCTGAAAATCCGCCATATGCGGATGCCCGGAAAATGCGTATGGATTCCAAAGCGGAACTTCAAAATTCTTTATTGCCTCAAGCGTCACTTTGTAAAACGGGAAGTAAATTCGCAGCTGATCCCAGCCGGAATTCTTATAAGGTAAGTTCTCTCCAAACGGAGCATAAAACGAAACTAACAAATTCCCGTTTAGATTTACCTTGCCAGCAAAAATTGGCCAAAAAAGAAGCAGGGAAAGAACCGTAAAAAGGAGAAAAATTGACAGCAGGATTTTTAAATACCTTTTCATCGCCTACTATCCTACCATCCCAATAGCCTACTGACCTAAAACAGCGTGTAGATGAATGGAGCGACTCCGGTCGATTGCGCAAACACTAGCAAGAGCCCAAACAATAAGAGTACAACCACAAATGGGATCAAAAACCATAGTTTAGCTTCCCAAAGGAATTTTAATAGCTCTCCTGCCTCTGTGCCTCTTGAGAAAAATGATTTCAGAAATCGCATGATACTATTTCAGGTCTTCCTTCCTGATAATATATCTCTCTAATGCTAAAATATCTAGCCCCGATTTCGAAAACGTACTCATGGCATTTTCGGGTGAATTTACAATCGGCTCCCCCTTTAAGTTAAAAGAAGTATTCAAAAGTACATAAACTCCGGTTTTATCACCGAACTTTTTGACTATGTCCCAGTACCGCGCATTTTGCTTGCGACTTATAATCTGCAACCTTCCAGACCCATCAACATGAGTTACTGCCGGAATAACCTTCCGCATGTCACGCTTTACCGGAAAAACCCCAAGCATAAAATTCGTTAAATACTCATGCTCAAGCCCGTCCACCTCAAAATAATCGCACGCTCGCTCGGCCAAAACTACCGGCGCAAATGGCCGGTATGGTTCACGAAACTTAATTTTAGTATTAACAATTTCCTTCATTTCTTCACGTCTCGGATCTGCCAATATCGAACGCGCCCCAAGCGCTCTTGGCCCCCATTCGGCTCGCCCATGGTAAAAGCCAATTACCTTCCCGCTGGCAATCTCATCTGCTAAAAAATCAGTCAGTTTATCCTCAGAAGCAATTTTTCGATACTTAATCTTTTTACTCTTCAAGAATTTCTCAATTTCTACTTCTGTGAAATCCGCTCCAAAGTAGCAATTATCCTGGACAAAATTTCTCCTTTTGCCCAAAATTGCGCAGTAAGCATAAAAGGCCGCTCCCAAGCTTCCGCCGTCATCTCCTGCTGCCGGCTGTACAAATACTCGGCGAAAAGGACCTTTCCTCAAAAGTAGTCCGTTGGCGACACTGTTTAAACCAACACCACCGGCAATGCACAAATTCTGAATCTTGGTCTTGCGATATACATGATCAGCAAGTTTTAAAATTCTCTCCTCTGTAAATATCTGGATCGAAGCTGCAATATCCGCATATTTTTGATTGAGACCGCAAAGCTCTTCATAATTTTGGGGCTTTCCACCAAAATATGATGGATACCCGCTAGTTTTTGTAAAGAAATGCATCTCTTTTGGTCTTGGCTCTCCAAAAAGCGAGATGAACTTCGCGCCAAATGACTGGTCGAGAAACCTGTGATAAGTAAAATACTCCATATTCAGTCTAAAAGAACCATCATCATAAGTCTTAACTAATTTCCTCACGCGATCCAAAAACTTTGGTTTTCCATATGGTGCCATTCCCATCACCTTATACTCACCGTCATTAACCTCAAATCCCAAAAATGCTGTAAAAACCGAATACAGAAGACCAAGACTGTGAGGAAATTTAATCTCTTGGCGAATCTCAATATCGTTGCCTGAACCCACACCCCATGTCGTTGTCGTCCATTCGCCAACGCCATCAAAAGTCAAAATTGCACTCTCACGAAATCCGGAAGCATAAAATGCCGAAGCCGCGTGGGAAACGTGATGTGGCACAAACAGAATCTTTTTCGGGTCTACTTTTAGCTCATCCGCAATAATCGACCTGACCCAAAGTTTATCGCCAAGCCAAGTAACCATGGCTTTCGCAAACAAACGAAAGGCGAGTGGATAACTCGCCAGAGTCGACAACAGAATCCTTTGGAATTTCCAAAACGGCTTCTCATAAAAAACAATAAAATCCAAATCTTTGGCGCGAGTTCCAGCCCGCTTAAGACAAAATTCAATCGCCGTCTTTGGAAATCCACTATCATGCTTTTTGCGGCTAAACCTCTCCTGTGCAGACGCCGCAATAACTTTTCCGTCCCGTATTAAACAAGCCGCCGCCTCATGATAAAAACAAGAAATTCCCAGAATGTACATCAGTATTGCTTACGTGCATTCTCCAACGTTTCCTTTGGGTGTTCCCATTTTTGAAAATTTGTTCGGGCATTCTTATGACCATGAAGATTAAGAGGATCGGTAAAGAGTCTATAAAAAAATCCCAGAGGAGCAACCACGACTACATAAAAAAACGTCAAAATAACTTGGGCCTGGAAGTTACCAATTGCCTGAGCAACCGGCAACCATTTGAGCCACAAAAACTTGAGCAACATGTAGCAGATATTAAACCAGCTTAAGTTACTTAAGTGAAGACCGCAGCTTTAGCGATGCCGCCAACAAGAGTACCAATCCCAAAATAAAAATTAAGTCTGATACCAAAACATCGAGAAATAAAGTTGAATCTGGATAACCAAGTCTAACCACAAACGAGATAATAAATGCAACCATCCCCAGAGCAATAAAAACTTCCGAAAGCGCCATCTTCCCGCCGCGCAAAAGATAAGCATTGTAAGTAGCAGAAACTGAAATCAGAAGGGCAATTATCGCCAAAAGTATTGTCACTGTAACATCCACTATTTTTTGAGTTTTCGAGAAAAATAAGCTCTCTTATACTCTAGTTTGGCAAATTTGAGCGGATTTTTCAACTTGCCTCGCTCCTCGAGTCTGAGCGACCTCGGAGTCGAAGACCATCAGGCGGGCTAGGTCGCTTCCAAGTAGTCTCGCAGTTTTTTAGCCCTTGTCGGGTGGCGCAGTTTTCTAATCGCCTTGGCCTCAATTTGCCTTATTCTCTCACGTGTGACACCAAATTCACGGCCGACTTCCTCAAGTGTCCTCTGTTTGCCATCCTCAAGACCAAATCGATACTCCAAAACCTTAGCTTCCCTTGGCGAAAGTGAAGATAAGACCTCCCGAATGTGATCTTTAAGAAGCGCGTGAGTCGCCTGATCTGTCGGCGACGCCGAAACATCTTGAATAAAATCCCCAAGGCGACTATCCTCTTCCTCACCCACCGGCGCCTCCAGTGATGCCGGCTCCTGCGAGACTTTGATGATCTCTCGCACTTTATCCGGCTCGATTTCCATCTCGGCTGCGACTTCCTCCGGCGTTGACTCGCGACCCAGCTCCTGCATCAGGCGCCTGGAGATACGGTTGAACTTGTTGATTGTCTCCACCATATGCACTGGAATTCGAATCGTTCTGGCCTGGTCGGCAATCGCCCGGGTTATCGCCTGTCTTATCCACCAAGTCGCATAAGTTGAGAATTTGTAGCCGCGCCTCCAGTCGTATTTCTCGACCGCACGCATTAAGCCGATATTACCTTCTTCAATCAGATCCAGAAGCGTCAGTCCCCGATTAACGTATTTTTTGGCAATGGAGACCACCAGTCTTAAATTGGCATTAATCAGCCTTTCCCTGGCTTTCTTGTCTGCCTTCTCCACTCGTTTGGCCAAAGCCACCTCTTCCTCATAAGTCAAAAGTGAGACCCGACCAATTTCGCGCAAATACATCCTGACCGGATCGGAAAGATAGCCGGCCTCCAAAGCCGCCAGACCCTCAAGTTCCTTCTCCAACTCCGAAGCCGATTTAGTCAAATCGGCAACATCAATCTCTGTCGTGTCAAAAACGTCGATGCCTTCGTTTAAAAACTTCAGATAAAGCTCGTCAACCTCATTGATCGCTCTCTCCGGAGTAGGGTAAATTGCCAAAATGTCGTCTTGAGTCACAAAACCCTGTTCGCGACCGCGTTTTATTAGCTTGCGAATCTCCTGCTTTCCAAGAGGAGCGGGTTTGCGAGCTCCAGTATCACTTTTCTTGATGGCATTGGCACGAGTTGAGCTTTTCATAATTTTCCAACTTCCGTTCTCAAAATATTTTTATACTACTTTCCTTATTTCGATCCGGCGAAGCCGGAGAGAAACAAGTTCTCTTCTTTCGAGTCATCGAGAAACAAGCTCTCTTATATTTTCGGAAATTTTGTTAAATCGCGCCAGAAGCGTGGCTACTTGCTTTTCATCCGATTTGCCCTGGAGAGTAGATAGCTTCTGGGAAATCCCGGCCAACTGTCGCGCGAGTGATTCGCGACGAATCACCCGACTAACGCGCGCGAGTTCCGCTGCCCATTTCTCCCGCTCTACAAACTCACTCGGCAGATCAACCAGAAAAAGTTCGTCAACGTAAGCCGCCAGATCCTTGGGCAAATTCCCCAACAAAGTCTGGCGATTTGGCGATTTCTGGCGCCTAATTATATCATGCAAGAACTTAAAAAGCCGTCCGGCAGTCTCATCCGAAAAATCTTCGCCAGATACCCTCTTGAAAATATCACCTAAAATCTCTTTTTGCGCCAGAAGAAGCGCCAAGAAATATTTCTCCCGCGTTACCCCACGAGTACTGGCGCCAGTCTTACTTTCATCGACTATCTGATTAAAATCCTGACTTTTCCTGGCAACCGCGTCCGCAACCATCGCAGCCTCAAGACCTAAAATGCTTGCCAGTTTTTCGATATAATGAGCCCTAACCAAATCGTCGGAAATCGAAGCGATGATTGGCAAAACCTCCTGCCCGATCTTTTTCTTGCCAACTGCTCTGGCTGGATCGTTGCGGGAAACAGCCGAATCTATAAAGTAGTCGTAAACGTCAACAGCCGATGTTAAAGCTTTTCTCAATCCAGCCGGGTCCTTCTGGGCCATCTCGTCAGGATCTTTATGCTTGCCCAGCTTAGCTACCCTAATTGTCATACCCGCTAGATCCAGAAGCTCAATCCCTCGTCTGGCCGCTGCATCTCCGGCTAAATCTGTGTCAAAACACAAAATCACTCGCTCGCATAAGCGTGACAAAGTCGCCACCTGCATTTGCGTCAAGGCTGTCCCCTTCGAAGCAACCACATTCGTTATCCCCGCTTTATATGAAGACAAAACGTCGAATTCTCCTTCAACCAGAACTACCTCCCCTTTTTCTCGGATCGCACCTCTTCCTACATCAAGTCCGAAAAGCAAATTGCCTTTTGTAAAGATCGGCGTTTCCGGCGAATTGACATACTTCGCTTCTTTTTGGGAATCCGAGAGTAATCTGCCGGCAAAACCTAAAACTGTTCCCCTACCGTCTTTTATCGGAAACATCAAGCGGTTGCGAAACCGATCGTAATATCCTTGACTTTTACCCGCGCCCCTGCCAATCACCAGACCGGCTATTGCTATATCAGACAAGCTATAGCCTCGCTTCGTTAAAAAATCCGCGAGCGTCTCCCAACCTGATGGTGCAAAACCCAAATCATACTTCTCCCAAAGCGCCTGTGGTATGCCTCTTTTGAAAAGATAATCACGTGCGATCTGACCAACCTTATGTTTATTCAATAGAAACTTGTAAAACTTAACAGTCAGATTATTGATGGCCACCAACTTTTCCTTTATACGTGAACCGCCAGTTGGCTTAAATGCCGCCAGCTTCACCCCTGCCCGCTTAGCCAGCTCCTCCAGCGCTTCCCTAAATTCCCAGCCCTCCTTCTTCTCTAAAAAAGTCAAGACATCGCCACTCTGGTCGCATCCAAAGCATTTGAAAACCTGCCTCTCCGGTGAAACCATAAAAGAAGGCGTCTTCTCACTGTGGAATGGGCACAGTGCAGCATAATTTCTCCCCGATTTTTTGAGAGGAATATATGAAGAAATTACCTCCACAATATCAACCTTGGACTTAACCTCATCTACTTGGTCCATATCTCATCTACCTGCTTTGCCCTCCGAAGTCTTGACGAAGGAGGGATCTATCGCCAAAATTCACCACCTCCACAAAACCCTCTCGATTCACAAAGCGGAGAGGGAGGGATTCGAACCCTCGATAACCTTACGGCTATACAGACTTTCCAGGTCTGCCTGATCGTCCACTCCAGCACCTCTCCTCTTGTCAATTGTCACTTGTCGACAGACAACGAGACCTTGTTAGATGTCAATTGTGCAATCTTTGGCTTGACTTTAAGCCAAAGTTGCTTAGTATCTTTAAACGTCAACTTATCCTCCACCTCATCAATTGGCAACCACTTCATATCACTCACCTCAAAAGCAGTAGATGCATCACCTTTACTCACATACCTCATCAAATAATAAACAACAGTCTTGAGCACCTTCTCGCCTTCGTCGTAGTAAAAATATTCGGTTTGCCCAGTGCGCTCAATAACTTCCGCCTTGACTCCTGCCTCCTCCTCGACTTCGCGAATCGCCGCCTGCTCCTCGGACTCATAAATCTCCCGATGCCCTTTAGGAAAATCCCAACCCTTATGCTTTGAGTGTTGGGTTACGAGAACTTCCCATCCAGATTTATCCTTACGGATCGAAGATCTCCTCGAGTCTGAGCGACCTCGGAGTCGAAGACCTGAGCGAAGTCGAAGGACAATTCCCCCTGCACTGAAAATTCTCTTAATCGGCATTAGGTTATATCAGATGCTTCTTCAAAAAAGCTCTTCCCGATCCTGACTTTAAATATTTTTCAAAATTAAAAGCCTTATATTTATCTTTAAAAGCAAAATAAGTAACTAACTCAATTGGTCTCAAACTTCTAGTTGCAGGTACATAACCATTTTTATGCCTTTCAATTCGATCTTTAAGATCATCTGTGCAACCAACATATGTTTTTCCATCGCTGCATACTAAGACGTAAACATAATACATTCTTTGATTGGCGGACTTTGTCCGCCGTAGTCCGACCACTATTACTATAAAATCTCTTTAACTAGTAACTCGTTACAATCTCATCCGACTTCGTTAAAACTTCGTCGGACGAAAACCAGCCTTCGCTGTCTTGGCGGACTTCGTCCGCCGAAGCCAGCTACTGCTGGCGAAGGCGGAG
>JBBTZR010000059.1:0-29147 GCA_038078475.1 Patescibacteria group bacterium
CAGAAATCATAAAAGATTACCCAAATCTTGAGGGAATTATTGTTGCCCAAGTTCCCAAGGGAAATCACATAGTCACTCTCGAATTTATGGAAACTCCTCTTCGCCGTGCAGCCAACTTGCTCAGCCTTTTTGGTTTTATGGTTTTGGTGGCAATAGTTCTTGCCAGAAATTATCTTGCACAATTCTCCAGAAAGGTAAAGCAGGTTTTGTAATTTTTTTTATCAAACCAAAAATCAATCGCTCTTCCTTGCCCCAGTGCGATATAAGTCTCCTTTGAACTAGTGAAGGGAGTATCGCTAAAAATTATAGTTGAGCCATCGGCTAGTTTTTTCGTCTCTATATCCGCAAGAATACCCTTTGCCAGATTGCTTCTTTTAACAACCCAATTATTCTCCTGTGTTTTGTCGATATTGACAAAAGAAACTGTTAGAAAAACAGCTAAAATAAGAGCAGTGGAGACAGGAGCCAATCTCTTAAGAGCCAGTGCCAAAACCATCGAAAGTCCCCAAATAGAAAGATTCATGTAATGAGGCGACAAATGTGAAGGAATCAATATAAAAGGGAAAAATCCGGCAACTGCAGCAACTGATGGCAAGATTAACTGTTTGGGATTTTTTAAAAAGGACTTGCTACTTATCACCGCGACCATTGCCCACAATATTACAAGTACTAAAGACGTTAGTTTATCTCCGGAGATTTCTGCAAAGCCCAAAATTCGCAAAATATAATACTGTAGCGCAACTAAAGTCTTAGTAGAAATTTCAATTTTGTAAATTTCAAAAGCTTCGGGGGAAGTAAAAACAAGTTTCACGAAAATAAAAACTAAACCTGCCAAAACTAATGCCAGCAAAGGTCGCCAGTTACGTTTTTGTTTGTTGGCAATCAGGAAAAATGCGAAAATGACAATTCCCGAAATCATTGCCTCGGAGGCGGCAAGAGCGCAAATAAAAAAAATCAAAGTCAGAACCTTTTGCCCCTTCACAAAACTCCAAAAAGAAATAACAAAAAATAGAAAACCGATAACCGTCGCACCTCCGGCTATCCAAAACATCGAGACAAAATGGGCCGGATGAACCGTATAAAATAGAGCAGCCGCACCGGCAGCGATGTTACTTTTTGTTAAATTTTGACCTATTTTAAAAACAAAAAATCCTGCCGCTATATGGATTAAAAATGTTAAAAGATGATAAAGGGCGAAATTTTTACCAAAAAGATTACCGGCTATTAGGAAATAGAGATTATGAAATGGCCGCCAATGAGTAACCGCAGGATACCCAATCGCATTTTGGAAATCGACCAAAATATTATTTTGGGAAAAGTGATTAATTAAGATAAAATCATCTTGAGCAAAAAAGTTAAAAAACGCACCGCGCCAAAAAACTGAAGTGATAATGAAGATTAAAAGAACGACTACTAAATCCTTCTTCACCAAACCAATTCTAACATTTAGTCCAGATTGTATATAATTCTTCCATGCGCGAACCAGTGAAACTTCTTTTGGCAGCAGCCGCCTTTAATGCTCTTTCCTGGATTATTCTAATCCCAGTGTTTCAATACCCAGACGAACAAGCTCACTTTGCTCAAGTTCAGGATTTGGCAGAGATTGGATATGTTCCTACAAACTTTAACGACACTTCTTTGGAAATCCAAACCGCCGAAAAAATCCTGGGAACCGAAAGGGATAGTTTTGGAAACAATAAATTCACTTATCATCCCCAGTATCACTTAGAGTATTCGCAAGGATTTGACGGATCCGCAGAGTTTGATCTCAAAAGCATGCCCATTGACACCAGAACTCAACTCGTCAAAAGAGAAGCAACCTTAAACCCTCCACTCTACTATGCAGTGGCAACCATCCCATATAGGCTGTTTTATAGCCAAAGTTTAATCGATAGAATTTTTGCCGTAAGAATCTTTTCCGCAATTATTTTTTTGGGCATGGTTCTTTTAGCCTATAAAGTAGCAAAAGAAATTTTTGAAGAAAATGATTTTCTCGCCTTAGTTCTAACAAGCCTTGTGGCGGCAAAACCAATGTTAACCTTTGCATCAACAGGCGTTCTTCCTGATGCTTTAACCAACTTTCTTTTCACCCTTGTTTTATTTATCTGTTTAAAAATTATAAAGTCCGGGATAAACTTGCGTCTTTTAATATTTTTGGTTTTAACAATCACGGCAGGTATTCTAACCAGACAACAATTCCCAATCGCTATTCTGATTGCTGCCTTGCCGATTGCTTATCAAATTTTAAATAACTGGAAGAAAATCCCTAAGCCGATTTTGGCTGTCTCCCTAATAATTCTTCCAACTGCCGCCCTCATTTTACTAGAACCGCTTCGGCCATACATTAGCAAAATCTTTACTGAATTTGACCCGAAACAACTAAATTTACTTACAAGCCCACAATTTAAAGAGCATATAATCTGGACGGCAAAACACACAATAGCTGAGGTCATGCCATGGTATTGGGGAGTTTATAAATGGTTGTCTTTAACAGTTCCTAACATTAACTACCAAATAATAAACAGACTGGTGATAGTTGCGATTATAGGAATCGTCATTAGATTTATATTAGCCTTAAAAGACAAAAAATTTCACACTCACGAAATCGTTTTGCTTTTCCTAATCGCAAGCTCTGCTGTCTATTTCTTAGTTTTTTTGATTTGGGATTTTTTCCCTCGTTTAAATTATGGTTATTCTTTCGGAATCCAGGGCAGGTACTTTTTCCCTCTGGTGGTTGCCCACTTGGCAATCATAATGGCAGGACTTTGGCAGATCGCCCAAGTTGTATTTAAAAAATATGCTAAATTTGTAATACTTTGCATTGTATTTCTCATGTTTTTGTATAATGATATTTCTTTAGCTCACGTAGCCGCCTCTTACTACGATACCTCAGACTTCTCAACTTTTATCCGAGAAGCCAGTCAATATAAACCTCAGACTTTTAAGGGAGAAATAATATATATTATCGCAGCGATAGCTATCATTGCCCAGTCTTTTTACTTAGCAGCTCTTTTTAAATATGCTCAAAAATACCAGCCGCGATGAGAATAGTGATTGAAGAACTGAAAAGAGCCATAGACGAAGTGGGCACAAAAAGGACCATAAGATTTATACTTTATTGTGTCGTTCAAGTTATTTATCATAATTTGGTTGACCATTTATTGTATTTTTCATCTGCTAGGAAATTATTTCTACAAATACTGGGTGCAAAAATTGGTAAATACTCGATATTAATGGACGTTAACTTTTTTAATTGGCATCATACTGGACCATCCGGGCTTAAGATTGGAAAAGAGTGTTTTATAGGAGACAAAACATTAATTGATCTTTACCAGTCAGTTATTTTAGAAGACCAGGTTACAGTCGCGCAAAGAGTAACTATCCTTACACACTTAAACGTCGGTTATAAGAATCATCCTATGCAGAAGTTTTTCCCCAAAACCTCAAGACCGGTGACTCTTAAGAAGGGGAGTGTAGTAGGCGCAGCTGCAACAATTCTTCCGGGTATAACTATTGGCCAGAAAGCTTTTATAGCTGCCGGTAGTGTAGTCACCAAAAACGTACCAGCAAATACTCTCGTTGCAGGTATCCCTGCCAAAAAAATTAGAAAAATCAAATGACCAAAATAAAGTTCTTAATAAAAAAATACTGGCTGGATACTCCGGAGAGGTTTTTTGAACAATATCGAACACCGCCTTTAAAATTAGTTTCTCTTGTCAATCTCTTTTTACACGCCAGGCGCCGCAAGGTTTTAGAATTAATTGGTGATGTTAGCGGCAAAAGAGTTTTAGATGTAGGTTGTGGGTCTGGCGTATTTATAGTCGAGCTTACCAAAAGAAGAGCATATGTTGTAGGCGTGGATTATTCCAATAAAATGCTGGAAGAAGCAAAAAGACAACTAAGCTTTTTCAAGGTTCCAAAATCAAGATATACCGTAAAAAACGCCGATGCTACTAAGCTACCGTTTAAAAACGGCGAATTTGATGTAATCTTGGCAACCGGTTTAACCGATTACCTCTCCGACCAGCAGAATAAATTGTTTATAAAGGAAGCAAAACGGGTTCTTGCAAAAAATGGTAAGTTAATAGTAAGTTTCCCGGTTGCAGAAAGCCCGTTTTCTTTTCTCAGAAGCGGAGTGGGACTCAAGATAAGGCAAAAATTATTTAACCTGCCCCCGATAGAAAACTCATTCACCAAAGATCGCATTAAAAATCTTTTTGCTGCAGTAAAACTTAAAGGTCAAAGTTTCGATAAGATATTTTCGACGATGTGGCTAGTTGTGGCCAAACATTCATAGGATCATGATTTATGATTTTTTAAAAACCTTAATTCTTCCACTTGAAGAGATTGATCGTGCCCTACCAAACCACGGCAAAATAATAGATCTTGGCTGCGGGCAGGGAATAATCGCCAAACATGTTGCTCAAAATAAAAATAGGACTGTGATAGGTGTTGATTTAGACCAAAAAAGACTCGAAAAGTCTGAACTCGCGAATTTAAGATTCGAGCTGGCCGATATAAGAAATTACAATCTTAAAGATGCGGATGCGGTTATTCTCTCGGATGTCTTGCACCATATAAGCTTTATTGATCAAGACCGAGTCTTAGAAAACATCAAAAAGAGCCTCAAAAGGCGAGGACTTTTGATCATAAAGGAAATAGATACAGGAGAGTTCGTGAGAAGTAGGCTTTCCAGGCTTTGGGATTTCGTTTTTTATCCTAAGGAAAAAATCTATTTTCAAAATGCCAAAGTTCTCAAAAAGAAACTTGAGGGACTAGGATTTAAAGTTTTGCTCAAAAGACCAACAAGACTTTTCCCTGGCTCAACCACTCTTTTTGTCTGTAAAAATGATTAAAAGATTTGCAAATCTTTGGCCTCTTGCCCTTTTACTTCTTGCGACATTTATTACAAGAATAGTAAAGCTAGAAGATCTTTTTTACTTCACATACGACGAATCGGTTTTTGCGTTCGTCGGTCGTCGTATGGCACTTTGGCACCATATTCCACTAATAGGAGGCGCGACCCCCTTAGGAGTTCATGTCGCGCCGTACTTTTATTGGTTTTTCGCTCTCACCTTAATTGTTGGAAAACTTAACCCGTTATTTTGGGGCTATATCGCGGCTGCACTTGCAGTCGCGACTACTTTTATGATGTATAAGGTCGGGATACTTATAGATTCAAAGAAAGTTGGAATAACAGCCGCTATATTGTGGGCCTTTTCCTACATGGCTAATGTTTATGACCGCCATTTTTGGGGATTGACATTTGGTCCTCTTTTTTCTCTCCTTGTTATTTATTCTCTTTACAAAATTAAAAGAGGCAACCAGAAATTCATTTACGTTCTAGGTTTAATTCTTGCGTTTGTGATTCATGCCGATCTTTCCTACTATGTCTTTCTGGTTTTGGCAGTTGTAGCCTGGATTATTTTCAAATTACCTCTTAACAAGAAAACATTGGTGGCATTAGCCATCATTCTGTCCTCGTTTATCCCACTGGTAATTTTTGACCTGCGCCACAACTTTGCAAACACCAAACCAGTCTTGGAATTTATACAAGCCGGCCGAAATAATCCCGGCTTCGAATCTCAAAAATTCATCGATAATTCTTTACTTTTCCCTAGAACTCTTACTCGTCTTGTCTACACTTTCGGCGACAACCAAATTGCCAAACAATACTCATACTGTGTGAGTTATGTTTTAGAAAAATTCCGAGCTATCCCCTGGTATCTTGTTGTTCTTTCATCAGTAATTCTTATAGCTTTCGTTATAAAACACCTCCGAGGTAGCCCAGTGAATTCGGCAAGGGTAGGGTTTCGTCTAATCGCATTACTCCTCGTCCTTTATTTTTTTGGAATTCAGCTCTATGGCACAATTTTTAGGGCCGATATTTTCGAACATTACATAACAGGAATCTTGGCTGCTTTCTTGCTAATTCTAGCCAAAGTTGTAAGTTATTTGCCTAAAAATTTATGGTTAGTCTTCTTGGCCATTTTTGTCACAGTCAATTTATATAAACTGTTAAATACTCAAAATAGCCAAGGACTAGAAACAAAAAGATTAGCTATTGAGTACACAATGCAGCAAGTAGGGGGCAAACCATTTTCTCTTGATTCTCTCTCGACCTGCTGGAAATACAACGGTTATCGTTATTTGTTTACTGTTTTTGGTAGGGAACCCGTCAAAAGTTACGTTGATCCAAGTTTTGCCTATCTTTATGGCACAACTCCAGTTGCCGAAAAACATCCGGCAACAGTTGTTGCTTTCGTCGTCCACGATTTTGCTCCGGAAACAGAAGAATTTTACAGACGCTACGCGCTCTTAAAATCTCACGAGATCAAAAGCACCATCTTTGGCGTCGTCGAAGTCATCATCATGGATAACTCTACTGGCTGGTTTGATTAGAGGTAAAAAATTCAGTTATACTCAACTGTAAATGTTGAGACAACTCAGGGGTCTTCTACTAACAGACACGGGTCGAGATACAGCCATTGTTTTTACTGGGTCTTTAATTAACCTAGCCCTCGGCGGTTTATTTTTTATTCTAGCACCCCGGATTTTAGGACCAGAGAACTTTGGGCTTTTTGCCGTTGTAACCGCTACTGGGATAATGGCAATTAATTTTGCCAATTTTGCTTTGGACACTGGAATACTAAAGTTTGCATCTGCCAATAATGATCAATCTAAAAAAATTCTCTCACTTGCCTTTAAGGCTTATTTAATCATCGGTGTTGCTGTTTTTTTGATAGGCTTGATTATCGCTTCCCCTCTGGCAAAAATTTTAGGTCAGCCACAAATTACTAATTTACTTAGAATATCTTTCTTTGGTGTTATCTTTGTTCTTTTGACTAATTTTTTCATTGCCGCGCTTCAGTCTAAGAAACAATTTGCTAAAGCTTCAATTGTTAATATTTCAGGAAACACAGCCAGAATTTTGCTTCTTGTGCTAGGTGCCTATTTTTTTACAGTCAATTTGTATTTCTTAACGTTTCTATATTATTTAGTAGTAATTATTTCAGTAGTCATTGGTAAATTCTTTGTGCCATTAAATTTTTTATCAGAAAAAACTCCAGCGAATTTGGTTAAAAATTTTTTAGGATACAATTTTTGGATTGCTGCCTCAATGGCCATCTCATCAATCCCGATTGATGAGTACTTACTGGTCAAAATTTCTGGACCGATTCAAACAGGACTCTTTGCTGCTCCAATGAAAATAATCAGTGCGATTGATCAGCTGACAGGCGATTTTACTAGAGTTCTTGCTCCGAGATTTACTTCTTTTGACTCGAACGAAAAAGCAAAAATTTTTGCTAAAAAAACTATCCCTGTCGTTTTAGTAATCTCCATAGGAATTTTTCTAACTATTTTAATTGCATCACCATTAATTAAATTTCTATTTGGTGCACAATATTTGGAATCGATCAATGTTTACAGAATTCTTGTCATAAGCTCTGCCTTGGGATTTTTTACAACTATTCCAGTGAGTATTATTATTTACTATTTTGGTAAGACGAAAGATGTATTTTTAATGTCTGCTATTGGTATTTTTGTTTGGTTGATTGCCAACCTCTTACTCATTCCAAAATATGCAGCACTCGGTGCGGCATGGGCATATTTTATTTCAGTGGTTGTAGGTATTGTGCTTTTTGTTGGATATGTCATTGTGAAATTTTCAAAAAATAATGGCAAAAATTAAACTCTCAGTGGTTGTTCCTTGTTATAACGAGGAAAGCCGTGTGCGAAATGGTTTCAATCATTACTACTCCTATTTAAAAAAGCAAAAATATTCTTGGGAGCTGATTTTCGTCGATGATGGTTCGCATGACCGAACACTGGATTTAATTAAAAAAACAGCTAAAGGTAAAAGAAACATCAAAGTAATCCACTATAGCAAAAATCGAGGGAAGGGCTATGCGATTATTCGAGGCGTAAAATCTGCTAAGGGTGATTATATTTTGTTTTCCGATGTTGACCATTCCGTCTCCATTAACACAATTGAAAGCTTTTATAAATACTTTGACGAGGGTTTTGATGTAGTCATCGGTTCAAGGCGAGTTAAAGGTGCAAAAATACTGGTTCATCAAAAACCATTAAGGGAACTTCTTGGTAGTGGATTTACTCTTTTGGTCAGACTCGCTATTGATTTCAAAATCCGAGATGTCACTTGTGGGTTCAAAGCTTTCAAAAAAGAAGTGGCGGAAAAGATCTTCAATAAGCTAACTGTCTTTGGTTGGGCTTTTGATGCTGAGATTATTTACATCTGTAAAAAATTAGGTTACAAAATCGCTCAAGCGCCCGTCTCCTGGAGCGATGTCAGAGGCACAAAAGTCAACCTTAAAAAGGATATTTTAAGATCCCTTAGTGGTCTTGTGAAAATTCGTGTTAACGATTCTCTGAGTAAGTATGGCTAACGCAAGAAAAATTTTCTCTCTTGCTCTGATTCTTGCCCTTCATCTTTTTCTGCTCATAAAAACCAAATTTACTCTCTGGCCGGAAATGGTCGTCTATCCATATCTGGCAAATAATAACTTCAAACTTTATACGGACATCATTAACCCTTATCCTCCACTTATGACTTGGTTTCTGATGATGTTTTCGAAAATGTTTGGTTATGAACCACTGCCATACTTAATCTTTACTTGGATAATCATCATTTTCATTGATCTTTTAATCTATAAAATTACAAAATCTCTCCTTGCCACAATTTTCTTCGCATTCTTGTCTATTCCCTTTGGTGCCAACGGCTTATGGTTCGATCTTGTCCAAACACCCTTTATTCTCGTCTCCACGCTCTATCTTATGGCATTTTTAGAAAATCCCAAAAATACTAGCAACTTTTATAAATTGTCGGCAACACTTGCGCTTGTTTTTTTTATAAAACAGTTAGCCGTTTGGTTAATTATCACAGCACTAGCCATTATTTTTCTAAAATTAGGCAAGAGTACTAAAGATGTTTTTTTGAAAAATCCGGCTATACTTGCTCCTTTCATCATCCTTCTGGCCTTACAAATTTTTATTTTCGCGCGCCAGGAATCACTGGCCGATTATTTTTTCTGGGTTTTTGCCTTCCCAATTTTGCTTGCCTCGCAAATGCCTGGGTATTTTGATTTACCAAAAGTCAGTCAATCTATTGTAATTCTGGCGCTTCTTATTCCTTTCTTTTTATTAACATTTAAGAAAAATCATAAAATTCAAGTACCGATTTCTTTTGCAGCATTATCTGTCCTTTTTATTTTCCCAAGATTTGACTTTTTTCACCTTATTCCCTCATTGGCGCTTTTTTCACTGGCAATTCCAAGACTTATTGAAGAGCTCAAAAGCAAATTTTTTCTGGTGATTTTCACAGTTAGTTTTATAGTGGTACTTATTTTTGCTATTAGAAGCTATATTAAAAATTGGGGCCACGAAGTAAGGTTCTTTGAGAAGGAAATATACCAAACCGCCGGTATTCTGAGAGAAATTAACCCATCAGGCAAGCCCATTTATATCCAAAATGGCCCGGACCAAATTTTCCCCATCGCTTCTCTTCTGCCCCCAAAACCATGGGCTGATGAATTCCCCTGGTATTTAGAATTGCCCAATGTCCAAGACCGAATCGTCGAAGGCATAAAACTTAACCCACCCCGCTTTATAGTTTTTAAGCCTTACGAGCTAAAAGAACCGTACGAGATAGGCTCGTACCGACCTCTTAAAATTAACCAGTTTATTACGACCAACTACCAGAACTTCTTCCAAATCTCAGACACTCTATGGCTAAAAATCAAAAAATAGGCGAAAAGTCACAAGTAATTTTTATCACTTTCATCTGCCTATTGTTCTTTTTGCCGTTTTTGGCAAATCCCCAAATTCTCACAACCAAAGATAACGATCTTGGTAGAACCTACATACCAATCATCGCCTTTATTCGCGATTCATTTTATGTCCACAAACAAATCCCTCTCTGGAGACCGGATCAACTAATGGGGGAATCACTTGTCTCAAATCCCATTTCGACAATTTTTTATCCAGCAAACGTAATCTTTTTAATTTTTGAAACTCACCACGCGGCTGTTGTCTATCTACTTTTTCATTTTATCCTAGCCGCTGTCTCAACCTTTTATCTAGCCAGATCATTTAAAATATCTGCCGCCGCATCAACCGTAGCTGCTATCTTTTATGCCTTTTCATTTAAGATGGCTGTCCATCTTGAAGCCGGTCACCTGACGATGGTCGCCGCTGCAAGCTATTTACCACTGGCTTTTTTAAGTATCAGAAACTTGTTGAAAGGCTTAAATGTCAAATGGATAATTACAGGATCACTCTCTTTGACTTTTATGTATTTTACTTATCCGACTATTTTTTATTACTCTTGCGTCTTCTTAACTCTTTACTGGTTTTACTACCACGCGACTCATGGGATGGTTTTTAAAAAATCACGCGCGCGCGTCATAAAATTACAAGTGCCGTTTCTACTCTTGATCATCGCGACTTTTGGACTCTCGGCAATCGTTCTTTTGCCTCACTTAGAATTTGGACCTCTCTCAACTAGATCAAATCTCACCCTTGTTGACGTCGCCCAACCGGTTTGGAATCTCAAGCGTTATGTTTTAAGTCTTGTTTTCCCATATCCTATCTCGGGGGAATTAGACCACGAAGCCTTTCTCTATTTAGGATTCATACCTACAGCTCTTGCTATCTTTGGATTTTTGAAACTGAAAACTCTCCAAAAGATTACACTCTTCATTTTCGCGCTTTTCGCTCTGGCTTTTGCAGCTGGTACCTCTACACCCTTTTTTGAAACTGCCTATAACTGGCTGCCGTTTTTAAAATACTTGCGAATCACCACCCGTTTTTGGTTTGTTGTTGCACTCTTGGTTGCCTTAACCGGCGCCTATGCTACGAACCACATCAGGTCAAAAAAATTAATCTATCTATTAATTGCCCTATTTTTAATTGAATTTTTCGCGATCACAAACAAACGAATTTCGCGCGTTCCAACAGTCTCCTTTGAAAACGAATCTCTTTACCAGTATTTAGCCAAAGACCCTGATTTTTTTAGAATCTATTGCACTACTCATTGCCTCAACCCTCAACTTGTAACCAAATATCATCTGCAAATTATTGACGGTGAAAACCCAATTCAAGATGCTAGTTTCATCAGGTTTTTGGAGAAAGCTGGCAATTACCGATGGAACCAATTTGCAGTCATCTTTCCGCCTTATCAAGTCTGGCAGGTGGCTAGTCCTCCCGTTCCCAATGCCGAAATTTTAAGCAGTGTCAATGTTAAATACATCGCTTCCACTTATCCAATAGTTACTGACAAATTTACACCAGTAGGGAATTTTGACAAAATTTATCTTTACGAGAATATGTCTTTTAAAAAAAGAGCCTTCTTTGAGGATGATGACGCCGAGGTCAAAATCGCTAAATACTCACCCAATCAAATAGATTTAAGCTTCACCCCGGAGCCCACAATACGCAAACTCGTCATTTCTGACAACTACTTTGATGGCTGGATCGCCAAAATCAATCATGAAAAACACCAAGTCCTTCCTGCGCCTAACCAATCGAGAATGGTTATAATTCCCGAGAATACAAAAGATCTTCAGCTAAGATTTAGTCCCGCAAGCTTTGAACTGGGCAAAACTATTACTATCAGTACTCTAATTGTTTTGGGAATGTGGTATATCAGACTTCGCACTAAAAATGGCTAAAATTGCAATACTCTCTTTTTACTCCGGTTTTATAGAAAGAGGTGTCGAAAATTTTGCTTATGAAGTTGCCAGGAGATTGGCCAAAAAGCATCGGATCACCATCTTTCAGGCAGGCACCAGTCACGTCTGGTATCAAAAGCTCGATTTAAAACCAGAGCGATTTAAGGTTATCACTATCAAAACCTTTACCAGCTATCCTAAAAATTCCATTCGTCTTTTTGGGAAGCTTTATTTAGATTGGTGGTCAGTTAAAATTTTAATTTTTACTCTAAAAGCGTTACCCAAGATTTTTAAGGGTAAATACGATTTAATTATTCTGCTCAATGGGGGTTGGCAAATTGTCGTTTACAGGATTATCTCAAAATTAACTGGTGCCAAAATTCTCGTCTCCGGTCATGCCGGTATTGGCGCCGATGATGCTTGGAATTTACTTTGGCGACCGGATATTTTTGTCGCTTTAACTACCCCACAAATACACTGGGCTCAAAAATTAGCTCCAGAAGTTAAAACTCTGGTTATTCCCAATGGCGTTGATTTGGCTCGTTTCAATCCGAAAGTTCAAGCGGCTGCTCTTCCACTCCCAAAACCAATCGTTATTTGTGCTTCTGCACTTGTTCCTTACAAGAGAGTTGATCTCACTATCAAAGCCGTAGCCAAAAGTAAGAGTTTCAGCCTTTTAGTCTTAGGTGATGGTGAGATGCGAGGAATCATCGACAGTTTGGGTAAGAGATTGCTGGGGAAAAGGTATTTGAGATTACTCGTGCCCTATTCTGAGATTCCTGCTTACTATCGAGCTGGGCAGGTTTTTACCTTAGCCTCAAAAACCGAAGCTTTTGGCACATCCTATATTGAGGCTATGGCCTGTAATCTGCCGGTCGTGACCGTCAGTGATGATGCCAGGAGCGAGATTGTGGGCCGTGCCGGTATCTTAACCGATGTCACCAACATCGATCAGTATGCAAAAGATCTACTTTTAGCTGCCAGCACCAATTATCGTAACATCCCCTATGATCAAGCCGCCAAGTTTAGCTGGAATAAAATAGCCCAAAGATACCAAACACTCATCGAAGATGTTCTTTTTAAGAGATAACTATTTTCTTCTACTCATCCTCACTTTTGCATCTATTATTCAAGCGAACGGTATTAACAAACCATTTATCGGACATCATGACTATAATTCTGCTTGGCATGCGACCGCGGCCAGAAATCTAGAAAGATACGGTTTGGTTTCCACAAAATTTGCTTCAGTCATGAACACCGATACCCAAGACAAATCAAAATTTGGCTTTTACACTCATTATCCACCGCTTGTACCTATTCTTATCTACCCCGCCTTCAAAGTCTTTGGTGTTCACGATTGGTCATTAAGATTAGTACCGGTACTAGTCACACTAACGACCATTTTCCTCATTTACAAAACCGCCAGCCGCTTTTTTTCAAAACAGATCGGGTTAACTGCGGCGGCTATTTCAGCAGTATTGCCACTAGTCATCTACTATGGCAAAATCCCCACCCATGATTTATTTGCATTACCGTTTGTCTTGTTATCAATCAACTTTTACTTCGATTTCTTCAGCGAAAAATCTAAAAAAAATTCGACAAAATTGGTAACAACTCTCATCTTGGCTCATCTGACACATTGGTCAGGCTACTATCTAACACCAATACTCTTTTTACATTATTTGCTATTTTCAAAAACGAGAAGAAAACTCCTAACTTCACTGATGTTTCCGACACTGAGCTTGATTATGTTTCTTTCGCACCTTCTGCAAACTACTTGGGCGACCGCCAGTCCTGTCGGAGGAGGTCTCATTGACATTTTCTTAGGGAGACTCAACTTAAAAGATCAACTGGAGGGGTATTCCATACTTAACTTTTTCACCACACAAGCCAGATACTTGATTATTTATTACACAAGGCCTGTTTTGTTTTTCTCCGCGCTAACTTGTCTGTTGATTCTTGTAAAAATCATTCGCAACAAATTAGACCAGAAATCTTCGGTGCTTTTAATACTTCTTATCTTCGGACTGGCTCATGGTCTTATTTTTAGAAATATTTCATTTATTCACGACTACATCATTACTTCTCTTTGGCCCTTTTTCGCACTAGCAACAAGCTTCGGATTTTTTAAATTCCTGGAGTATCTCAGAGTTAAAACATTTTTGCCTCAGATCACGATCGCTATAGTGTTATTGGCTACGATACTTATTGAGAGAGCTGAATTTACTCGCGTCCTGAAAGCAACCACTCACTTCAAAGATGGAGTATATGTCGGCCAAATCATCGCTAGTGTTACTAAATCTGGCGAGAAGTCTCTAATTCTCTCACCAGATTTCAAAAAATATTACGAAGTCTTCACTAATTATTATGCTGACAGACTTATAGAATATGAGATTCCGCCAAAGCGGCAACTAGAGAAAGCTATCTTGGATAAAGAGTACAAGCTAATTATTGCCTTTCCCAAAAGAGATACACCACCGGAGTATGTTATCCTTTTAGAAAACTATTCCAAACCCACTAAAACTAACGATCTAATTATTTTTAAAATATAACAAAAATCAAGAAATGCCAAAGCCAAAAATCACGGTAGTTATACCAGTTTACAATGAACAAAAAACCATAATAAACTGTTTAACGTCTCTTGGTAGCCAAACGTACAAACCCCTAGAGGTAATAGTCATTGACGACGGCTCGACTGACAAAACCCGTGGAATAATTGAAAATTTAAAATTAAAAATTGAAAATTTGCAATTGCTCCGGCAAAAGCATTTAGGCCCGGGTCCTGCCCGTAACCTTGGCGCATCAAAAGCCAAGGGAAAAATTCTGGTCTTTGTCGATGCCGATATGACGTTTGATAAGAATTTTATTCGCGATCTGACAGCACCAATTCTGGCTGGTCAAACCATTGGAACTTTCTCCAAAAACGAAATGAATGCTAATGTCGATAACATTTGGTCAAGGTGCTGGCAAATCAATCGCGGTTGGCCTATTGATCGATTGATTCCGCCAGATTATCCAGATAAAGCTCCGATTTTTAGAGCGATTCTTAAAAGAGAATTTGACAAAGTGGACGGCTTTGATGCGACAGGGGAATACACAGACGATTGGTCACTTTCAAGAAAACTTGGTATTAAATCAACAAAGGCACCTGGCGCGATATATTATCACGCGAACCCCTCAACACTTTGGGAAGTCTTCAAACAAGCTCGCTGGATCGGCAAAAACGAATTCATCAGTGGAGATCTCCCTCGCAGAATCAAATCGTTGATTTTATACAGTTTACCAATTTCATTTTTGATTGGACTTTACAGATCTTTTTTAAATTTTAACTTTTACTTTTTAATTTTTAAATTGTGTTATGACGCGGCCGTTTGGATTTCTGTTATTAAATCCTTTTTCGGAGAGCGAAAATCAAAATGATCTTATTAATTTTGGCAGTTGCGGCAGTCTTGCGACTGATTGGACTAAACCAAAGCCTTTGGTTGGATGAGGCAATTAACGTCAATAACGCAGCCGGTCTATCCTTCAAAGACCTCATTTTTAACTACTCACTCGGGGATTTTCATCCTCCCCTTTATCATGTTCTTCTTTCCACCTGGATCGGATTTTTCGGCTCTTCAGAAATCAGCGTTAGGATACCATCCGTAATTGTTGCTGTTGCAACTGTCTATTTCACCTTTTTAATAGCCCAAAAATTATTCGAAACAAAGACAGGACTTGTGGCCGCTACACTTATGGCAACGGCACCACTAGCTATTTATTACTCCCAAGAAGCCAGAATGTACGCTCTCGCTGCATTTTTCGCCAGTGTCTCTGTTTATTTTTTTCTATCCTTACTTAAAAAAGACACACTAGTTTCTTGGTTTGGCTTCATTTCCGCAACTACTCTTATGTTATACACCGATTACCTTCCTTATCTATTAATACCCATATATATCGTCTACATTTTTATAAACAGGAAAAGAATAAGCATTCATACGAAAAGGGCTCTAGTCCCAGCACTTATCTCAATCCTCGCCTTTATCTTGCCCTGGCTTTTAATTTTCCCCAGTCAGCTTAAAACCGGTTTGGCGGCAAGCGCTGCCTCTCCTGCCTGGGCACAAGTTGTGGGATCACCAAGTCTGCAAAGTCTAGCCATAACTTTCGTTAAATTTACCATAGGCAGAATTTCCCAGGATAATAATTTAATCTATGCGCTACTATTTGCCCCACCCGCGCTATTCGTGGCCTTTCTTTTTTTGCTATCGCTCTTTCGCCTTTCCCATTTCCGATCCTTTTTACATTACTGGCTGTTTGGTCCAATAATTTTGGCTTTTATCTTGGCATTTTTTATTCCCGTCTATGCCTATTTTAGGCTGCTGTTTGTCTTGCCGGCTTATTACATCATTTGGGCAAGTGCCGCAACCATAGTGAACTGGCCACCACTGACAAGAATACTTTTGGTGATCGCTCTTTTAATAAACTTAACTTCGGCCTCTATCTATTTTTTAAATCCTAAATTTCAAAGAGAAGATTGGAGAAGCGCAACTGCCTACATACACCAAAACTCAACCCTGGCAACCCTCGTACTTTTCGAATCAAACTTTACCGCTGCGCCTTTTGATTATTACAACCGTGGAGAAGTTAAAGCAGCTGGAGCATTCGATAGTTCACCAGAAAAAATTAAAAGTTTTTCCACCAGTTACGACAAAATTTATCTTTTTCAATATTTATCTGGCATTACCGATCCCCAGGGGCAAGTTTTCCGAGAACTCACACGCCTTGGGTACATCAATACCACAACCCGCGATTTCCCAGGAGTCGGATTTATTTACGAATTCAAGAAATGAATGAGTAAATAAGCGCTCTTATATATGAGTTTCAACGTCTTTAAATACCAACATCCTGAGACTGCTCTGCGGTACTTGCCAGTTGTGAGAGAGATCAAGAGACTAAAACTCACAAAGTCAAAAATACTTGAAGTAGGCTCTGGATCTTTGGGCATAACTCCTTATTTAAAAGAGAAGATCGATGGCCTTGATGTAGATTTTTCCGGCCCGCAATCTCCATTGGTTAACCAAATCAAAGGGGATGCCGCAAACCTTCCATTTCGCAAAAACTCTTATGATGTAGTAATTTCTGTTGATGTTTTGGAACACTTAAACCCAGATGTCAGAAGTGCCTCTGTCCGCGAGATGTTAAAGGTAGCCAAGAAGCTTCTGGTAATTGTTGTTCCAACGGGTGAGGCCTCGGAAAAGCAGGATCGCCAGCTCTACGTTCTTTGGCAAAAAGTCAAAAGAGGTAATAACCAGTTTCTTGCCGAACACGCCAAATTTGGTCTCCCCTCAAATGACCAGATTTTGGTTTCTCTTGATAAATCTTTAAGACTCCTTGGCAAAAAGGCCAAAACTCGCTCTTACCCAATTCTTAACCTGACAATCAGAAAGTTTCTCATGCGCACATGGATAACCAAAAGCAAGCTTATATATTATCTTTACCTTAAGGGTTTTATGCTTCTTGTGCCCGCGCTTATTTACGCCAACTTCGGAAACTGTTACCGGACAGTCTTTGTGATAGAATTGGCCTCATGAAAATTGCAATTGACGTCTCCCAAATAGTCTATGGCACTGGAGTTTCCAATTACACTGCAAGCCTTGTCGAAAGCCTTCTTAAGATAGATCACAAAAACGAATACATCATGTTTGCGTCAGCATTTCGCCAGAGGCGCAAATTAAAAGAATTCCAAGAAAAGCTAAAAGACCACAACAATATCCAGTTTAAGATCCTTCCATATCCTCCAACTGTGATAGAAATCGCCTTCAACAGATTTCGATATCCGCCGATTGAAAAAATTATCGGGGAAGTTGATGTTTTTCACTCTTCCGATTGGACACAACCAAAAGCAATTGGTGCCAAGATGGTCACAACCGTCCATGATATGGTTGTTTTTCTTTTTGAAAAATCTATCCATCCCAAAATCGTTGCCACTCAAAAAAGAAGACTTGCCCTTGTCAAAAATGAAGCCGATACTATAATTTGCGACTCCGAGACTACCAAAGATGACTTGGTGAAGTTTCTCGGCGTTGACGAGGGTAAGGCAAGAGTGATCTATCTTGCTGCCTCGGAAGAATTTAAACCTCAAGACGAGGACAAAACAAAGGAAGTTTTAGAAAAGTATAAAATTAAAAAACCCTACATTCTTTCGGTCGCCACTCAAGAACCCCGCAAAAATATTCAAAAACTCTTGGACGTTTTCGAAAAAATCGTGGCCGAAAGGCCCCAGTTACATTTGGTTTTAACCGGCAAGTATGGTTGGGGGCCAGGTTTTCATTCTGCTCAAAATGTAGTTTGGACCGGTTTTGTTTCCCAAGAAGATCTAGTTGCTCTCTATTCAGGTTGTCGCCTGTTTGCCTACCCTTCACTCTACGAAGGATTCGGATTGCCAATTCTCGAAGCCATGGCCTGTGGTGCGCCGGTTGTCACCTCCAATAATTCCTCGATGGCAGAAATTGCCAAAGATGCGGCTATTCTGGTGGATCCCAGAAGTGATGGGCAAGTCAAAAAAGCCGTCGATTTTGTTCTTGGTTTAAATTTAGAAAATTATCAAAGAATTGTCAGAGCCTCGCTCGATCGAGCCAGACGCTATTCATGGACAAAAACCGCCAGAGAGACCCTGAAAGTTTACAAGGAGGTAGCCGAAAGTTGATCATTGGGATTGACGGTAACGAAGCTAATGTTAAAAATCGGGTAGGCACAGGCCTTTATGCCTACGAACTTCTAAAACAATTTGCCAAAGACAAAAACCACAGCTGCCTCATCTACCTCAAAGATAGTCCTCTTTCAGATCTGCCCAAAGAAACGGGAAATTTTAACTACAAAGTTTTCGGTCCTAAAAAACTCTGGACTCAATTTGCGTTGCCTTTCAAACTAACATTCGGACCAAAAATCAACGTCTTCTTCTCGATGGCCCACTATGGACCGCGATTTTCAAAAGTTCCTTTTGTTGTGACTATCCACGATCTTTCTTATCTCCACTTTCCGGAAATGTTTAAAAAGAACGATCTTTATCAGTTAACCTCTTGGTCCAAGTACTCCATCAAAAACGCAGCCCATATCATCGCCGTTTCCAAAACGACTAAAGAAGATATAATCAAAAATTACAATATTGACCCCTCAAAAATCACCGTCACTTACGAAGGATACGACAAAAATCGTTTCGAACCGCAGCCAAAAACTAAGTTAGCCTTGGTCTTAAAGAAATATCACGTTGACGGCGAGTACATAATCGCGGTCGGCACCCTCCAGCCCCGCAAGAATCTCGAGCGCCTGATTGAGGCCTACTCCATACTAAATACTAAATACACTATACAAAATACTAGTTTGGTCATCATTGGCAAAAAGGGCTGGTTCTACGACGCCATCTTCCAAAAAGTCAAGGATCTCAATCTCGAACGAAAAGTCATCTTCACCGATTACGTTCCGGATGACGATCTGCCTGCTTTAATCGGTGGGGCACAGGTCTATGTTTTACCCTCTCTTTGGGAAGGATTTGGTATTCCCGTCATTGAAGCCCAGGCTTGTGGCGTTCCAGTCGTGGTTTCCAACATCTCTAGTCTTCCGGAGATAGTGGGGGAGAGCGGTATCCTCGTCGATCCCGAAAGTGTCGAGTCTATTGCTCAAGGCATCAAAAAAGTCCTGACCGACAAAAAAACCAAGTCTGACTTGGTCAAGAAAGGCTTTAAAAATACCAAACGCTTCTCCTGGCAAAGCTGCGCACAAGAAACCTTAGAAGTCCTCGCAAAAGTTGTCTCAAATTAACCCCCTTGCTATCATATGGGTATGAAAGATCGGACGGGTAGGGAACTAACTGGAGGCGAAGTTATGCACAAAGCCGCAAATAGGGGAGTAAATATACTTTTGGATTTTGAACTGATGCTTTTAAATTTTATTTCCTGCACAATCCCCTTCCATAGTGTCCGTAAATTATTCTATCGGGCGGCCGGTGTTAAAATCGGTAAAAATTCGTATATCCATATGGGTGCCCGCTTTTACTTACCTATAAATATAACTATAGGAGATGGGACAATTATCGGAGATAATGCTTTTTTAGACGGCCGGGCCAAACTAACAATAGGTAATCATGTTGATATCGCCTCTCAGGTTCTCATTTACAATTCCGAACACGGTATCAATTCTGAAGATTTTGACCCAATTGAAGAATCGGTAGAAATAGAGGACTACGTCTTCATCGGTCCCAGAGCCATAATCCTACCAGGTGTCAAAATTGGCAAAGGAGCGGTAGTGGCAGCAGGGGCAGTGGTCACAGAAGACGTCGAACCCTTCAAGATTATCGGCGGTGTACCGGCCAAAATAATAGGGGAGCGCCAGAATAAAAATCCCAACTATAAACTCGGCCGCGCCCGCCTTTTCCAATGACTCTTCTTGTTCTTTTACTGACCTCCATAATTGGAGGGTCAAATGCCGCTTTAGTCAAATTTACTGTCGGCCAATTCTCTCCGGTGATTTTGGTAATCTTCCGATCGGCCTTAGCAGCACTGATGATTTTACCCTTTTTCTACTTCACAAAGTCGAGTTTTAAAATTAAAGCTAAAAAAGCATATTTACTATTGGCTAATTTGTTATTTGCTGCTAATTGGCTTTTATTTGCAACCGGCATTCAATACACTAGCGTTATTATGTCCCAAATTATCTACATCCCCACAGCCCTTATCGTGGCAATCCTTGGTTACTTATTTTTAAAAGAAAAACTTTCTCAAAATCAGGTTTTTGGGCTGGTTTTAACACTGATTGGCATGTCTGTGCTCATTTGGGGATCGACAAGATCACAAGATATACTTTCATTTGGGAAACCATTAGGTAATTTCCTAATCATATTGGGGCTTTTGAGCTGGTCGATCTATACAATAGTTTCCAGAAAAATTAGCTCAATCTATACTCCCCTAACTATTACTTTTTATAATTTTCTAATAAGTGCCATTTTTGTTTCACTTTTAATTCCTTTCAAGCTAGGAAATAAAGATTTCGTGCTAGCAGACATTACTATTGGCGGAGTTTTAGGTTTAGTATCTATTGCTTTTTTTAATTCGGTTTTGTTCTTTTGGCTGTATCAATGGGTTATCGGAAAGACTTCAGCCTTCATTTCGTCATTAATACTTTACGTAACTCCGATTATTGCAACATTTACGGGCATTATTTTCTTTGGTGAAAAATTAACTGCAAGCCTGGTTCTTGCTTCTGCTTTGATCATGATTGGCGTCTTCTTGGCGACTGCTTATCAGGCATTGAAGATTAATTTGAAAGTTTAATATGGATTTGTCAGTCATCATCGTAAATTGGAATACTAAAAAGCTCCTCGAAGATTGTTTATCTTCAGTCTATAAGTACACCAAAGTTAAAGATCCTTCCCGAGTCAAACTCGGCCAGGATGACAGTGGGGGAGAGAAAGGCATCAGTTTTGAAGTAATCGTCGTCGATAATGGATCAAAAGATGGCAGCGGGGAAATGGTGAAGAAAAAGTTTCCTCAAGTAAAATTAATACCCAACAAGGACAATTTAGGCTTCACAAGGGCCAACAATCAAGGCATAAAAGTTGCCAAAAGGAAGTATATACTGCTTTTGAATTCTGACACTTATTTAATAGAAAATTCATTTAAAAAATTATTGGAAAAGGCTAAAAGCCTACCAAATCTTGGAGCATTGGGTCCGCAGCTCTTAAACGAGAATAGATCAATTCAGCAATCAGTCGGCTTTTTCCCCCACTTGCCTCAGGTTTTCTGGTGGATGAGCGCGATCGATGATCTTCCGGCAGGAGAGGTTCTCAAGCCCTATCACGTCGACCATGATAGTTTCTATAGTAAGGACCAAGAAGTTGATTGGGTCACTGCCGCTGCTATTCTGGTTCCCAGACATGTGATAAGAAAAATTGGAGGACTTGATGAAAATATTTTTATGTACGGGGAGGAAGTCGATTGGTGCTACCGAATCAAAAGAGCCAATTTTAAAGTTTTCTACTCCCCTGCCACTAAGATTGTTCACATCGGTAGGGGATCAACAGGTCAGGTTTCTAAAAATGCCATCTTAGGTGAATACAAAGGGATCAAATATTTTTATGCCAAACATAAATCTGGCCTTTCTTTGCAACTTTTACGCCTCTTACTTAAAATAGGTGCACTGGCAAGAATTGTTGCCTTTGGTGTCTTAGGAAGAAAGGAGATTGCCAAGTTTTATGTCGAGGCTTTTCGCGTGGCTTGATGACCATATTCTTGAGTACCTGTCACTGGCGCTTTTAATCTTTATCCCTCTTTACCCCAAAATCCCTCTTGCAGATTTAATTCCCGGCTACATTGTCAGGCTCCGCCTGGATGATCTTTTAGTTGGTTTGGCGGCCGCAATCTGGATAATTTGGCTTATTCGCAAAAAAGTCACACTATCAGGAAATCCTCTTTTTATTCCTTTAGGAGTTTATGCCCTTGTCGGATTTTTGTCTTCCCTTTCGGCAATTTTTATCACCAAAACCGTACCGCTTGATGAAATTCACGTTGCCAAACTCTTTCTGCATTTCATAAGAAGAATCGAGTATTTCTCGGTTTTCTTTATCTTTTTCTCTTCGATTAAGTCGCTTGCACAAATCAAAAGATATGTATTTATTACTGCCCTAGTTCTTTTAGCTGTTTCTACCTACGGTTTCGGGCAAAAATACCTTTACTGGCCCGCGTTCTCAACCATGAATCGGGAGTTTAGTAAAGGCGTCAAACTTTACTTAACCGAACACGCCAGAGTACTCTCCACCTTTGGCGGCCATTACGATTTGGCCGCCTACTTAATGGTAGTTTTAACACTTTTTATTCCGTTGGTGACAATTGTTAGATCGTGGCTCTCAAAATTGCTATTTTTAACGGCTTCCGCGGCCGGGTTTTGGCTTTTGATTTTAACCGTCTCCAGAACATCCTTTTTGGCCTACTTGGTTTCGATTACGGTTGTTTTTGCTATCTTGGCTACCAAGAAAGGTTGGCTTTGGGCAACCGCCAATTACATTGTGGTAATTTTTATCTCGCTTGGGATTATGGTTTCATTTGGCGACCTTTCCGATCGTTTTGCCCATGTCTTAAAATTGGATAGATTTAAAGCATCGGCTCTTTTGCGACCAATCAAAAAAGAACCGCCGAAAGGCGCTGGCACCGCCTATTTAGAAGTTGGTTCCAAATCCGATATACCTCTCTCAACCGAAAAACCAACCAGCGGTGTTCAAACAGCCAGACCCGCCGATGTTTACGAAGAGATTCCCGAACTGGGAACTGCCGAGGGATTGCCGGCAACACTTGCCGCCAAACCTCGCACTTATTCTCAAACAGCCGTTGAGTACGATCTCTCGACCGGTATCAGGCTCGACTACACTTGGCCTAAAGCCATAAAAGGATTTACCAGAAACCCACTTTTGGGTTCTGGCTATTCGACTTTAACTAAAAGGAATATAGAGGACTTTACCGAGGCCGAATCCACCGACAACGATTTCTTGCGCTCACTTGGCGAGACAGGCCTTTTAGGCTTCTTGGCTTTTTTTGGCACAATAGCTTTTATTTTTGTCTATGCCATTCGTGGTTTCAAAAAGATCAGGGATCCTTTTTATGCTACAATTGTCGCAGGAATTCTGGCCGCTGTGGTAGGCCTTTTGGTCAATGCCATCTATATCGACGTTTTTGAAGCCAGTAAAGTTGCCTATACTTTCTGGATTTTGACGGCCATACTTTTGGCCACCATTAAGTTAACGACTGCCAGAAAGGAATAAGTTTTGTGAAAAAATTCGAAATACTGACGATACTGGCTATCCTCATAGTTGCTCTCGCTGTCCGACTTTATGAAATTAAAAGGCCCTTGGCAGACTGGCATTCTTGGAGACAAGCCGATACGGCAGCCGTCGCCAGAAACTTTATCAAAGAAGGTTACAACCCCTTTATTCCCCGCTACGATGATATGTCATCGCAAGCTAATGGACTTGATAACCCCAACCGTTATCGTTTCGTCGAATTTCCAATTTATAACTCAATAGTTGCAGCGGTCTGGAGTATCTTTGGCATCAGCGTCACTTCAGCCAGACTTGTGACTGTCGCCATAACATTGGGCTCTACTGTTTTGCTATATCTTCTCGTCAGATATTTCTCCGGAGTTAAAACTGCGATGCTTAGCGCCTTTTTCTTTGCGACAATTCCCTTCAACGTATTTTATTCCTCAACAATTCTGCCCGGGCCCCTGATGGTTTTTGGCATCTTGGGCTTATACTACTCATTTGCCCGATGGCTTGAAAATAGCAGAAATTGGTCTTGGGCAGTCGCGGCAGTGCTTTTTGCCAACCTGGCAATCCTTACTTGGCCTATTGCCCTCTTCTTTACTCTGCCACTTTTGTATTTAGCATTTGAAAAATATGGGACCTCACTCTTTAAAAAATCGCATTTGATTATTTTTGCCATCACGTCAATTATTCCCTTTTTAGCTTGGCGGCTTTGGATGCAAGAGTTCCCCGAAGGAATTCCCAATTGGCGATTTTTGTTAAATGATGGGGGTATAAGGTTTAAAGGAGCTTTTTTCAGATGGCTGATACAAGAACGTGTGGCCGGCCTGATTTTAGCCTCAACCGGATTTGCTTTGTTTGTAATCGGTGCGATCAGAAGAAATGAATACAAAGAAAAACTTTTTTATCTCTCATGGCTTATCTCTGTTGCCATTTATTTTATAGTCTTCGCATCGGGCAATGTCCGTCATGATTATTACCAGATTCCCTTCGTTCCGATCGCCGCAATCTACATTGCCAAAGGAGTCCGATTTCTAACAAATCTACCGACAGCTCATTTCCAAAAATACATTGGTCCGATATTGGCCGTTGTATTTGTCGTTTTGATGTATGCTTTTGGTTTCTATGCGGTCAGAGGATTCTACTGGATTAACAAACCGCAGATCGTTTCAGCTGGTCAAGCAGTTGACATGATTCTTCCAAAAGACGCAATTGTCATCGCGCCTTACAATGGAGATGCCGCTTTCCTCTATCAGACCAACCGTCATGGTTATCCAATAGTTGACAGACCACTTGAGGTTTTGATAGATAGCGGCGTTCGTTATTTAGTTTCAATTGATGTTGGCGATCCTGGCATCCAAAATTTAGTCCGCAATTGTCAACCAATCCAAACGTCTTCTGATTACGTCATTGTCGAAATGTTCAAAGAATGCATTGGAAGACAATAAAGCCTCACAGTATTTTGCTATTAATTACTGCAATCGCTCTCTTTTTTAGACTCTATAAGTTGGAAGCATTCTATATCTTCGAGCACGACCAGGATCTATATTCATGGATTGTTAAAGATATTCTCATCGATCACAATTTCCGCTTAATCGGCCAGATGACAAGTATTGACGGGTTTTTTATCGGGCCCCTCTACTACTACTTATTGATTCCATTTTATTTTTTGTCAGCAATGAATCCTTTGTCGGCGACATTCTTTGCTCTAGCCGTTAGTGTTTTAACTAGCATAAGCATTTTTTATGTTTTCTCAAAAATTTTTAATCAAAAAGTAGGAATTATCGGATCGTTTATATACGCGTCGTCACTCTCAATAGCTTTTATAGACCGCTGGGTAGTTCCTACTCAACCCATTGTGCTTTGGTCCGTTTGGTTTTTATTCTGTTTGATGAAATTGATCAATAAAGATTATAAAGTCTTACCAATAATGGGCATTCTAGTAGGATTGATTTGGCACATCCATATTGCCCTTTGGCCATTGGTTATTTTGGTTCCTTTAGCGATGTTGCCAATTACATCAAAAAAACCAAAATTGGAATCAATAATCTTATTTGGTATCCCGTTTTTATTATTAACAACACCATTTTGGCTTTTTGAAATTCGTCACGATTTTGGACAGATAAAGTCTCTTCTTAATTTTTATGAAAATTCCGTTTCGGGAGAAAAAACAGGTCTTTTAAGATTCCGGGAAGTTATAGATGGAACTTCTGCGGCCTTTTCCAAAATAATATTTTTTAGAAAGGATGTACCTTCACTTCTGGCTTTGCCGATTTTTTATTTAACGGGCCTCGCACTGCTTATTTTAAAAGCAATTAAGATAAAACAATTAATATTGATTATTTTATGGACTTTTTTGTTAATAGCAGTTCAACAATTTTCAACTAGAAGTATAAGCGACTATTATTTTAATAGTTTGATAATTATAGGTATTTTAATAATATCTCTTTCGCTTTCCTGGCTTTTGCAAACACGCAATTTAAAATTTTTAGCCCAAGTCTTTATGGTTGTATTTCTAATCGGCAATTTATGGACTCTTTTTAAAATAAAACCCATTGAAGGCTATGACCAGAAAAAACAAATAGTTAGTTTCATCAAGTCTGATTCAACAGACAAAAATTTCCGCTGTTTGGGAATTAATTTTATAGCCGATTTCACTAAAGTCGCGGGATACCGATATCTTTGGTGGTATTTTGATCTTAATATTGTCAGAGCAAGCGAACAAGTTCCTGTTTATAATGTGGCGTTGCCCAAAAGCCTTGTTGCAAAATACGATTTCACGATCGGAGAATTTGCTGTCATCTCACCTGCGCAAAAAAATTATGATGAGGAAGTTTGTGATAATCCCAATAACAAATTGCCAGGGTTGGTTGGATTTACTAATTAACCAAAAGCAATTGATAATCTGCTACTTGTTTTAAGACTCTATATTGAGAGCTATCTACTTTATCTAACTTTAGTCGCCAGCCCTCTGTAATTAATAAGAATGGTTTTGGGCCAAATTCTATTAACGAAGGAATAGTATTTATTGGTGGGTCTTCGTCCCTGACAACCCTGACTTGTCTTTGTGAATAAAAAACTGCGGTTGCCGGAATAGAAAGATCCGAACTTATAAACAAAGGCCCATCAAAGTTTTTTGCATACGAAGCCACCTCTGCCAGAGGACTTTGTTCTCGATCAAAGAGCTTTATTTCATTTCTAAATTCAATGATAAAAAAGCCAGCAAGTACGGTGAATAGTATGGAAATAAAAATCATCGATAAATTATTGCGTATTTCTGCCGGTAGAGTAGTTAACTTTTCAATTACTAAGGAGAAGACATTTGCTGTTGTAAATGGGATGAGAATCGCCAGTGCCGGGTAAATTGGGATAATATGCCAAATCTCTGTTTTGGCACTGGTTAAAAAACCGTATGTTGGAATAAGTATCCAAATGTATAAAACAAGCAAGTTTCTTTTTCTTAAAATAAACAAAGTACTAATTAGCATGGAGAAAATTGCCGGATAAAACCACTTTCTAATTCCTTCGTGAAGATAGATAAATGTCAGAGATCTGTGAATTTCCCTAAAATTTACAGGATGCCTCTTGTCTAATTTAATACCGATTCCTATCATGCGATTTATGAAATCTAATTTATATTTGGCGTAATTTGGTATGAACCACAACCCAACAATTACACTAAAAATCATTGCACCCAGGACAAATTTATTAATTGGAATCTTCATTTTTTCAATCAAAATAATTGCGACGATTACTGGAATAATCGTCAGACCGAAAAATGATTTTGTCAGAAAAAGGAAAGCGGAAGAAATAGCAACAGCAAATACCCATTTAGTATGCTCTTTCATTTTAAGAGCCAGATAGATCGTTAATAAATAAAAAAATAGCTGAATCGAATCAAGGTCGCCCTGTCGCGACCTTAAAATGAACCATACGGAAGAAGCCAAAACAAGCATAGCACCAAGGCCGATAAATTTGGAAAAAAGCCTTTTGCCAACTAGGTAAGTTAGTATGAGTGATCCAAAACCGCAAAGGGCAGAAGGGAGTCTTACTGCAAATTCATTTGACCCAAATATCATCTGTGAAGTCGCCATGAAGATAAAACCTAGGGGCGGGTGATCAAAGTAGGGTTTTGCATTGAATGAAAGAACAAAAGGATTACCCGAAGTCAATATATTTCTGGCGATCTCTCCATACCAAGCCTCATCGAAATCAACAAGACTCCAGCCGCCCAAATTATAAAAAAATAGGGGAGCCAAAAGGATCAAGCAAATATAGGCAAGTCTATCCATTGTTAACCCACTTTAAGCCAAATTGTTGTGCAAACTCAATAGATGCTAATATTAGGCCATGAAGATACTCATGATCACGCCGTATCTTCCATACCCTTTGGTCTCCGGTGGCCAAATCAGGACATATAATCTCTTAAAAAACTTAGCCAAAAAACACCAAATTACACTCGCGTCTTTTATCAGAGACACGACAGAGGAGAGTTACTTGAAGGAATTGAAACTCTACTGTCAAAAGGTGATTGTTTTTAAAAGGAGAAAAGCCTGGTCCCCGATAAACATTTTGCTTTCCGCCTTGACCCCATTCCCGTTTTTGGTCTGCATTTATTTTGACGTTCTTGTCAGGCTTAGGATCAAAGCAGAACTTGCCAAAGAAAATTACGACCTCATCCATGCCGAAACTTTTTACGTCATGCCCAATATTCCTCAAACAAAAATCCCCATATTTTTGGTCGAGCAGGTTATTGAATACCTTGTTTACCAAAGGTTCGTGAAGGGACTTCCCAAGTGGTTATTCTTCTTAAAACCAGCTCTCATGGTAGACGTTTTCAAAATTAAGTGGTGGGAAAGATATTATTGGAAGCGTGCCAAACGTCTGGCGGCCATGTCTCGCGAAGACAGAGACTTCATCAGAAACCTGGCGCCAAAACTTCAAGTAGATGTTGTTGCCAACGGTGTAGATATAGAATATTTTGCCAAAACCAAAAAACAAAAACCCACCAGTCCGACAGTTCTTTTTGTCGGCCAGTTTAAGTGGCTTCCAAACCGGGATGCAACTAAATTTTTAGTTGAGGAAATTTGGCCAAAAATTAAATCTCAGATTATTAATGCTAAACTCTGGATTGTTGGCAGGAATCCTCCCGATGATATTTTGAATTATAGATCAGATGACATAAGAGTTGATGGGGGAGTGGAGGATATCCGTTTAGCCTACGGATCTGCGAGTGTACTTTTGGCTCCAATTAGAAACGGGCGAGGCACAAAATATAAGATACTGGAGGCTATGGCCACTCAAACTCCAATCGTTGGAACTAAATTGGCAATTGAAGGAATTAACATTCAAGCTGGAGTTCATGCTCTTGTTTCCCAAACCGCCGAAGATCTGGCAAGTCAGACGGTTAAAGTCCTCACCAGTCCAGCGTTTGGTCAAAAACTTGCAACTGCTGCTTATCAGCTCGTAGCACGAGAATACAATTGGCAAAGAATTTCCGAAAAACTCGGCCAAGTCTATCAAGAAGTCGGAGGCCGCTAGTGGACGTTTCGGTGGTCATTGTTTCTTACAATACCCGTGAACTACTTTCAAAATGTCTCAGCTCCCTAAAAGTCGCCACCCAAAACTTAAAGGCAGAAATTATTGTTAGTGATAATGATTCTTTTGATGGA
>JBBTZR010000060.1:0-10054 GCA_038078475.1 Patescibacteria group bacterium
TTGTCATACTTAGCTTTACTTTTGGCCAAGGCTAACTCAATCTTTGCCAAGTTGCCTTTAATATAAATCGAGACCGGCACTAAAGTATAATTTCCTCCGGAAATTTTTCCCTGCCAACTCATTATTTGATTTCTGTGAAGTAACAATTTCCTCTCTCTTCGCGCGTCAACTCTGACACCCATCCACGGAGTAATATTGGCGTTGGCTAAAAAAACTTCTCCGTCCCGAATCCGCGCAAATGACTGCGAAAGATCAACTCGACCGGCGCGAATCGATTTAATTTCCGCGCCCGTCAAAGCAATCCCGGCTTCAACTTTTTCTAAAAATTGATATTTTTGACGAGCCCGTCGGTTGAAGATTTTCACTCAAGTGCGGCTTCCAAGACTTTGGTACCGACCGTTATATAAACCTTTTTCTCGTCTTCTGTTACCACCAGATCGCTCGCCCGCGAGAACTCCGGCGATTGGTAAGACCCTTTGTAAATCCCGTCCTTGCCAACAACCAAAAGGGCAGAATTAGTCATATCGACAACATATAAATTTGAGCGGTCAGAATCCGTGTAGATTACTCCAAGCTCTCCAATGCCTCCGGGTGCGCCACTAATTTCAAAATCTTGCTTCTCACCTCTGTTGAACTTAAAAATCCCCTCACCCGACGAAACCCAAATTAAGCCATCTATGGCAAAGTGCGAACTCTTGCTAAATTGAAGAGGAGAACTCAAATAAGCACTGGGCCCAGAATAACCAGACTCTACAGGCACATATTTATCAAGCTTATTCGAAGAAAAGCTTTGCTTATCGCCAAATAAGAGATAAACATTACCTAAAAATACACCGATATCGCTAGCGCCAGCGTGAGTAAAAAGCTCATCGGATTTTTCGCTTGCGACATCCACCCTCACCACCCGACTATCTGTCATCGAAAATACCTTATTATCGTAAACAGTAGCCGCGCGGGTGCCACTTGCACCAACAACCACATCTTGCGAACGACTGGCCGGATCAACCTCAAAAATTTTCTCGCCACCAACAGCTATCAAGTTCGCGCCCGAAAATGACAACGAGACCAAACCTTCGCCGGCCTCGAAAGTAGTCTCAAAACTAATATTGGCAGTCTCTTCTGTTTCTTTTAGCTTTCCGGCAATCTCCTCTTTCAGCGATTTTGCCTTATCATTCTTAGCGTCTTGGGCAATCGCCAAATCAACTTCCCGATCTGCCTCAATGAAAATCTCTCTGGCGCGGCTGCGATTTAAACCAATTATGGCTGTTCCTTCTGAAAGTTTCGTTGATGCAGCCGCCAAATGGGAATTCAGCTCTTGGGCGCTCTTTTGTTCTCGATTTTTATAAACAGCATAAGAAACTGAACCGACCAAAACCACCAGAATCACCAAGGCCAAAACTATAATATTCCTCCTCAACCGCCCCACTGCCCCCATATCGCCGCCCCGCAGCCTTCTGGCCTCTCGCAGGACAGCCGATAAAATTATCGGCAATGGATTTTTAAATCTTGTCGCAGTCTCAGGAGGGGCGCCAAATGTTGGCGGTCTCGTCTCGCCAGTCTCCTGCCCCTTTCCTTCCGTCTCTACTTCTTTCTCAGTTTCACTCGCGACCGCCTCTGTCTCTTCCGAAACGTCATCTCGCACAATCGCCTTTGTTTCTTTTTCTTTCTCTTCTCCCTCCGGGCCAGAGGCCCTCTGCGGCGGCTTTACCTGAACAAAAACCGCCCCAATCTCAGACTGAAGAGACTCCGCCGAAATCTCCGTCGCCAGTCCATCAATGATCTCACCAAATTCAATCTCGGCCTCTTCCCGAAAAACCGCAGTATCAAAAAGTGAGAAGAATTTTTCTGTGGCAATTACATAGATTTGGCCGCCGGCAACCGGACCGGACCCTTCGCTAAATTTAATCTCGCTAGATTTTGGCGGATCAAAAACCTGTACGCCTACCTTCTGACCGCGGCGCACAATATAGGCGGCACCTTGCCAAAAGAAGACGTAAGCAAAATCGACGCTTATCTTGCGACCTTTCAAAAACTCACCTGATAAATCCCGAATATGCACCAAGCCGGAAAGTACTGAGTCCTCAAGTCCTTCAAGTTTCTCGCTCACCAGCGAGAGTAGATCTCGAATAATAATCTGCACATCGCTGCCGTCATCTGCCTTCGCCAAGACACATCCTACAATTGTCCCCACCGAGGAATCAGCTAAAGTTATGCGCCGGTTGAAAACCGCACAAGCAGAACCGGCTGAGGTGCTACCGGTGATTTTTTCAATCGCCAAATTAAAATCAGTCATTAAAAAGCCCCCAAAACGACAAACAAGAGCGCCAAAGACACACCTATTTGTAAAATACTACTAAATGTCAAGATCGGCGAAAGCGGCAAAGGCAGAGTCTTTTCCATCAACTGTATTTGGCGAAAAATGATAAGCGAAAAAATCGTGTAAAAAAGCAAAAAAAGCAAAAAAAACACTTTCACTAAAAGTCCCACGTTTAGGAAATTAAATTCCAAAAAATTCTCGCCAAAAAACATAGTTCTTAGGCTACCTCTCCAGGCGCTTCTGCCTCCTCCTTGCGTCTTTCTTCAAGAATCTTACTAACCGCCTCGTTTGGTCTGGGCACGTGATGAAATTCAAATTCAGGTTTAGTTCCTGCTGTCTGAAGAAAAATGTCTCCATAATGAAAAAAGGTGCCGAAAAATCCAATCGTTTTAGGAGTGATGTCCTGGATCTGTGAGAGATTGGCATAAGAAGTTTCTTTATGCAGCAGCCCCCTAAAATCAAAATCGACAATCCTCTCGTTGGTGACCAAATAAATGTTGAAATACCAAAAGATGAATTTATAAAACGCGTAGGCAAAAACCAGCAAATACCAAAACAGGCCAATCAAAAATGTCTGACCAGATGTCAAAACGCCGGCCAAATCAACCACCAAGAGTGAGAGAATCGAGGGAACAAGAAACGGTACAAATACCAAAAAAATCACCAAAAGTAATGCTGGAACCAGTGTCACCAAATGCGCCCGCAAAAGCAAAACAACACGCTCGCCATCCTCCTGCCCCTCAAAAGACATCATCGGAGACATCAAAAATGCTGAAAAAGGATTGGCCATTACTCTAATTTTAATCTTTCAGCAGAATCTTGGCTACCGAGTCCCGATAAACCTCGCGAAAATCGCCAAAACAGGGGTTATTCCTCTCGGCCTCAACCAAAACTGTTTTAATTTGCCACCTCCGGGCAACTTCGCAATCACCTTTTAAAATTGCCAAATAATCGGCCAGGATATACTTACCATCAGCCTTCTTCCACCCTGCCATCCGGCCATCAATAAAAACTGGTATCTGGGGAACTTGCCACTCTAAGTATCCTCCCCAGTGATACAAATTGAACAAATTATCAGAAATATCATTTTCTTTTAAAAATAGCGTCGCGCGAGCCGGATACAGATCTTTGGCTAAACGTTGTTCTAAAGTAGCCGATTCCCAAATATTGATTAAAAAATTAAAAAAAATTGCCATTGCCGCTGCCACTACAGAAGTCCACAACGGCAGCTTGCTCCAGAAACTTGCTTTCAAGTCAAGTTCGAACCGAATATATCTTGTGGAAATAAAAATAAAAATTGCAGCCCAAAAAAGAACAAAGAAGCTTGTCAAAAACGGCAACATAAAAAGTAGGGCAGCCACCCAAAACCAAACCAATTTGAGACTCTTATATTGTCTAAAGAATACAAAGGCAAAAATCAATCCAGAGACTGCATAAAGAATATTCACAGGCACAAAAATTGCCACCGGTAGAAACTCAGCAATCGAAAACCACGCCACAGATCCTCCCGATTCAAAAAAAATTGATTGCCACATTTTAAAATGAAAAGGGGTCAAAAATGTGCCCAAGAAAGCTGCCATCATTACCATTGCACCAAAAATCGATTTTCTGACTAATCGTCCGCCCGTCGACAATTTCTCAAGGAAATTGAAAAACAAAAAAAGGCCTAATACCAAAAGTCCAACCACAAACCCCAAATGCAAATTTGCCCAAAATGCAAAAAAAACAAACCACAGAGGTAAAAACCGAGTTTTCAAGTGCCAACCGCGACTCAAAAAAAATAAAAGCATACTAAATAACAAGAAATCGAAAACATGAGGCCTGATAGCTAAGTTGGTTAGTGTCAAACCAACACCAAAAATAGCCAAAAGGGCACCGGCCAAATTGACTTTTTTGGGCAAAAGTAGCCATAAAGTCGACGCCGCAATCAAGCCGAAAATAATCGCAATTGAGGCTAGCTGAAAATGCTCAAACAAGAAAGCTAAAAAAATCTGATAGAGAAAATAGGAATTTGCCCAATCATAACCTGCCATCGTCCAAGAAAACCGGTCTACTCTTATAATTTCACCATTTGCCAAGAATTCCCGCCCATAAGCCAAATGCCAACCCAAATCGGGGTCGATATTAAAGCGAGTCAAAATTAAAAAGGAAAAGATAAAGACCAAAAAGTGAAGCTTACTTCTGCTCAACATTAAAAAGAGGTGACCTTACTGAAATATATCCCGGCGCCCTTAAGTTGAAGGCCTTTTTAAAATCTGCTCCGTTTATACTAACTGACCCTTGGTCTGTTTGAAAAGATATACTAGCCGTAGTCCCATCAGTACTATACGTAACAGACACACTACTTACACTCCCAAATCCTGTGCTTAAACTGGCCGCTTTGCCTTTAAGCTCAGAATTAGAATAAGGGTTGCCTCCCCAGCAACCTCCTAAAGGAATAACTCTATCGTCAGACTGGCTGTGCTTTATTAAAACCACCCACGCATTCAAAATGTCGGCCATCTCCTCGGCAGTTAACCAGGGATGCGAACGACCGCACTTGTCGGAATTATTAGTATAACTTTGGGTATACCAACCTTTGTAAAACCAAGGCGAATCTGCCAGTTTTTCATAAGCATCACCTGTCCAACAATCCTTGGAACCACACTTGGTATCCCAACCCGAATTGTTTAAGTATCCGCCAGTTGTTGAAGAGTATTGAGCATTCGGTCCGCCTTCAAACACCCAACCCTTCGTCTCATTGACTGCTTCCTCCCAAGCTCCGCCTTTATTAGCATCTTTATAGACCTGACAAGATTGAGTCGCGCAAATTGGGCTGGCTCCACTGTTGGTATAGCGGATAGCGTAAGTCCTAGCCGCCACAGCCTGGGCTTTCAAGGCCTCTTTGGGAAAAGAGTTTGGCATCTCATAAATCCTCTTCATGTAGGTATCCTCAAAAGCCATTGTGCCATACCCTTCGACGCTTATGCTTGACGGCACAGAGTAGTTTTTGTTAAGCGTGGCACCGGGATAATAATGTGACAAAATTTGCTCTGCACTCTGTCCTGCCTCTGCCCTCCCCTTTGCACCATACTGGCTCATACCGTTTCTATGCGTATATGCCCCGAAAGAAAATCCGGCAAACGCTGGCGAAAATCCCGGATTATAAGAAGGCGCAGCGTTAGGATCATCCGCCAAAGGGACCTCGCCAACCGAGGTTGTAAAAGTTCCGGACTTCGCCGCCAAAATCTCTTGCTGTCTGGCAGTTAAAGCGGCAATTTTACCCTCAAGCTCGGATTGAAAAGATTTCGCAGAAGCTATTTCTCCTTTTAAAAATTGTGACTGTTTGTTAATCTGGGCCTGTAAGGCAGCCAGCCTCTTCTTATCACTAGCCAGCTTGACAATCTTTTCGGAGATGTTGCGAATTACTTGCCTGTCCGCTCGGCTGGCTTCTTGTTGGAAGGTAATTAGTCTTAAAGTTTCTGTGGCATCACCGGAGGCCAAAATTGTCAAAAGGGGAATATCCACAAAACTACCCATATAAAAATTACGCACTGTTCTGGCCAAAACCTCTTTCTGGAAAGCTAAGTCATCTTCGCTCTTTTGTAAATCGCGCGACAACTGAGCAATCCTGGCTGAAATTGATGCCAGCTGCTCCCCCAGGTTTTTAACCTCGGCCTCCAGCGGTGTCGTCGCAGTCTTAGATGACTCTAGCTGCTTTTGCAAATCATCAATCTGTTTCTGCAAATCCTCCAGCTCATCCGCACGAATATAATTTGGGATAAAAACAAAGGAGAAACTAAGAATTAAAATCGCAGCCAGAAACTTCCACATCGATCACTTAATTATATCAGGAGCCCAGCGAGTGATATATCAGAGGAGCTGATTGACAACTAATATATATCATATTATAGTACAGACATCATGATCACTATTAATGCTTTAAAAGTTCGTACTAAACTTGGTGGCATTTTAGATAACGTCTCCAAAAAAGGCGAACATTACATCGTTGAACGGATGGGCAAACCTCTGGCTGTAATTATGCCTTATCAAAGTTTTGACTTCAAAGCCCAAAAGTCAAAGAGAAGACGAGAAAGAATCCAAAAGGCGATTGACTCTATCAATTATTGGCGTAAGAAAAATGTCAACAAATATTGGACTACTGATTCAGCTATCATCATCCGCAGGATGCGAGATGAACGCTCCAAACACCTCCTCGAAGTTGTTGAGGGTCGCCAATGAATTTAGTACTCGATGCTTCAGTCATTGCCAAGTGGTTTTTTGAGGAAGAGGAATCTGATCTCGCTCTGGACCTTCTTGAAAAACATAAATCGGAAGACAATAAAATTAATGCACCAATATTGCTCTTGTTTGAATTTGGAAACACCTTCAGAAATAAATTCAAGGAAGACATTGATACCAAAACTGAATTCAACCAGGATATCTCAGATCTGTTAAGAACTGAGGTTAATTTTATAGATCCTAATGAGGAAAGCCTCAAACAAACGTATGTCATCGCTAGTAAATGTCAAATCACCTTCTATGATGCCACTTATGTGGCCTTAGCCCAAAATCTCAAATGCAACTTCGTTACAGCTGACAAAAAACTTTACGAAGCCACCAAACAACTAAAATTCGTCAAACTCCTCAAAACAATCTGACAATTTAGCAATTTAACAACCAGCCTGCCGATTCAGCGATTACTAAGAGAGCTTGCAGCGTAAGTCTAGTCGAGAATGGTTATCTCATCCTCCAAGCCTTGACGAAAGGCAGTCTGAAAGTTTATAATGTAAAAAGTTGGAAAGTTAAACTAACATGAAACAGACAAACGCCAATTTTCAGGAAGCCTGGTTAAGAATACTAGGAAAAGGTATGGTAACGCTGCCTAAAAAGTGGCGGGAAGAACTCGGTGTTACAACAGGCGACATCATTAAAGCCAAAAAGGAAGGCACGAAAGTGGTAATTGAGACCCAACAAGTTCAATCTGTCCCTTACAGAATATATACCGACTCCGAAATTGATGACTTCTTAAAAGAAGACAGGCTGTCCAGAAAGCTGGCCCGCAAAGTCAAAAACCATCTCTCTGAGCTATTGACTCCATGAGGTTCTTTGTTGACGCCTCTGTTCTAATTGCTGCTCTCCTTTCTCCAACTGGCGGTTCCTCTCAGCTTCTTAAATATATAGCATCAGGCAAAGTTATAGGGATTACTTCTCAGACTGTGGTTGAAGAAATCTTAGAAGAAAATAAATTTGTAAAAATTAAAAAATCAAAGGAAGAAATAGAAAAATTTATTGCCGAAAGCAGACTTCTGATAAGAAAACCGATAACAGCTAGCGAAATCGAACCATATCAAAACTTAGTTGACATTGAAGATGCCCATCTCATTGCTGGCACAAAACTCACAAAGTGTGAATATCTGGTGACTCTTGACAAAAAGCACCTTCTTCGACCAGATATACAGAAAAAGTTTTTACCGATAAGGATTGTTTCCCAAGGAGAATTATTGGAAATAATTGTCTCAAGCTAAAAGTCTCGAGACCGAAATCTTCAACTAAAGTTCCCGCCAATCTGGCAATTTAGCAATTTAACAATCTGACAATTGAAATGTTACACTGAAATTGAGTAATGCAGAAGCCGTTCTTAGGATTACTATTAGGCGTGCTCATCTGGGTGGTGTTGGGCACAATCTCTTTGGTTACTGCTCCTAGTATTCAAGCCCAAAACTGTGAAGTTGTAGGAATATCTAAAACTGGATTCAATCCCATAGGTAGCCTACAGGTCAATGTTGGCGAGACTTTCTATGTAAATATTGTGGATAACACACCGTCTGGAACCACCTATACTGCTTATGCCGCTAATAGTAGCGGCCAAATTCTCTTCTCAAATCAAGGTACAGGCACAGGTGGCGGGTTCCACTTAGAAATACCATTAGTCGCTACCCAATCTGGACTTTTCCTAACTGTTAAAGCCAGAAATGCTTCCGGGGTTGACTGTAACAATCAAGCAACCGTCTCTGTCTTTGGGCCAGTCCCTAATGGCCCCCTGCCATTACCTCCACCACCTTCAGATCCATGTACTATTTTTTTTACGAGTGGTGCCACTAAAAGTGAGGCAGTTATATTCCAGGACCAAGCAATAGAAGTTTCAATCGGAGGAAGCTATGTGAGAGGAGATTTTTATAACATAAAGGTAAATAATAATGTTGTGGCCAGATCGAGTGTCACTCTTGGTTTTAGGATTCCATTCAACATCCTAGGGACATACAGTCTTACTGGTTGGCATGAAACAACCAGTGGTGAACGCCAATGCTCAGGTGACTTAACGGTACACGTCACCGCCCGCAGTGGTGGAGGCGGACCAGGTTCCGGCAAAAATCCCTGCGATATACCGGATCCAAACAATCCAGGAAATTTTCTTTGCCCAACCGCTTTTGGTAATATCCCAACCGATCCAGCCGGATTCGCCACGCAAGTCCTACGGATTGCCACCGGCCTTGCCGGTGGTCTTGCTTTAATCTTAATGGTTATTGGTTCGGTACGAGTTCTTACCTCCTCCGGCGACCAACAAAGACTCTCCGCTGGGCGCGATATGATAGTCGGTGCTGTCGCCGGACTTTTGTTTTTGATCTTTTCGGTCTTGATTTTAAGGTTTATAGGCGTGCAAATTTTAGGACTTTAAGGTAAAAATGATCAAAGACGCATTCGCAGCCGAATGTAACGGTTTTCTCGACTGTCTTCGTGGTGTTAACGTTGAAAAGCTTAAGCCAGAATTTACCGAAACTAACCTTATTGCCCAACTGGTTACTCAAATCTTGCCAATTATCCTAACCATTGCCGGCTTTGTCACCGTCATCGTCATCATCATCTCCGGCATCCAATTTGTGCTCTCCAGCGGCAATCCGGAAGCGGCTGCGGCCGCCAAAAATCGTCTGGTGTATGCCATTGTCGGCTTTATTATTATTGTTTTGGCCTTCGGTGTCCTGCAGATTGTCAATAGACTGTTCTTAGGAACAACTATTGCCTAAATTGTTAAATTGCTACATTGTTTAATTGCTAAATTGATATGAAAAAATATCTGAATCTTAATGATATTACTGCCTATAAAATCGCTTTTCATTTATCAAATTACGTTTGGGACAGAGTAATTCTTTGGAATCAATTTGCAAAAGATACCGTCGGTAAACAATTCGTCAAAGCAGTTGATTCAATCTCTGCCAATGTTGCTGAAGGATTTGGCAGATATACTAAGAAAGACAAAGTTAACTTCTATCGGTATAGTTATGGTTCAATAAAAGAATCACTCGATTGGAACGAAAAGGTAAAATTAAGAAAACTTGTTTCCATGCAAGAATATAAATATATCTTTGAAGAACTCAACAAGCTGCCCAGGGAACTAAATAGTCTAATAAAATTTACTAATTCTCGTTTAACAATTTAGCAATAGAACAATTTAACAATGAAATTAGCTTTCAAAATTGACGAGGCCATCTTTCCTCCTGCCGGCATTTATAAAGGCACCACCGGCGTTGCCAAGCTGGCCAGCGATATCATCCTGATTCTCACCGGCGTCGCCGGCATCCTGTCGTTTATTTTTATCATCATCGGCGGCATCAAAATCATCACCGCCGCAGGTGACGAAAAAAAAATGGCGAGCGCTCAGGCCACAATTACTTATGCTATTATTGGGCTAGTAGTTACGGCCTTAGCTTTTGTAATTTTAAGGGTCGTCCAATATTTCTTGAGATCGAATGTGCCGAT
>JBBTZR010000060.1:10154-12608 GCA_038078475.1 Patescibacteria group bacterium
GCCCAAGATCTTGGCACCATCAAACCCCCGGCTACCATTCCTACCGGCGGTGATAATCCCTCAGGTTTTGTTTCCGGTTTCGTCCGGGGCGGCATTAATCTCCTGGTCATCGTCGCCTTCATAATCGCCCTCATTTGGATGATTTTCGCCGGTTATAGTTTTATCTTCGCCGGCGACGACCCCAAACGAATCTCTTCTGCCTGGAGCCGTATTTATTGGGGCCTTCTTGGCATGGTCATTGTCGGTGGCGCTTACGCATTGGTCAGGCTTGCCGAAACCTTCCTCGATGTCAACATCGTAACCGGACCTTTCCAGCTGCCCCAACAGGGAAACCCATAACAAACCTTGACAATAGGTGTATTCTATGACTAATTTAGAGAAGGGGGTGAAACAAAAATTATGAAAGACAAATTGAAAAAGATTATACCCTTTGCTATACCGGTCGCCATGTTGGCCCTTCCGGCTGTTGCTCTTGCCCAAGAACTGGTCCCCGCCAAACTGTTGCAAACAGACAACATTGTTCTGGTCGTCAGATCAATCATCAGATTCATTCTTCTGATTGCTTTCGTTCTGGCCTTTATCATGCTTTTAATCGGTGGTATCCGCTGGATTACCGCCGGCGGTGACGAAAAGGGCGTGGCCGCAGCCCGTAACATGATAACCGCAGCCTTAATTGGGCTCGTTATTGTTCTTATCGCCTATGCCCTAATCAGGCTGGTTGAGATATTCTTTAACGTCAATATCATCACGGGTACAGTCTGTATTCCTACTGTAACCGATCCCTGTGAGTAAGTCTGCCGGCTTTTCCCTGCTTGTCGCGACGCTAGTCTTTGTTTTGTCCGGCTCCCCTGTCTATGCTCAAGATCCTGCCAAAATCGCTGATATCGTTGATATTTTAGAAAGAATTATCAGGCTTCTGGCACCAGCTGCCGGCATCGCCTTTTTCATTATGCTTCTTGTCGGTGGCTTCCAATTCGTTACCTCCGGCGGAGATCCCAAAGCTGCCGGCCAAGCCAGAACAACCCTCACCTATGCCATAATCGGCATCATCCTGGTAGTTGCCTCCTGGTTAATTCTCACCGTCATCAAAGCCCTCACTGGCGTCGATGTCACCACAGTCGACATCCCACCTGCCGAACCGCCTCCACAACTTGGACCTCCCCTTCCTCCCCCAGTTCTCTAATCTAGCTGAAACAAAGTAAGTCTCCTCTTGATCTGCCTAAACTGCTCGTGTTAATGTAAAACTGCAAATCAAAACCCATCGCGGGGAAGTGTAGTGTAAATCTACCACTGTGCCGCAACGGTAAAGTCCGAATACCGCAATGGCTTGCATAAATCCCGAGCAGGATACCCGTCTAATAAACGTAGTGGGCATAAACCTTCTCGGGAAACCGGAAGGTTTTTCATGCCCGAAAGAATTTTAAGAGTTGCCGAAGCATCTCTTGCCTACAACACCAATCTAGACGTCCGAGCCTATCAAGCCTTACCGGACTCGGAAGAACTAAACTCACTCAACCAATTAACCAGGTTAAATCTCGAAACATCTATCGGGGAGCGCTTCAATGTCGAACTTTTCCAAACCACCTACTGCATAGAAGAAAGCCTCATTAAACACCCCCTCTGCAAAGAGCCTTTTATCGAAATAGTTAAACGCGGCCAAAAATTTCACCAGGGAAAAGGCTCCACTGATATTGAAAGAGAAATTGCAGAGGTCGAGGGCTTTGAAAAAATTCAGGCAGTCCTAACAGACCCTGATACTAATCAGACAAAAGTAATCAGTATTTCACCAAGAGGCAGATCTAGCTCTATTTACCAACATAACTTCTTCGATGTTTATGAGAAAAATCCCAACGGCACAATAACTATGTCACGCTATACTTCAAAGCTTAGCTGGAACGAATTTTATCAAACTACCCAAGATTTAGATCCTTTTAACAATATCCCAGATAGTCCAAAAGATGCCGATTTTTTAGCAAATCCCCTAATTACTTACAAATCCATCGAGAAAATCCTGGAAATTATGCATCCTCAGGAGCAAACGATGACTCAAATGGCATATCAGAAGCTCTTAGAAGCCTGTGCGCCTTTAATTATTGATTACCTCAATACCCTAAGCACCAACCCCGGTGAATTGATAGCTCAACAAAAATACGCGGCTCTTTGTAAATTTGCCGACGTTTACACAGGCCACGATCGGCAAATAATTGACTTCCGAGCTCGCCTGCGAATTATTGATACAGTATCAAAACCGCAAGAATTACCGCATCTTATCTCTTATTTGTCAACCCAACCAATCCGCCAAGTAGCCACGGCCTGTGGCCTGTCTGGAAATTCCCGAGGCGAGTCCTTCTCTTTTACCAGTTTATTTAGGCCTTTTTCTGTCACCGAATTCGGTTTGCTCCAAAATAGTTGCACTGATTGTGGGGGGGCTGAAAACCATTTTCACTGTCCGGG
>JBBTZR010000061.1:0-1250 GCA_038078475.1 Patescibacteria group bacterium
CCCCACCTGTACAACGAGCAGCTACCAAACCTGCCAAAGTTACAAGGCCTCCAGCAAGAAACCCTCTTCTGGAAATACGCTTATCAAAAATTGTTGGTCGAAAATTTCTTTCCCTCATTTTTTACTTTGATTTTACCACCAATCAAAGTGCGCAAATCCTACCACTATGGGACTTATTTGTCAAGCCCACAATAGGGACAACAAGGAAGGCCGGTTGAAGAATTAGTAGGATTCTGCAAACCTGACTCCATAAAGTCAAGACATCTGCACTCATTGGGCCTAGATTAAGATAGTATTTAAAAAATCTTTTGCACTAACTATTGGTATAGATCTAAATTTTTTTAATGATAGTAAATGCTTTTTGTCTCCGGAAATCACGTAATCAGCTTTAGCCTCTAAGGCACATTCTAAAACTCTGTTGTCCGATGGATCAGCCTTGATAATAGTCACCTTTTTCTTCGGTTCAACAATAGTTGCAAATTTGCCAATTCCCTCAATTACATCTACTATATCCTGCTCTTGCCACTTAAACTTTGATCTCAATTTTTGGGAAAATTCCAAGAGAATGCCTTTGCTTGTCACGAGCTGAAGTCTTTGTTCCCTGGCAAGTTCCAGGCAGACTCGGGGATTACCTCCAAATATAATTGCCGAAAGGAAAATGTTAGTGTCAAAAACTACTTTCGGCTTACGGCTCATGGAGGATGCGATCAATATCCTCTTCCGAGGTAATACCAAATGCTCTAGCAGTTTCTTGACCCTTTTTATAAAGTCTTTGCCAACGTTGTTCCTCTGCGGCTCGATCAACCAATGAGGCAATAAAGGCACTTCTGGATTGACTCCTAAGAAGTCTTTCCCTATCGAGCTTTTTAGCCGTAGTTTTTGGCAATGATATCGAAATCACTTCGGTGTTTCGGACAATATTTTTCATACACTGTAATAATAATAGCTCGGCTAATCGCTGTCAAGTTCGATAATTACGACTCGTGGTGGACGTGCTCTCCCTCACCCCCGCAGCCGTCCGACAAATTCCAAACTTCCGTCAACTGCTCACCGGAAAAAGCGTAATCGCGAATTAAAAGTTTACCTAATCCCCCATAGACAAACCAGCGCCAACAGCGACAACAGCATGGCCCCTTCTCGCTTGAGTTTTCCATAGCATAGTCATAGGCTGCTCGCTGCTCGCCGGTTAATTCAAAATCATAGTAGCCCATTAGCCTTTTAGCCAAGCCTGCCTCAATATCATAAGGATC
>JBBTZR010000062.1:0-8630 GCA_038078475.1 Patescibacteria group bacterium
TGTTCTGGTTTCAGGAATGCCTCGGAAATAATCTTCAATCCTGTTATTGTGAGCTGCAAGAACTGATTGCCAAATCCGAGTAAGAATCCAGCTTTCTTGACCATTGCTGGGACCGGTGTGATGGTGTTCTTCTTTATTGGGAACCAAGACCCTCTCGTTTGCCATTTTAAGAACAGCTTCTGTAAAAATTTTAACTCTAGATTCTTGAGGTGTCAAATAGGTTAATACTCACCCATGCCGCCCGGGGGCATGGCAGGAGCTTTCTCTTTCTCAGGGATGTCGGTAATAAGGCTCTCGGTTGTCAAAATCATCATGGCTACTGAGGCGGCATTTTGGAGGGCGGTACGGGAAACTTTCAGTGGATCAATGACGCCGGCTACCACGAGGTCTTCAAATTTACCGGTTAAAGCATTTAGGCCAACATTGCCGATGGCTTTTTGGACTTCTTTGACTACCCAACCGCTATCAACTCCGGCATTTTCGGCGATTTTGGAGAGTGGCTGCTCGAGAGCGTCTCTGACAATTTCCATACCGATGCGCTCATCAGTATCGGTGGTTGCCTGAATCATTTTTTCAAGAACGCGACCAGCGCGTAAAAAGGCCACGCCACCACCGACAACGTAGCCTTCTTCAACTGCGGCTTTGGTGGCATGGACTGCGTCGTCAACTCTTTCTTTTTTCTCTTTAAGTTCGATTTCGGTAGCGGCACCAACATTGATGACGGCAACTCCGCCGGAGAGCTTGGCGAGGCGTTCTTCCAGTTTTTCTTTATCGAAATCAGATTCTGTGGTTGCTAGCTCGTTTCTGATTTGCTTAATACGGCCTTCAATGGCGCCTTTGGCGCCTTTGCCACCGACAATGATGGTATTGTCTTTATCGGAAACTACCCTGTCGGCGCGTCCAAGGTCATCGACAGTAACTGATTCGAGTTTGCGGCCCATGTCCTCGGAGATAACAGTGCCGCCGGTTAAGACTGCGATATCCTCAAGCATTTCCTTCCTACGATCACCGAAACCCGGAGCTTTGACCGAGAGCACGTTGAAGGTGCCGCGCAGCTTGTTGACAACGAGTGTGGCCAGAGCTTCGCCTTCTACCTCGTCGGCGATGATGACCAGGTTTTTGGAGATTTTGACGAAATTCTCGAGGAATTGAAGTAGATCGGAAAGGGATGAGACTTTTTGATCGGTAATTAGGATATGGGCCTCTTCGACGATGGCCTGCATTTTATCCGGATCGGTAACAAAGTAGGGAGAGACGAATCCCCTATCAAATTCCATACCTTCTTTGTAATCAACTGAAAGTTCCAGCCCTTTGCCCTCTTCAACGGTAATAACTCCGTCTGGACCAACTTTTGAGAGAGCGTCGGCGATGAGTTTGCCAATTGCCGGATCGGCCGCTGAGATGGTGGCAATTTTTTCGATTTCGGATGGGTCGGCAACTTTTTTGGCCATAGTTTTGAGCTGGGCGACGATGGCATCGGTAGCTTTCTCGACACCTCGTTTTAAGATCATGGGATTGGCACCGGCGGTGATGTTTTTGAGGCCTTCTTCGACCATGGCTTGGGCCAGAACAACTGAGGTGGTAGTACCGTCACCGGCAACGTCTGAGGTTTTTGATGCGGCTTCTTTGACCAGGGATGCACCCATGTTTTCAAAGGGGTCTTCGAGCTCGATTTCTTTGGCGACGGTGACACCGTCATGGACGACATTGGGAGCCCCCCATTTCTTGTCTAAAGCAACATTGCGGCCTTTAGGGCCTAAGGTAGTCGCAACAGCATTGGCGAGTTTGTCCACGCCTGCTTTGAGCTTGGTTCTGGCTCCTTCTGCGTAGATTATTTGTTTTGCCATGTCACTTAGTGACGATTGCCATTAGATCTTCAAATTTGATGAGTAAGAGTTCTTTGCCTTCGACTTTGACTTCATTGCCGCCCCACTTTTTGTAAACGACGCGGTCCCCGACTTTGACCGGACATTTAACAGTCTTGCCTTCTTCAACAAGATCGTCACCTGTGGCTAAAACTTTACCTTCTTGGGGTTTTTCGTCGGCAGAATCGGGCAAAACGATGCCGGAGGCAGTTTTAGTCTCCTTGGGAGCAGGTTCGATAAGTACGTATCCGGCGAGTGGTTTGAGCATCATTAGGTAATTGGGATAGTAGGCTGGTGAGCTGGTAGGTAACTTCCTACTATCGTTTGCAATTTATACTCTTTTCGGACAAAAAACGCAAGCACTAGGTGATTGCGACTGCCAATATTTTAGCAACGTTTTTGGGTTTGTCAACCCTTCAGTTTAATTCAGGGTTGACCCTGAGTCTTTCGAAGGGTCAAGAGGCAGCTAGATTCGCTTACTGACTGCCTCCATGAAGGCTAAATACAACGGGTGAGGTGAGAGGGGGCGGGATTTCAACTCCGGGTGGAATTGGACTCCGATGAAGAAGGGGTGATTTGCCAGTTCGAGGGCCTCGACGAGACTGCTGTCACGGGTGGTGGCAGCAATTTGGAAACCGTTTTTTTCAAAGATTTTCCGATATTCGTTGTTGAACTCGTAGCGGTGGCGGTGGCGCTCGGAGCCTTCCAGTTTGCCGTAAGCCTTGGCGAGTTTAGTGCCGCTAATAGCTTTGAAGTCCCAAGCTCCCAGACGCTGAGTGCCGCCAAGGTTTGCCCCCTGAACGTTTTCCTTTTGCGACTCCATAACACTGATAATCGGATGTTGGGTTTTGGGATTGATCTCGGTCGTGTGGGCATCTTTCATCTCTAAAACATTGCGGGCGAACTCGATAGCGGCAAGCTGCATACCGAAGCACAAGCCAAAATAGGGAATTTTATTTTCGCGGGCAAACTGAATGCTTTTAATGATGCCTTCGACTGCCCTTGCACCATAACCGCCGGGAACAACAATGCCATCATAACCTGCTAAGATTTTGGGGCCTTCTTTTTCGATTTGCCCGCTGTCGATCCAAACCATTTTAGGTTTGATGTCGTGTCTGGCGGCAGCGTGTTTTAGTGATTCGATAACTGAAAGATAAGCATCGGAGAGAGTAAAATCGCCGGTTGAGAAATATTTGCCGACCATGGCGATTTTGGCGGTTTTTTGGGCAGTTAAGGCATCGTTGACCATAACCTTCCAGTCGGAAAGATCGCGACGTCTGGGCTTGATATTTATTTTTTTGAGGATTTTGTCGGAGAGGTCTTGATTTTCGAAATTGAGAGGTACCTGGTAAATGTTTTCGACATCGGGTGCCGAGATAATATCTTCGGGATCGATACCAACGGCAATGGCAATTTTTTCTTTTCTTTTTTCATCAACGGCAACCTGAGAACGGGCTAAGACGAAATCGGGGTGAATGCCTGATTGCGCAAGCTCGTGGATGGACATTTGGGCGGGTTTTGACTTCATCTCCCCTATTGAGGAAGGAATTGGCAAGTAGGTGAGGTGGATATGGAGAACATCGCGCGGATATTTGAGTTTTAAGAGACGGTTAGCTTCTAAAAAGAGCAGATTTTGATACTCCCCGACTGTGCCGCCTATTTCAAAAACAACAATCTCGGCGCGATTTCGCCTGGCGCATTTGTTGATTCTGGCGATGATCTCTCGTGGCGGATCTTGAAAGAATTCAACGGTTTTACCCTCGTAACCCAGGGCTCGTTCACGATCTATTACGGTTTTCATAACCTGGCCGGTGGTCATGTAATTGGTGGCATTAAGGTTTTGGTCGAGGAAACGTTCGTAGTTGCCTAAATCTTGGTCGCATTCCATACCGTCATCGAGGACAAAGACTTCGCCATGCTCGATTGGGTTTAAGGTGCCGGCGTCGAGGTTGAGGTAAGGATCTGCCTTCATGGCGGTGGTGGCAAAGCCGCGGGATTTAAGAAGCAGAGCAATTGAGGAAGTGGCGATACCCTTGCCGATTCCGGAAATGACGCCACCAGAGACAAAGATATATTTGGTTCGAACCACGAAAAAAGCTCCTCTTTATGGGGAGCTCTGTTTGAAGTGGTGTCCTTCGACTCGTTCTGCAATGCAGAACTTCACTCAGGACGTTCCGCCCGCCTATATTCTCTCAAAGCGGGATTTTGCTTGTCAAGGAGAAATTATTATTAGAGGCGATTTTTAATCTTTTGATACTTTTTCGATACTGTTTTAAAACCCACTCTGGGGTATCCGAGGGGTGGAAGAAAAGTTGGTGCTCCCCTATTTTTTCGGTTGAAACTTTCTTGCGCATGTACCAGAGTTGAAAATTTCTTAAGAAATTTTCAACGGCTGACGGTTGGGTCTCGTTTTCTGGCGAAAAGCGGTTGACGGTTGACGGTTTAACTTTGCGTGAACTGTGAACAGATAACTGTGAACTTTCTGGTTGCCAGTTAGGCAGATATTTGTGGATCCAGATGTTGGCTTTGATGAATCGACTATAGGTCGTTTCCTTATCCCACAAGGGTTTCATTTGAGCAATTTCGTGGGCAAAGTAAAGATTTTGTGGATTGATGGTTAGATCTCCCTCATCGAGAAATAGATTAAGACAGGCTTTATTATCAGTGGTACTGTCAGTCTGAGGTTTTCTTTTGAAAGGAAAAAGCAGGATATTTGCTAAAAAGCGAGTGGTCCAGAGAGTGTTTTTTTTTGAGATTAAAACTAAATCGATATCGTCTTTTTTGTGGCTATTCTCCATAGCGAGGGCACCGGAAATGGCAATCAATTGGACAGTAGGAATTAGGGTTAAGAGTTTGGAGTATAGTTTCGCCCTTTTAAGTTTTGCGTGAGAATATTTCGCCCGCTGTAGCCTGGCTGCGACCAAATTTGGGCGATTTTTGAGGAAGAAGTATCCGTGTCTCTCCCCTATAATGCCTAGAACTTTAAGTTCTCTCAGCACCTCTTGAACTGAACTGAGGCTACTTTTGGCAGCGATGAGGTATTTGTGCACCTCGTCGACTTTCAACGGATAATCAAAAATGTCATGGTAGGCGAGAGTAGCGAGGATCGACTCGGACAAGGTCATGACGTGATCTTACCTTTGAGGTGGCAAATTGTAAATAAGAGAGCTTATTTCTCACAAGCTCGAAATGGGTTATTGGGGGCTAGCGTTGTAGCGGTTGATGATGCTGGTGATGTTTTTGGCGACTGTTTCCAGAGCACTTTTGGTGGCTGTGCCTTTGCCAATACTGTTGATAGCGTCTTCGTAGGCTTTGATGATTTGGTCGTTTAAGCCATTGTCAAAGGTTCTCGTAGCCATAGGGAATGAACGGGCAAAGGGAGCTTGGCTGATGTAGGCGCCAACTATGGGGTCGGTGGCAAGTTTGGCGGCCATGGTAACTCTGGGATAAGGCTCGCCAAAAAATCGTCCAGGGCTCTTGGCAGCCTCACTATAGAACTTAACTAACACTTCTTCGCTTGACAAATACTTGAGGAATTTCCAGGCTTCCTGTTGATGGGCGCTTCCCGTAGAAACCCCTTCCGCCCAATAACTGGCCCAGGTAACTTTGCCACCTTCCAGTTGGGGAATAGGTACAGTTTTAAACTTGAGAAGCGGATTGGCATTTTTAAACTCAATAGCACGCCAGCTGGGGCCAAAATACATGGCAAGGTTGCCGCCGGCGAAGGCAACAGTTGAGGCAGGCATGGTTTCGTCCCATACACGGTTTTGGCCCTTGGCAAACTTAGTGTAATAGTCGACAGCGTCAATCGACTGCTTGTCAGTGGGAGATTTGAGTTCGCCGCCATTTTGCATGATCATGACGGCCGCGATATCCGAGAAATGATCAACATTGCTGGCTGTACCGATAGCAGCACCGGCAGTTCTAATGTTGCCGGCCGTATCGCGAACCGTGAGCTTGGCGGCTGTTTGGGCAAACTCGGTCCACGTGGCGGGAGGTTTGGTGATGCCCGCAGCTTTGAAAATGTCCTCGTTGTAATAAAGGGCTAAGCCATCTAACCCCAAGGGGACACCAACCACTTTGCCGGCAATTTTAAGATCGGAGTTGGCCACTGAGTAAAAGTCTTTTTTAAAGTCCGAGGAGGGAATTATGCTTGCAGGGGCTGGCGCCAATTCCTCTTTGAGCATGGGAGTCCAAGTATTGTGAAATCTAAAAATATCAGGGCCTTTACCTGTTTGAATCTGGGCTTCTAAGGTCTCGCGGTACTGTTCTCGTGCGCGTTTCTTATAAGAGATATTGATGTTTGGGTGGGTGGCCTTGTAATCATTGATGAGAACGGTCATAACTGTTGGCGATTCCCAGAGGCCCCAGTATTCGAGAGTAATCTGCTCTTCCTTTTGGCCGAAAAATCGAGAGTGCGTGCAGGCGGAGAGGATTAAAACAAGAGACAAGAGACAGGAGACAAGAGACAGGAATCTAAAAAATCTTCGCGTGGGCATGATTACCTCTATGATATCATAACTTTGTGAAGAGTATAGGACTGGTAATAGGGACTCTTTTGATCTTGTTTTTCTATAATATCTACTCGGCCAGTCGAACTTTGCCTAATTCGTATTTGGCGGGCGAACCCGTTGGTAACTTAACCCGTGATCAGCTATCTGGCCGAGTTGACGCGCTGGTCGACAATTTCGAGGGCAATAAGATCTTGTTTGAAATCAAGGACAGGGATGATACTGTTCGTCTTGAGAGCTCGTTGTCTGGCATGGGTATCACTGTTGACCGCCAGGCTACAGTCGAACATGCTTTTGATCTGGGAAAGAGCGGCAACATAAGTCGCGATCTTCTTTTGCGATTAAACTTTTGGTCAAAGGCGCAAGTATCACCCCAGTATTGGGTTGATTGGGAACGACTAACAGGAGAAGTGGCTGCGCTTTTTGCCAACTACAATCGGCAAGCCCGCGATGCAACTATCGATTACAAAGGAGAGTGGCAAGTCGTGCCAGAGGAGGCAGGGGAAGTAATTGATACGTCGGGTTTGATTTTGAGTCTAAGGCAAAGGATTGACGATTTATCAAATGATCCGATAACGGTTCTTGCGGTCAACGATGAACCAAAGGTCACGGCGACCAGGGCAGAGCGGGCTCTGGCGCGCACCAAGGTACTGGAGAATCAAAAAATTGTCTTGGTTTTTGAGCACGATAGTTGGAGACTTTCCGGGCAAAATTTACGAGATATCCTTAAGTTTTATCCCAAGGGTTTTGAGAAAGGTTACGAGACCAGCTGGTTAGTTTTAGGAGACTTAGTAGAAATTAAGGACTGGTCTCGCGGTGGCGATGAGAGGATTGAACTTGACGTGAGGCTTGATGAGGCCAAACTTGCCGATTTTATCTCAGTCATAGCGAAATCTGTCAACCAGAAAACCCGCGACGCGACGATTGCTTTTGACGGCGAGTACGTCAGCCAATTTACTCCTGCTGTGGACGGCCGGAAGTTGGATGAGGAATTGACGCGAGAAATTCTATTTTCCAAGGTTTCGATCGACAATCCTTCTGCTGACGAAATTATCACTATTAATTTGCCCGTTGTGGTTACAAAGGCGAGAATCGCCAATGAAGAGATAAACTCACTAGGAATAAAAGAGCTAATTGGAAGAGGTGTGTCTTATTTTGCCGGTTCGATCCCCAACAGGATTCACAACGTAACTTTGGGCGCGAAAAGAATCAGCGGGGCAATAGTCAAACCTGGGGAAACTTTTTCTTTCAACACGCGTGTCGGGGAAGTTTCAGGGTCAACCGGCTACAAACAGGCTTATGTGATTTCCTCCGGAAGAACGGTTTTGGACGATGGCGGCGGAATTTGTCAGGTTTCAACGACTATCTTTCGCGCGGCACTTGCCGCAGGACTGCCAATTGTTAAGAGGACTGCTCACGCATATCGCGTCGGTTATTATGAACAGAGAGGATTTAGGCCGGGTCTGGATGCAACGGTTTGGTCACCGGCTGTTGATTTGGTTTTTCAAAATGACACCGACCACCATATCTTGGTGCAGGCTGTGGTTGATCCGTATGATCTTGCGCTAACAGTAGATATTTATGGAACCAAGGACGGTCGGCGAGTGGACTTAGCACAGCCGGTGGTTTCCAATCTAAAGCCGGCCCCTGAACCGCGATATCAAGATGATCCCTCATTGCCGAAGGGAGCTGTAAAGCAGGTTGATTTTGAGGCCAAGGGAGCAACCTCTGTATTTACCCGAAAGGTCTGGCGGGGGAGTGAGCTCTTGATCGATGATGTGTTTAAATCTGTTTATCGCCCTTGGCAAGCTGTATACTTGGTGGGAACCGGAGGATGAACTCAGTGAAGAAGGACCTGGCAATTATTTTTGGGTTGTTTATTTTGATTGTGGCGCTTCTGGCTTTTGGGCAAGGACTGACTTCTCTCGGGTTTGTAAAAGACGAAGGTGGTCAAACTCAGACCCCTGAGCGCCAAAAAGGCTTCGTCGACGTTGGTATTAAAACCCTGAATGTTAACGCAAAAGTAGCATCGAAGCCGAGCGATCGCAAGAAGGGCTTATCCAATCTGAACTCGCTGCCACTCGGAGAGGGAATGCTTTTTGTGTTTGAAAACAAGAGTACTTATTCATTTTGGATGAAGGACATGAAGTTTGCGATCGATATTATTTGGATTGACGAGAGCAAAAGAGTTGTTGATTTGGCTGTCAATGTACCTCCAGAACCGGGACGTGATGAAGACGAGTTAACGATGTAT
>JBBTZR010000063.1:0-10072 GCA_038078475.1 Patescibacteria group bacterium
GAAATATCGGAATTAAAGTTTTTCGTCTTACCCACTGGCCAGGCGCCCCAAACCCGGCCGGTAAACCGGCTATCAAAGGTCAATAGCTTGACAACTGGCCCCATAGTAGTATAAAATGCTCGAATTATGATGAACTACGAGGAAGCCCCCAGGAGAGCTTCCCAGAGTGTTTTGCGGGAATATGCCAATGGAATAAGGCAGGTAAATGCGCTTGTTAAGTGTCTTTTTCAAAAGGGAGATCTTCCTGAAAGATTTACACCTGAACCTTTAAAATTACACCCTTCTCTTGAAGGAAAAGTTAGACAAGAGACGATTACAATTGGAGGGAGAACCCCACAAGAATTATTGAGTGAACTTAGTCAAAATGGTGTCAATGTTAGTCTCTATGCTAAAAGCATGATAGCAAATCCTGCTTTTACAACTTTGCCACAACCCGAACAAATTGATCTAGTCCGTTTACAAGTGAGCGATTTGGTCATCGGGAAAAATCATCCAACAACCGACCAGATATATCAGAAGGCACAAGAATTAGGACTTAAGCCTTGCCCTGCCGAGGTTGGTCCTCATTATCGAGATCAATACAAAAATCAACCACGCGATGAATTGGTCGTTGTTGGAATGCAGCAAATCGCTGTTTCCGACGGCTATCCGCGCGTTTTTGTACTTGTACATGATCCCCGTGGGTTGTGGCTCTTCGACTCTTGGGCTTATCCCCACGGCCGGTGGGATCCCGGCCATCAGTTTGTTTTCAGTCTTCGCAAGTAATTAGAAATTAAAACCTTAGCCACTTTTTTAATTTTTGATTCTTTGACCATTTGTTTCTTTGATATATACTTCAAAAAGATGGGTTGCATTGAACGGCTAAGGCTTTTCAAAACCTTTCCAGCACATACAAATTGAGGACGCTAACGGCCATGCGCTTTTTGCGAAGGGTTTGTATGCTTGCCTAAAAAAAGTAAATACTTGGTGCGGCGCGCTTGCGGATTTTATCCCAAATAAAATACAGTCCTAGGAATAATTCTACAGACAGTGGCACGGATGGCGCGTTGCACAAAACTGATTCCGACGGCAATCCGAAAGCTGGTTTACCTCTAGGAAATCTCACAAGCCAGCTTTTTATAAATATCTACATGAATGAATTTGATAAGTTTGTAAAGCATCAACTTAAAGTTAAACATTACATTCGTTACGCTGATGACTTTATTATCATCAGCGAAAGCAAAACGTATCTGGAAAACAAAATCCCAAAAATTTCAGAATTTTTAGAGAGTCGGCTGAAACTTTCCCTTCACCCCGACAAGTTAATCATTAAAACTCTTGCCTCTGGGGTTGATTTTTTAGGTTGGGTGCACTTTCCAAATCACCGAATACTACGGACTTCCAGCAAAAGAAGAATGTTGAAAAAATTAAAACGAAAAGCTACAAAAGAGTCAATAATTTCCTATATTGGCCTTTTGTCTCACGGTAATACTTTTAAAATAGCAAAAGCCATATCAACTGATATATAATTATTTTTTATGAAACTTCGGCATATAATATCTGCCCGACAGTTCGATACAAAAACTCTCCAAAAACTCTTTTCTTTAACCGACAAAATAAAAGCAGGCAATTACAACAAAAAAGTCCTTTCCGGCAAAATCATGGCCACTATTTTTTATGAACCTTCCACGAGAACTAGACTGTCATTTGAATCGGCAATGATAAGACTTGGCGGATCTGTTATCGCCACTGAGAATGCCGCCGATTTTTCATCCGCCATTAAAGGAGAGACACTTGAAGATACAATTAGAATTGCCAGCGGCTATAGTGACGTTATAGTGCTAAGACACCACAGTCCCGGCGCTTCGCAAACAGCCGCCAAATATGCTAAAGTTTCCATAATCAATGCCGGAGATGGCACCGGAGAACATCCGACTCAAGCCCTTTTAGATCTTTACACCATTTTTTCAAAATTTAAAAAAACCAATATCACCGTTGCCATGATGGGGGATTTACTAAACGGAAGGACCATCCATTCTCTGTCAAGGCTACTGATCCTCTATCCTAAAATCAAACAAATTCTTATTTCTCCCAAAGCACTGGTCATACCTAATGATTTAAGAGAAGAGCTAAAAATTAAACATATAAACTTTACAGAACTGGAGGATTTGGCAAAAGGAGTCAGAGAGGCCGATGTCATTTACCAAACCAGAATCCAAAAGGAAAGACTCAAAAGCGTCAGAGTTTACAAGAAATATTTCGGTAAATATGTCATCAACAACAACTCCTTAAAATATATGAAAAAAACGGCTGTCATCATGCACCCGCTGCCAAGAGTTAATGAGATAACTCCAGATGTAGATGCAGACAAAAGGGCATTGTATTTCCAGCAAGCCCAAAATGGTCTATATGTCAGGATGGCCCTTCTGCTTTTCCTCTTTGACAAATCATAATTCTACGCCAGATAATAACTAAAATGGCCGAAAATCCGCATTTATCAGTTATCATTCCCGCTTTAGGCCCGCAGTCCCGAGTCCTGAGTCCTGAGCTTGTCGAAGGATCGAAGGATCGAGGGACGAGGACCGCAAGCAGGGAAAAAATATGAAACTTTCTGTGATTATTCCTGCTTATAACGAAGAACCTAACTTTCAAAACGGCACCATCGACCAGGTCCCCAAATATCTCGCCAAACAAGATTATTCTTATGAGATCATCATTGTTGATGATGGCTCGCACGACTCAACTGCCAAACTTGCCGATGCATTCGCCAAAAAACACGAAAATGTCCGTGTCGTCAAAAATCCTCATCAAGGTAAAGCCGAGACTGTCAAAACCGGCATCCAAAAGGCTAGCGGCGACCTCGTGCTTTTTACGGACTTCGATCAAGCAACTCCAATTTCAGAAATTGAAAAACTCTTGCCGCATTTTCCCCAGTACGATGTCGTTATCGGTTCCAGACAACTGCCAGGAGCCAAACGCGAAAAAGAACCTTTCTATCGCCATCTGATGGGACTGGTGTTTAATCTGGTTGTTCAAACAATTGCTGTTCGGGGAATCTGGGATACCCAAGCCGGTTTTAAATGTTTTAAAGGCACGGTTGCCAAAGAACTTTTTTCAAAGCTCAAAGTTTACGGCAAAGGCCAAAAAATCAAAGGTGCCTTGGTAACAGCTTTTGACGTCGAGCTACTTTTTTTGGCGCAAAAGTTGGGTTATAAAATCAAGGAAGTTCCTATCATTTGGCGCCATGTGGCAACTACCAGAGTTAACCCGCTCAAAGATTCCGCCAGAATGTTCCGCGATGTTCTCAAGGTCAGATTAAATGATATCCGCGGCGTATATCGCTAGTTACCGCTATCTCCCACTGTTTGCGATCGTAATCCTTGGGGCGATTTTAAGGTTATATAAGATAAACCAGGCCTTTCCCTTTGACCATGATCAAGAAGTTGCGGCACTTGCAGCCTTTAATTTTTTCGAGTACGGCAAAATAACTCTCATTGGCCAAGAACTTTCCTTTCCCGGATTTTTTCTCGGCCCTTTACACAACTGGATCGGGTTCATTCCTTATGGTTTATGTAATCTGCAGCCGGACTGTGTCCCATACTTTTATATTGCGGTCGGGATTTTAACAATTGTTGCCGTTTTTGCAATCATTAAAAAAATTTTCGATCAAAAAATCGCCATAGTCGCATCTTTAATTTATGCAGCATCTTTTGCAGCAATTGGTTTTGAGCGGGGAGCCAGTAGTAATTTCTTTTTAGCCCTGTCATCAGTTGCCCTTTTCTTTTGCCTTTATCAATTTTTCAAAGGGAAAAAACTTTATCTTGTTATTGGAGCGCTATTTGCCGGACTGGCAACTGTTAATTTTAATCCGGTTTTTCTGTTCTCATCTGCGGCTTTTTTTATAACGGCCGCGTTTGGAAAGGAAAAATTGAAACTTTATGCAATTGCTGCCGCGGCTTTTTTAATTAATTATTTCCCTTTGGTAATCTTTAATTTTAGACACGAGAATATTCTTCTAAAAAGCCTTGGAAATTTTGCTAGCCTTAATACCCCCGATTTAGGAATTATTGAAAGATTCGTATATTTGGCAAAATCTGTCTCTATTCCTTTCTATGTCAATTACTTATTTCAATCGACATCACCAATATTTATTGCCCTTACTCTAGTTGCCATAACTTTTGGACTGTATTATATTCTTAAAACCCGCGAAAAATTTTTGCTTTTTCTGCCAATCTGGATTTTTACAGCCCTTTTGGGATTTACTTTTTATAAAGGACCGATACCGGATTATTATTTTATGCAAACTCTCCTGCCCGCGACTATTCTTGTTTCGATATTTGCGACTAGAAATTTAATTTTCTTGACAGTCTTTTTATCATTTTTCCTTTTTACAAATTTGGCAGCTGCGCAAAACTACAGAACTATCATTAATTACCAGATTAAAAAACAGGCCGTTGATTACATCACAAGCGATGCGCAAGGCAAGTCCTTTAACGTCTACTTTGAATTACCGATGGGTATGAATACCGGCTATACTTATCTTTTTAAAGCCAAAGACAGAACTCCACAGGAGGGCGGAGAGTTTTTATATATTATAGAGTTCAAAAGCCCGCACGAACTTGATTTAAAAAAGTATCAATCATCCTTTAGCGATAAAACTACAAAAGTTAAAAGCTTCGGCTACTTACATGTATTTTCCGTCAAATAATTAAATATTCCTTCTTATCCTTTTTTGCAAAACGAGTCCAAGATTTTTTTTCTCTTCCCTAAAAAATTCTTTTTCCCAAATAATTTCTCCCTCCCCATCCCTTTCCCTAATCCATTTATCACGCCTGCCTTCAATGTCATCTGGCTCGATAATATAGTAAACAAGTCGTTGGGGGTAATCATTGGACACCGGCTCTTCCCCATGCCGCTTTTTACCATACCAACTTAAGAGATATTGGTACGTATAAGCATATGTTGTCGGTTCGTATACGACTACGTTAAATGAAGCCCCACCGGCATCATTATAGATCTCGTCAATAATCTTAAGCTGATTTCGATAAACTGAGTGGTTGCCCACGAAATCAACTCCAGCTTTTAAATCATTGGCAACAGGTATGAGAAATCCTAAAAAGATCAAAAAGATCAAAATAAACGTGATTTTAGTCAAATACCTGCTAAAAATAAAAAGCATCAATGCGATTATTATTATAAAGAAGATTGAAATTCCCTCAAGAAAATGGTGCCAAACAACATCCGTATATAAATTGACAGTTACCCACATCAAGAAAATCACTATTGCACTCCATATAAGTATTAATTTCTTGCGAGCTGCCACCTCGACCTTCCCCGCACCGCTTATAAAAATTTTGATAAAGAGCACGGACATCAAAAAGATAAAAAGCAAGTTTAAAACGACATTTTCTCCGAAGAAAAGTTTATTAAAATTATCAAAAAAGAGGCCTGTCTTATACTCAACAGTTTTTATTCCATAATCTGCGATAAAATCCTCTCTGCGCTCACCCAGATAACTCAAAACATGTTTACTCATTAAAAACCCGTTCTTTGCCTCAAATAAAATTTGTGGGATGAATGTGACAAATAGGGATGCGGCAAAAATTATCCAGTCTCTTACTCGAACATTTGGAGGCTTGACGAGAGTTAAAGCCAATACTAAAGAAATTAGCAAAAACACTCCACCTGCTGCCTCAAACTGAATATTAGCCCCCAACGCCAGTCCCAAAAGCCAGAACCAACCTTTACCATTGGCAATTCCGACAAGAGCGATGGCTGCAACCATGGTTGAGAGAGTAACCATATTAGGACTCCACAATTGGCCGCCGGTGGCGATAAAAAAGGGCGAAAACGAAATAATCACAAGAACTAGGAATGCAGGCACCATTCCATAAAACTTTTTGATAACCCAAAAAAGCCAAAATTCAACAGCTCCATATAAGAAGACAACGGCACCTAAAATAAACTTAGGGTTACCATCGCCTAAAAACGAGAAGATAGCTAAGAGCCAATACCACAGGGGTCCATGAAATACTCCAGCTAGTCCAGTAGTGGGACCAATTAACGTGGGATCACCATGACTAATCGACCAAGCTGCTAAAAGGTCCCTCCCTTGATCATGGGTAAAGCCAAAAGTTCCAGAAACAACGCCTCTTAATCTTAGATAAATTCCAAACAGAAGAATTGCAAGTGGTGCCAAAATAGTTTTTTCAAAAATTAACATTTATTTTGTTTTGATGATTATGTACAATATCATGGCGTCTTGCTTGGTATCAACTCATGCTCAAAAAACTACTCCCGTCACAACTCGAGAAAGCTCTACTTTTTGTAAATCTTGCCATTTATGGTTTACTGGCCATCTTCTCCTACGCCTACGTAGATTTGAATTTAACAATCTCCCAAAACCCTACAGCGCTAAAATTTGTGCAGACTATGCAGCAGTTGGGTTATTTCAACCGCCCCAGTGCAACATGGATTTATCTTGGTTTGATAATTTTTACTTTTTCATTTTTCATTTTTAATTTATGGTTATTTTACAAATCGAAGGTCGGGCAAAAATACTTAACAATTTCGACAGTCACCAATACGGCCATTCTTATTTTTGCCTACCCGTTTTTATCCTCTGATCTCTTTAACTATCTTTTCGATGCCAAAATCATCCTCAACTATCACGCCAGTCCTTATACACATCGGCCCCTCGACTTTCCCAACGATGAGTGGCTACGGTTTATGCGTTGGATCCATAGATATTCGCCCTATGGACCGCTTTGGCTAGGCAGCTCACTTATCCCCGCCGCGCTAGGTTTTGGTAAATTTATCGCGAACTTTCTAACCTTCAAGTTATTTATTGCAGCCTTTCACTTAATAAACTCTTACCTTATCTTCAAAATCCTTTCCAAAATCAATACCAAAGCTGTACTTATTGGAACCGCTTTTTACGCTTTAAACCCACTTTTTCTTATAGAGGGCGTAGCCAATGCTCACAACGACAGCATAGTTGCAACCACTATGCTTGCCTCTATCTACTTTCTCGTCCAGGACAAAAAAGTCCTATCGTATCTCTTACTCTCAGCGGGTGCAGGCATAAAATACATCCCGATTCTCAACCTACCGTGGCTTGTTTTGGCAACTCAAAAGTTCCTGGGTTATGATCGGCTAATATTGGCAAATTTAATAACCATGGCGATTTTTACTTATCTTTACTCTTCATTTAGGATAACCGTTCCCTTTGTCTCATCAGGAGCCACTCAAGTCCAATTTCAACCGTGGTATCTATTTTGGACTCTGCCGTTTGTAGCGACAGTACCTAGAGTACCACTACTAATACTAGCCATCGCCGTTTGCATCGGCGCCAGCGCCAGATACCTTCCTTATTTATATTATGGCGACTGGTCCCAACCAGGCACCATAACTTTCATGCAACTTGTCACCATCGCTCCGCCAATTTTAGCTCTAGCTGTTCTCTTAGCCAAAAACCTCATCGCTAAAAGTGAAAAAAATTGAAATAGTAATTCTGGCGCTTATTCTGGTTGTCGCCGGCCTTTTAAGATTCCCGCTGGTCCTACAAGGATTCTTCGCATATACGTTTGATCAAGGCCGCGACCTATTGGCAGTATCGGAAATTGTTAATGATTTTAACCTGACCCTAATCGGACCAACCACCGGCCTTCCCGGAATCTTTTACGGACCATGGTGGTACTATTTCCTGTCTCCCATATTTTTTACGACCGGCGGTAACCCACTTGCGATGACTTTTGTCTTTGCCGCGCTCGGAGAAATTACGATTGTTCTCTTGTATTTACTTGCCAAAAAGATTACCAAAAACATCCTGGCTTCCTTGGGAGTTGCTGCTATCTCGGCAATGTCGCAACCGTTTATTACTTCCTCAAGCCAAATCTGGAGCCCTTCACTGGTTTTACCTCTGATGGTAGCCTACGTTTTTTTAGTTGCCAAAATTTTTGAAAAACCAAAACCACTACTCTTTTTGTTACTGGGACTAGCCAGTGGTTTGATACTGGACAGTGGGGCAGCTTTCGGGGTTGCTTTAACTATATCGACGATTATTGCTGGGCTATTTTTTAGGAAATTTTTTCCCCTCAAAAGCTATGGATTTTACTTTATCGGTTTACTGGCAGTCTTTTCCCCTCGAATACTCTTCGATTTGCGCAACGATTTTTTGATTACAAAATCAGTCGCTTCCTGGCTGTTGTCACCAACGATCTATCAAGAAAGACTCTCACTGCTTGAACGATTTATAAATCGCCTCGACCTATTTTGGCTACAATTTGCCCAAACATTCACTCAGTCTAAAAAAATCTTAAGTCTCGTGCCCCTGTTAGTACTGGTTGTCATCGCCCTGTTTCGTGCCAACAGTCTTGCCAAAATTCCAATCTTTAAATTTTTGTTTCTTACCACCGGATTGTTATATTTATTATTCTGGCTCTATCCCGATGCTGTTTGGGATTATTATCTTGTCGGCTTACCTTTGATATTTCTAACTTTGGCAGCTATCATTTTTTCAACTCTTTCAAAGCATCTGGCAAGTCTCCAAATATCCACGATGATTATTATCGTACTTTTAAACATCAACCCGAAAATATTTGCGCCATTTTCAATTACCTGGCAAGGAGATGGTGCGATTTATAGAAATCAGACGAGAGTTTTAGACAAGGTTAAAGTTGAGCTAAAAGGGGATTACTCTCTATATGTTTATACACCTGCAAGATTCGACTACCCATTCGATTATTTAATCGATTATTACGCGCGCCTTGGGAACCTCGAGCTGCCCAAAGAAGGTCAAAGAAGGTTTTACTTAATCATTAGAGATGACTCCAGTCACTCCTATCTCTCAAGCGGCTGGTATGGTGATAAGATAAGAAATCAAAATTCTCTTCAGATGAAAGAAGAATTTCCAGGTAATATAATCGTAGAAAAGCATGAAAGGTCTATTTAAAAACCCGAAGTTTGTTGCCATAATTTTTATCTTTGCAGTAACCTGCTTAATGTTTTTCAAAATATTCACACGCGGTCTCTATCCAGTCCCTGCCGATCTTCTGGTTTCATTTTATTACCCCTGGTACTCCGGCGCTTGGGAAGGCTACGACCCTTGGACAACCCACAAAGAACTTTTAGGCGCCGATAGCATTCGCCAGATTTATTTATGGAAAGAATTTGCCATGAACCAGTTCAAAGAAAGTAATCTGCCTCTTTGGAACCCTTACACATTTTCCGGTCAGCCACTTCTTGCCAACTTTCAGTCTAGCGTTTTTTATCCCGCGAACATTTTTTACTTTTTGACAGACGCGCCAAACGCCTGGCTACTCTTGATTATCGTTCAACCATTTTTAGGCGGTGTTTTTATGTTTCTGGCTGCCAGAAGTTTTAAATTAGGAGTAGTCGCCGCCAGTTTTGCCTCTGTGGCCTTTATATTTTCCAGCTATTTTATTACCTGGATGGAGAACGGCAACATTACCCACGCTTACATTTGGTTTCCGGCAAGTTTTTGGGCAATAAATAATTTTTTTGAAAAACAAAAAGCCAGATTTTTACTGGCACTCATACTTTCACTCTCATTTTCGACTCTGGCGGGTCATCCGCAAACAACGATCTATCTTTACTTAACCGTTTTCCTATATTGGCTCTTCAAATCCGGTCAGTCAAAAAGTCTCTTAAATATTTTAATTTTAGTTGTTGTAATTTTTTTATCGCTGGGGGCAATCGCCATCCAGCTCATCCCCACTTACGACTTTTATACCAAGTCGCCAATCTCCCTGCCTTTTTCCAGAGAAGTTTTCGACCGTTCGATCTTACCTTATAAAAACTTAGTCTCCTTTTTCGCCAGTGATTTCTTCGGCCATCCGGCTGCCAATAACTTCTGGGGCCAAAGTTACGGAGACTTCACACCCTATTTTGGAGTTATCCCGCTTGTTTTTGCCCTTTGGGGAGTCGCGAGATTTTGGCGCCGAGGGTTTGTCTTGTTTGCGACGGCAGTAGCTATACTTTTTATTCTCTCGGCAGTTCCCGGACCAATTACCTACCTTATTAAAACTTTAAGAATTCCACTTCTTGATTCCACAACTCCTTCAAGATTTAT
>JBBTZR010000063.1:10172-22685 GCA_038078475.1 Patescibacteria group bacterium
TGACGAGTTTCAAAAAGGCTTATTGGTTCTGGGGATTTTTACCGTCATTCTGGTTGGTGGTGTTTATTATTCCAATAAATTTTTACCTGTCGCTCCCAAAAAATTCATTTTCCCCGATCATCTGGTATTTAAATGGCTACAGGATAATGTTAAGTTGAACAGATTTTATGGAGGCGGAACTGCCCATATCGACTTCAATTTTCCGACTCACTATAAAGTTTATGGTGCCGAAGGCTATGACAGTCTGCGACTCGAAAGATACGCCCAGCTTTTGGCCTCGTCTTTTACTGGCAGCGTTCCCCAGTCTTACCCGCGCTCCGACGGCGTCTTCCCAAACGAGGAGAACGGCAGGCGAAAAAGGCTTTTTGAAATTCTCGGCGTTAGTCACTTGCTTGATAAAGAAGATAATCCCAGAACCGGAGCAGACTGGCACTTTGAAAGATTTACTGGTGACGATGTACAGGGAATTTATCAACTTGGCAAATTCCAATTTTACAAGCGAGAACCGGTACTCCCGCGAATCTTTTTAACCACCCAGTACACAGTTTTAAAAAATGACGAGGAGATAATTCAAAAAATTTATGATCCCAACTTTGACCTGAAAACTTTAATCTTAGAAAAAGAACCGAAACTGGCGATTTCCGATTTTGCCGGGGACATCGCCTCTCCCGAGGCAGTTATTTACGAACCCAGTGTTGTTACCATTAAAACCAACAAAGAATATAATTCTCTCCTCTATCTTTCCGATACCCATGATCCCGACTGGAATGTTTATATCGATAACCAAAAGAGTGAACTGTTGCGTGCTCACTATGCCATGCGTGCAGTCGCTGTCCCTGCCGGTAGTCACTTAGTAATTTTTAAATACCAGCCAAAATCATTTGTGATTGGACGACAAACAAGCGCAGTAACACTTGCCAGTCTAGCTATCCTGTCTCTTTATCTCATAAGAAAGAGGCAATTTTAATCCGTTATGTTAAGGCATTTAATTTTACTCGTTATCTTGTCACTTGTTACTCTCTGGCCATTTTTCAAAAAAGGTTTCTTTGAAAGTCACGACGGTGAGTGGATGGTAATTCGTTTCACCGCCTTTCATCAAGCTCTCACCTCCGGTCAATTTCCAGTTCGCTATGTCGAACGGCTTAACAACAACTATGGTTATCCCGTTCTAAACTTTCTTTACCCGCTGCCGTTTTATCTGGCAGAAATACCCAAAGTTCTTGGGCTTGGATTTGTAGACAGTATCAAGGCCGTATTCATCGCCTCAACAGTGATCTCGTCTCTGGCAATGTACTGGGCGCTTTCTCGAATCGCCACTTATACTGCCGCTTTTGCGGGAGCAATCATTTATTTATTTATTCCATACCGGTTTGTCGACCTCTATGTTAGGGGCAGCCTTGGAGAAATTGTTGCCCTTGCGGTGGTTCCCGTCATCGCTGGTTGTATTCTTAAGTTAAGAGAAAAAAAACAAATATATGCACCAATTTTAGCCCTAGCTGTTGGACTTTTAATTCTCTCGCACAACGTTATTGCCGTTCTGTTTTTACCATTCTTTTTGGTCATGTCGCGCATTATACTTGGCAAAAATATAATAGGGTACGTTCCCTCCTTCATTTTAGGAATTGCCACTACCACTTTCTTTTGGCTCCCGGCACTTTACGATCTAAAGTTGGTTAGAATTTCTCAAATTAAGGTTTCGGAAATCACCGACCATTTAGTGGATTTTTCTAAACTAATCTTTCCTTCATGGGGCTATGGCCCAAATCCCAATAGTCCTGACGGTTTATCAGTCCAAATTGGCTTGGTCGCGGTTTTTATCTTTTTGGCGACACTAACAATAATGATTGCGACCAAGACCAAAAATAAGCAAAGCTTTTCTTCGAATAACCTCATCTCTTATATGCTGATAGCTTTTGTCCTAATTACTTTGACAAACACAAAACTGGCGCTGACCTTTTGGCAAAATCTGCCCGGCGCCGATGCCATTCAATTTCCTTGGAGAATGCACTCCATACTTATTTTTATTACTGCATTTTTGGCAGCATTTGTTATAGACTCAGCTAAAAACAAAACCCTCTTAGTCGCGCTTGTCGCAGTTGCCGCCATCACATCTACCATTTTCTACACGAAACCTTCTACATTTGTTGATCGAGGCGATAACTACTACGCAACTAACGAAGATACCACCAATTCCCGGGATGAGTATTTACCCATTTGGGTAAGACTTAAACCAAAAGATAGGCCTGCCGAAAAAATTGAGCTGGTAGGTCCCGGGCAAATAGTTACAAAATCCCAAGAACACTTAAAATACGAAGCAGTTTACGAGTCCCCAGCCCAGACTTCACTCAAAATCAATACAGTTTATTTTCCTCAGTTTGTCGCCAAAGTTGACGGCCGGCCTTCCCAGATAAGTTACGATAATGACCTTGGCGTAATTTCCGTCAAATTGCCAAGCGGTAGCCACAAAGCTATAATCAGTTACACTAGCTCACCAGTCGCAAGAGCAAGCGAGGTTATCTCACTTTTGGCTTTATTTGGTACTGGTGTATATTTTTTTACCTTATGGCGCAAACCCAAAATAATCTCAGATTCTTAGTAACCGGCGGCGCCGGGTTCATCGGTTCAGAAATTGTCAGGCAACTTCTTGATCGGGGTTTTATGGTCCGAGTCGCCGACAATCTCTCCAAAAAGGACACAAGACTTGATCCTCGAGCCGAGTTTTTAAAAGTTGACTTAACTAATCGCCAAGCCGCCAGCGATGCCTTTGTTGGCATTGATATTGTTATTGCCGCCGCCGCCAAAATCGGCGGTATTGGTTACTTCCATAAATATCCTGCGGCGATTCTTTCGGAAAATAACAAAATCTACAGCACGACATTCGAGGAAGCCGTCAAAAATAAAATCAAAAGATTGGTCTATATATCTTCCTCTATGGTTTTTGAATCGGCGGTCCGTTTCCCCTCAAAAGAGGATGACATCAACAGAATTCCACCTCCTCTCACAGCTTACGGCTTCTCAAAACTCACAGGTGAGTGGTATTGCCACGCCTTTCACGATCAGTACCAACTGACATACACAATCTGCCGCCCTTTTAATGCCTATGGTACCGGTGAATTTCCCGAGAGAGAGATCGGCGTTGCCCATGTAATCCCGGACTTAGTCAGAAAAGTGATGCATGGCCAATACCCGCTCCAGTTGCTTGGAGACGGCAATCAAATACGCTGTTTCACTCACGTTAGCGACATCGCCGATGGCATTATCACATCAGCACTTTCCAAAAACGGCCAAAATCAAGATTTTAATATCGGCTCAGACGTTGAGATTAAAATGATTGATCTGGCCAAAAAAATCTGGATGGCAATGGAGGTTAAAAAGCCATTCAGGGTGAAGTTCGCCAAACCATTCAAATATGATATAAAAAGAAGAGTCCCTAATGTTCAAAAAGCCAAAAAAATGTTAAACTGGGAGCCTCAAGTAAAATTCGAAGATGGACTTTTGGAGGTAATCACTTGGCTAGGGAAGCAAAAAGCCACAGGAAAACTAGAACCATAACGGCAGTTGTCGGGATCGGCCGAGTCGGCCTTCCTCTTGCGCTTTTTCTGGCCGATCATGGCCATACAGTTTACGGTTTGGATATCGACCAAGAAAAGGTCAACACGATTTCCAAAGGGCAGCTGCCCTTTATGGAAGACGGAGCCCAGGAGATTCTAGATAAGTACGTAGGAAAAGCGTTTCACGCGTCAACAGATTTTTCAAATATTGCCAAAGTTCAAAATATCATTCTTACTTTGGGAACTCCGGTCGATGAGAATATGAATCCAAGCCTCGTCCAAATCGACAAGGCATTAGAAACCGCTAGGCCTTATCTCAAACGCGGCCAGCTTTTGATCCTGCGCTCAACAGTCTCGCCGGGCACCAGTCAGTACGTCAGATCATATCTTACAGAGCTTGGATTTAAGGTCGGTACTAACTTTTACTTGGCTTTTTGCCCTGAAAGGATCGCCGAGGGCAGATCGCTGGCGGAGCTAAAAATTATTCCCCAGATTGTAGGTGGCATCGATCGGGAAAGCACGAGAATTGCCGCAGACTTTTTCAAAAACTTAAATATTGAGGTCAATCTCGCAGACGCCATTTCTGCGGAACTGGCAAAGCTCTTCACCAATATGTACCGCTACATCAACTTTGCCATCGCCAATGAGTTTATGATACTTGCCGGCAATCACCATCGGGACATTTACCAAATAGTTGATCTGGTCAACAAAAATTATAAAAGGGGAGGGTTGGCACTGCCGGGATTAACCGGAGGACCTTGTCTTTTTAAAGATGGCTTTTTCTTAATTGGTGATGTGCCTTTTGCCGATCTCATCGCCACCAGTTGGAAAATCAACGAATCGATTCCTCTGTTTTTAATCAAAAAAGTCCGAGAGCGCACCAAGCTTGAAGGTAAAAAAGCTGTGATTTTGGGTTTAGCTTTCAAAGCAGAGATAGATGATATTCGGGAATCTTTAGCTTTTAAGGTTAAAAAGGCACTCGAGAGGGAAAGAGCCAAAGTCTTTCTGCACGACCCATATGTCCCCGGCTACCAAAGTAATCTTGATGAAGTCTTAAAAGGAGCAGACCTGATCTTTTTGGCAACTAACCATAATTTTTACAAAAAAATGGATATTGCCAGTGTGCACAAACTTGTCTCCAAAACCTGCGTCGTCTGTGACGTCTGGAATATCTTTAAAACCAACAAAATAATCTTCACCATTAGGTCGCTCGAATCCCACCTTGCCAAAAAGCCAATCGAGGGTCTCGGTGACATCTTCGAAGCCCGCTGGCGTGACATCTGAAAACTTGCAATCCCCATTATCATTAGTGTAAAATTCCCCAGTCAATTAAAAAAGAAAATTCGCGAGAGAATTTTCTACATATAGTGATGCTAGAACTGTCCCTGAGGTTTATCGAAGGGGCAAGCCGCGGTACTTCCACCGCAAGAAACAAGCATCCGCAACCCGAAGCAGTAATTGCACGACGGGTGCAAGGAAGTTTATAAATTGCATCCTCTGGCAGATTCGCCAGAGGTTTTTTTATCTTCCATAAAATTGCGCTCGGGTTGCTAGAAAGGAATCAGTGGGACCTGAAACCGAAAAACGCGCCCCGAGCGCAAAAAATATCAAGAAAAATTTATGGCGACTGCCAGCTATTGTCGCGGTCGCCGTATCAGCTGGAGTATACAATGAAAACGATTTGCCAATCAATCCTCTTCCTCAATCGGACTCCACGCATACTACCATAGTTCTTGGGAAAAATAATTTTACACCAAGCTGGGAAAATCCTCTAATTTCGCCTCTACCCCAAGCCGATATCAGTCAAACATTCCCGGAAGATCTGCTGCCTGACGAGATGATCACCAGCCAAGAATATGTCGTAAAAGAGGACGATTCTCTTTCATTACCGTCAACTTCCTCCGGAATCATCAAGATTGCAGGCGAAATTAATCAGCCGGAAATTATTGTGTCCAGTGAAATTTCAAGAGATCAGGTAGTCGAATGGCTTCGAACAGCCGGTTGGCCAGAAGAGCTCATTACCCAAGCCCTCGAAGTTGTATATTGCGAAAGTCGTAATAGACCGTTTGCTGTCGGCGATGGTGGAAAGTCTTTTGGATTATTTCAGCTTAAAAGGCTTTGGTTTGACTATGCCCGTGTGGATTTCAATTTGTGGTCTAATCCAGTAGTTAATGCCTATGTTGGTTACCAGACTTACTTGTACGATATTCAAAAAGGTAACCGGCCTTGGAAACAATGGCCATGGACGCAAGCTGGTTTAAATTGTCCTTACTAGCTTGAAAAAACTCTATGCTTGCGAACCATTAGCGCTTACCACTAAAATCAAGGCATGAAGCTCTCCATTGTCATGCCTGTTTATAACGAGGGCAAAGTGATCGGGCAGACTATCAAACGTGTCGAGTCTTCAGTAGAGGTCCCGCATGAGCTTTTAATTGTCTATGATATGGATGAAGATACGACAATTGGCCCCGTTAAAAAACTGCAAAAAAAGTACCCAAACGTTAGACTCGTCAAAAACATTCGTGGTAGGGGAGCCTTAAACGCTCTCAAAACTGGTATTTCCAAGGCGCAAAGTGAAACGGTTTGTGTGATGATGGCAGATTTAACAGATGACCCCAAAGTTTTAAATAAGATGATGGAAAAATTTCGCGAAGGATTTGATGTTGTTGCTGCCTCCCGCTATATGAAAGGCGGACATCAAATAGGCGGGCCGTTTCTCAAACAAATTCTTTCGCGTGTCGCTGGAATTAGTCTGCACTATTTAGTGGGTCTTCCCACTCGCGATGCCACCAATTCTTTTCGGCTTTACTCCAAGAAATTTTTGGATAAAGTAGAGATAGAATCAGACGGAGGATTCGAACTGGCAATTGAGCTTACTGTCAAGGCTCACTTTGGAGGCTTTTTGGTCACAGAAGTACCAACTACTTGGACCTATCTGGCCAAAGAGTCCAGATTTTATCTAGCCAAGTGGCTGCCCAAATATCTTAAATGGTATTTATGGGCGGTTAAAAAACGCTACCTATGAGCCTCTGGCTGATTTTCCCTTTAATTTTCGCGGTATCATTATTCTTATACTTCCCAAGTCTCAATTACTTTTTCTTTCAAGATGATTGGTTTGTTTTAAATTGGGTTCAAAACAGCGACTGGTTATCTCTTTTGAATTTCCGCGAGGACATTATTTATTGGCGGCCCATCTCAATGCCCATTTTTTTTAAATTAGGCCAAACGGTTTTTGGTATAAATCCTACAGGTTATCATCTTGTAGCCTTTTTCTTTCATCTTCTCAACATTGTTCTCGTCTATTATCTTTTTTGCACCCTAAAAATAAGCAAACACATCTCCTTACTTATGTCTTTTCTTTATGCTACAGCCGCATTTCATTTTGTCCCAATCTCTTGGCTTTCGACGTCCTCGTATATAATTGGCCCAACTTTTATTTTTGCATCACTAATCCTTTTTTTTAAAAACAGACTGATCTTGTCTATTTTTGGTCTCACTCTAGCACTAGCCTCATCTGAATTCGCCCTAACTCTCATCCCCATTATTCTTCTGCTCAAAAACAAATTCCAAATAACGCCCAAAAACCTGACACCCTTTGCAGCAATCGCTATTTTTTATTTAGCTCTGAGATTTTTAATATTTCCCTTACCCAGCCGAGGAGAATATCAGGTCCAACTTAACCCAAAGGTTATCACTAACTTATTTTGGTACGCGGCTTGGACATTTAATATCCCAGAAAAAGTATCCACTATTTTCTTCTTTTCTAACCTAAAAGGTTCGGTCCAAGCAGTTCTGCCATTTGTGAGTGTCCTAATCACGCCACTTATTTTTCTTTTTAGCTTTTTAATTCTGGCCGCCAAAAAGTTGGATTTGGCGAGTCTGACAAAAGGTTTTATTTGGTTTGTCGTTGGGATTTTTCCCGTACTTTTTCTGCCTAGTCACACCTACTCGATGTATGTCGTGGTCGGCTCTCTTGGCATTTTCTATATTCTGGCCAGAGCTCTCGATCGTTTAAAAAAATATCAACTACAGATCATATCAGTCTTGGCAATAATCTGGTTTGTTTCTTCTTTTTTGACCATTTCATTTACTAGGTCGAATCATTGGATTCCCAATCAGCAAGCTATATCAAGAGCTTATATAAAAGAGATTCAAAAACAGACACAAAAACCGCCATCAAACACAATTTTCTTGTTCAAGCCTGCTGATATTCGTTTTTCGCGAGAAAATAAATTTGTTTTAGTCGAAACAGAAGACAACGTTAAACAATCTCTAAATGATCAAGACGCGGTCCAGGTAATTTACAAAGACACAAGCCTTAAAAGTATTTATACTACTCACCAAAAGCCAGTCAGCCTGCCAAGCGGTGCAAATGTCATAGAAATCAGCCCAAGCGTCAATTAATGATATCTTTTTTATTCGCATTTTTAATCGCGCTTTTTCTTTACGGAGGAAGTCTAGATTATTATTTTTTTCAAGACGATTTTTTTGAAATTAATATTTCTCAAGCAACTAGCCTAAAAGAATATCTATCATTTTTTAAATTTCGTGATGACATAATTGCTTACAGGCCAATCAGTCTTCAGAACTACTTTTTCATTTCCCAGCACATTTTTGGCTTAAACCCGGTTGGTTTTCGGACGATTACCCTCTTATTGTTTTTGTTATCAGGATTTTTAATTTATGAAGTTACTACTAGGATTTTTAAAAGCTCAAAGACTGGACTGATTGCTAGTTTCCTATGGCTAACATCGTCAATTCACTTCATGTCCATTGCTTGGATCGCTGCAGCTTATAACATCATCGGTACATTTTTCTGGCTTTTAACAGCGTTTATGTTTTTCAAGTTCATAGAAACCCAGAAGCTGCTTTTCTTCGTTTTAACTTTTCTTTCTTTCCTTATTACAGTCGGCTCCTATGAATTCTCTGTAACTTGGCCGGCAATTTTTGGTTTCTATTATTTCTTTGTCCTCAAAAACTCTTTTCTTAAGTCAATTAAACTTTTTTCTCCTTTTATCATTATTTCATCAGTGTACGTAATCTTACGCCTACTTTTTATTAAAGTTCCCCAAATTACTGAATACACTACCACTTTTAATCTAGAATCGGTAAAAGCCCTATTTTGGTATATATTATGGACATTCAACATACCAGAAGAGTTCAAAAAGCAGGTTATAAACAATCTAATAGTTTTTAATCCTAAATTTTTCTATGAGTATTGGCCGCTGGTATTAAAAAGCTTTCTTTCCGCACTGCTGATTATCCTATTGATAGGAACGTTCCCGTTTATTCGTGCAAGCGCAAACCCCAGCTTTAAAGCAGGTAAACCACTGATCTTTCTACTGTTCTGGTTTATTGCCGGTATTTTTCCAGTATTAATAGTTCCCAATCACACATTTTCCATGTATCTAACCCTTGCTTCAATCGGTCTTTACGGGTGTATTGCTTATCTTTTGTCTAAAACTACGAATACATTATCTTTAACAGTTCTATCAATTTGGCTCTTCTCGTCTTTTACGACATTAAGTTTCTACAAAATAAATTCTTGGATAGTCGAAACCCAAAAAACAGCCAAAAAATTTAGCCAGGAAGTTAAAATGCAATTTCCCTATTTGCCACCAAACGCAGTTATTCTCTATCCGTTAAATGCAAAATTCGAAAAACAAGCACTTCTAGAAAATCACGCAATCAGGACAATTTACAATGATCCCACTCTTACGATTTACTATAATAAGGAAGCATTAATCAAAGATGCCTCAAGCTTGCGTGGTAAATCGGTTTACATCCATATTCCAGAATGAAAACTAACCTGCTTGTTTTATTTGCCATCTTCATCGCAGCGGCTGCAATCAGCCTGCCACTTCTCAAACCTGGCCTCCACCTTATTCATGACGATCAACAAATAGCCCGACTTTTCCTTTTTGATCAAGCCATCAAAGGCGGCCAATTCCCAGTCCGTTGGGTAGATGGTTTAGGCTTTGGCTTCGGCTATCCCTTATTTGTTTTCTACCCGCCACTTGTTTACATAGTCGGCGAAGTTTTTCACCTGGCCGGATTTGGATTTGTGGACTCGGTCAAGCTTGTGTTTTTCCTGGGCATTTTTGCATCCGGACTGGCAATGTACATATTAGTAAAAGAGCTTTGGGGCAAGCTGGAAGGCATCATAGCTGCCATTTTTTACATGTATGTTCCCTACAGGGCAATTGATGTTTACATTAGAGGTGCCTTGGCTGAATCGTTCTCTTTTGTCTGGCTGCCGCTGATACTTTGGTCTTTCTGGCGACTCTACAAAACTTCTAAGAGACTCTCTATCTATCTATCTGGCATTTTTTTAGCGCTACTGATGATCACTCATAATCTCATCTTTTTACCGTTTATGCTTTTGTTGCCATTTTATTTACTATTTCTTATTTGGAGATCCGAAGATAAAAAAAAGTTAATTGTCAGTTGCCAGTTGTCAGTTGTTTTAGCCCTTGGGCTAAGTGCCTTCTTCTGGATTCCGGCACTGGCCGAGAAAAAATTCACAATCGTCGATGATCTTCTACTGGTGAGTCTTGCCAACTATAATATCCATTTTGTTTATCCACAACAATTGTGGAATTGGCCCTGGGGATTTGGAGGTTCAGCCGCCGGCCTTGCGGACGGCATCTCATTCAAAATCGGCAAACTCCACGTCTTAGCATCGATTACTGCAATCTTAATTGCGACAATCCACTGGTTTAGAAACAGAGATAAAAACCTACCTACTACTAACTACCTACTACTAACTACTATCTTCGTCAGTTTTCTCTTCGCTGCTTTCATGACTACTTTTTACTCCCAATTCATTTGGGATCTTATCCCGCCTCTTGGCTATCTTCAGTTCCCCTGGAGATTTCTAACCTTCACAGCACTCTTCTTGGCAATCGCGACAGGAGCTCTTGTTTACTTTTTAAAGTTACCTGTAGTCAAATTATTTTCCGTGATCGTTCTGGTCACTTTGCTGGTTATCACCAACCAAAAATTATTCAAACCCCAAGAGTTTCGAACAGATTTGACCGACCAAATTGCCACCAGCCCCGAGGTTATAAATTGGGACATATCTCACTCATCGTTCGAGTACCTCCCCAAAGGAGTGCCACTTGTAAAAAGCGATCTTGGCACAAACCTTGTCGATATTGAAAAAGTTGATATACCAAAAACTAAAATTGAAACGGTAGCGGGACTTGCAAATCTGACAATTTCCAAAAGTACTCCTTCACAAGTTACTTTTTCGACGGATGCTTACAAAGACGTAAAAATACAGGCAAACATTTTTAATTTTCCAGGCTGGCAAGTAGAAGTAGATCAAGAACCAGTGTCGATAAATGATGACAACAAATTAAAACTTATCACTTTCACCATTCCCCAAGGATTACATAATGTTAATATAGAATTTAAAAACACACCCATTCGCAAACTAGCCAACAGTATAAGTTTACTCACCGTGCTAATAATTCTCGTGGGGGTAATAAAAAAGTGGCAGAAAACCTCTTAGATCTAGAACTGATTAAAAAAAGAGCAATCTCGGGTGTCGTCACCTTTACTTTGCGCACGTTCATAATCCAAGCCTTCGCATTTTTTGCTACCTTTATCTTAACAATTCTTCTTGATCCTGGCATCTTCGGTATATTTTTCGTCGTTTCGGCAATCCTTAACTTATTCGTTTATTTTTCAGACATAGGACTGGCAGCAGCGCTTATCCAAAAAAAAGAGGAACCATCGCAGAAAGATTTAGCAACCACCTTTACGCTTCAGCAACTAATTATTTTTACATTAGTCGTCGCGGGCCTTGCCGCCTCTGGCGCTATCGCTAAGTTTTATGGCCTGGATCACGACGGTCTATTTCTACTCCGAGTTTTAATCTTCTCACTTGTCTTTTCGTCTCTAAAAACCATCCCCTCGATACTTCTTGAGAGAAAATTAAACTTCACAAAACTGGTTATTCCTCAGGTTGCAGAGAATGTTGTTTTCTACACCACCGCAGTCGTCTTAGCTTACTCAAACTTTGGTATTGCCTCATTCTCCTGGGCAGTCATCTTGCGGGGAATTGTTGGCTTATTTTTAATTTATGTCCTTTCACCTTGGAGCCCCCAAGTCAACATTAGCCGCCAAAGTGCTAAAAAATTAACGTCTTTTGGAATTCCTTTTCAGCTCAATAGCATTCTTGCGCTTTTAAAGGACGACCTTTTAACAATTTTTTTGGGCAAAATTTTGCCTTTTGCTGCAATCGGTTACATAGGCTGGGCGCAGAGATGGGCCTTCGTACCCTTAAGGTTTTTTATGGACAACGTCAATAAAGTCACATTCCCGACATACTCCCGTCTTCAAGGCCATCCTAACGAGCTTGCCAAAGCAATTGAAAAATCGCTGTTTTTCGTCACCTATTTTGTTTACCCTTCGGTTTTCGGTATGGTTGCAATTATTCCCAAAATTGTTGCGCTTGTTCCAAATTATAGTAAATGGGAACCGGCTATCCCCCTATTTTATTTATTTGCAGTCAATGCTATTTTTTCTGCTATCGCAACAACGTTCACTAATGCGCTTTTTGCCATAGGCCGGCCCAAAATAGTCCTAAACTTTATGGTATTTTGGACAATTGCCACTTGGGCCCTAACTTACCCGTTAGTTCTAAGGTTCGGTTATATTGGAGTTGGAATTGCCTCAGCAGCTGTGGCCATCACCTCAATCGCCACTATTTATTTCATCAAAAAACAACTGCCTGTCTCGGTTGCCAGAAATATCCTCGGTCCTCTGTTTATTTCGGTAGTCATGTTTTTAGTAGTTCGTGCCCTATCGACAAATTTTGCAGCGAGTGTTGCCAGCTTAATTTTGGTCATCATAATTGGTGCTATAATTTATTTTACCGTGTCCTTTGCTATTTTCAGGCGTCATCTCATCGAGGACTCCATGACGATTATTAATGCCATCATATTTAAGAAAT